>RXJC01000378.1 GCA_003963435.1 Bradyrhizobiaceae bacterium | reverse complement strand
CACATCGTCGACGGTCTCAGCGCGCTGAAGCTGGTCTATCTCCATGTCGTCGAAGGCGCCACGGGCGGGCCGCGCGACTTCGCGCCGTTCGACTACTGGTCGTTGCGCAAGCGCTTCTCCGGCGCCTACGTCGCCAACAACGGCTATGATTTCGATCTCGCCACCAAGGTGCTGGAGGCGAACGCAGCCGATCTGATCGCCTTCGGCAAGCCGTTCATCTCCAACCCCGACCTCGTCGAGCGGCTGAAGCAGGGCGCGCCCCTGAACGACTGGGACAAGAACACCTTCTACGGCGGCGGCGCGAAGGGCTACACGGACTACCCGACCCTGGCGGCCGAGCCGGCGGAGTGATCCACTCCCTCCTCCGTCATTGCGAGGAGCTCTTGCGACGAAGCAATCCAGACTGCCGCAGCGGAAAGATCCTGGATTGCTTCGCTTCGCTCGCAATGACGACGCAGAAGCAGTCGGGCTCAGTAAAAGCAAAAAGGCCGGGATCGCTCCCGGCCTTTTGCGTTTGGATGGATGGCCGGGTCATCTTCGCGAAGACGCGCTTCGCGCTTCTGCCCGGCCATGACGTCTACGACGTCACTTCGCTTCCGCGCGCTTCGGGGGAGTTGCCGGCCACGACTTGATCAGGGTGTCGTAGTCGACCGTCTCGCCCTTCGGCTTCTCGTTGGCGAGCTTGCGCTGGGGCGCGATGGTGCCGTCTTTCTCGGCCTTCGCGAACCAGTACTCCGGCTTCTCCTTCTTGTGGAGCTTCGGACCGCAGGCGCCCTGCACGCCGGACTTCTCCAGGCGCTCCATGACGGAGTCCTGAGCGGCCGCAAGGGCGTCCATCGCCTGTTGCGGCGTCTTCGCACCGGACGACGCATCGCCGATGTTCTGCCACCACAGCTGCGCGAGCTTCGGATAGTCGGGCACGTTGTTGCCGGTCGGGGTCCACTGCACGCGCGCGGGCGAGCGGTAGAACTCGATCAGACCGCCGAGCTTCGGCGCACGCTCGGTGAACGACTTGTCCCAGATGTCGGATTCACGGATGAAGGTGAGACCGACATGGCTCTTCTTCAGCGACACCGTCTTGGAGACGATGAACTGCAGATAGAGCCAGGCCGCCTTGCGGCGATCCGCCGGGGTCGACTTGAGCAGCGTGAGCGAGCCGGCATCCTGGTAGCCGAGCTTCATGCCGTCCTTCCAGTACGCGCCGTGCGGCGAGGGAGCCATACGCCACTTCGGCGTACCGTCCGCGTTCATCACGGCGATGCCCGGCTTCACCATGTCGGCGGTGAAGGCGGTGTACCAGAACATCTGCTGGGCGATGTTGCCCTGCGCCGGCACCGGACCCGACTCGGAGAAGGTCATGCCCTGGGCCTGCGGCGGAGCATACTTCTTCATCCACTCGAGATATTTGGTGATCGAGTAGACCGCGGCCGGACCGTTGGTATCGCCGCCGCGCTCGATCGACGAGCCGACCGGACGGCAGCCTTCCATGCGGATGCCCCATTCGTCGACGGGCAGACCGTTCGGAATGCCCTTGTCGCCGTTGCCGGCCATCGACAGCCAGGCGTCGGTGAAGCGCCATCCGAGCGAGGGGTCCTTCTTGCCATAGTCCATATGGCCGTAGACCTTGACGCCGTTGATCTCCTTGATGTCGTTGGTGAAGAACTCGGCGATGTCCTCATAGGCGGACCAGTTCACGGGCACGCCCAGCTCGTAGCCGTACTTGGCCTTGAACTTGGCCTTGTATTCGGGGTTGGTGAACCAGTCGTAGCGGAACCAGTAGAGGTTGGCGAACTGCTGGTCGGGCAGCTGGTAGAGCTTGCCGTCGGGCGCGGTGCCGAACGACTTGCCGATGAAGTCGTTGACGTCGAGCATGGGGTCGGTGACGTCCTTGCCCTCGCCGGTCATGTAATCCGACAGCGCGATGGTCTGGCCGTAGCGGAAATGCGTGCCGATCAGGTCGGAGTCGTTGATCCAGCCGTCATACACGTTCTTGCCGGACTGCATCTGGGTCTGCAGCTTCTCGACGACGTCACCTTCCTGGATGATGTCGTGCTTGAGCTTGATGCCGGTAAGCTCGGAGAACGCCTTGGCCAGCGTCTGCGATTCGTATTCGTGGGTCGTGATGGTCTCGGAGACGACGTTGATCTCCATGCCCTTGAAGGGCTCGGCGGCCTTGGCGAACCACTCCAGCTCCTTCTTCTGGTCCTCCTTCGACAAGGTCGAGGGCTGGAATTCCGCAATCCACTTCTGGATCACGGCCTCGTCGGCGGCGCGAACCGGTCCCGAGACGGCGAGCGAGACCGCAACAATCGCGGCAGCGCTCGACATGGTCAGAAAACTGCTCTTGGTCAATGGACCTTTCCTTCTCCTAAACTGTCGCATGTTGTTCCTCCGTTGCAGCGACAAACTTTTTACAGGCCCGGGTTAGATCCCGGATCTGGCCGTCCCTTCGCCAGCGTCAGACCGTGCGGAAAATGAGCACAGCCGTGGCGAGCGAAATTCCACTAGCGAGCCACAGGCTCGAAACCTCAAGACCATCCTCGCCAATCGGCAGCGTGGCGAGCGCGTCGGTGCCGACGAAGGCAATCCACAACAGGTGGATGACGGCGGCGGTGATCAGCGAGATGAACAGACGATCGCCGCGCGTGGTCGGGATACGCAGCACGCCGACCCGCTCTGCCTCGGGATAGACCGCCGCAAGCCATGTCATCACGGCCAGCGTACTGGCCAGCGCGGCGAAGAAGATCGCCGTCGGCAACGTCCAGGCCATCCATGCGATGGATTCCATTTGATGCCTCCCTACACGCGACCGAGCGCGAAACCGCTCGCAATGTAATTGCGGACGAACCAGATCACGAGCGCGCCCGGGATGATGGTGAGCACGCCGGCGGCAGCCAGGAGGCCCCAATCCATGCCGGCGGCCGACACAGTCCGCGTCATGATCGCAGCGATCGGCTTGGCCGACACCGAGGTCAGCGTGCGCGCCAGCAGCAACTCGACCCAGGAGAACATGAAACAGAAGAAGGCGGCAACGCCGATACCGCTGGCGATGAGCGGCACCAGGATCTTGATGAAGAAGCGCGGAAAGGAATAGCCGTCCAGGAAGGCCGTCTCGTCGATCTCGCGCGGCACGCCGGAGACGAAGCCTTCGAGGATCCAGACTGCCAGCGGGACGTTGAAGATACAGTGCGCCAGCGCAACGGCCCATGGCGTGTCGAACAGGCCGATCGCCGAATAGAGGTTGAAGAACGGCAGCGCATAGACCGCGGCGGGCGCCATGCGGTTCGACAGCAGCCAGAAAAACAGATGCTTGTCGCCCAGGAAGCGGTAGCGCGAGAACGCGTAGGCCGCCGGCAGCGCCACCGAGATCGAGATGATGGTGTTGAGGACGACGTATTCCAGCGAGTTGATGTAGCCGGAATACCAGCTCTCGTCGGTGAAGATGCGCTTGTAGTGCTGCAGCGTCGGGGTGTGCGGCCACAGCGTCATCGACGAGACGATCTCGGCGTTGGTCTTGAAGCTCATGTTGACGAGCCAGTAGATCGGCAACAGCAGGAAGATCAGGAACAACCCCATGATAAGGCGGCGGCCGGG
Organism: Bradyrhizobiaceae bacterium; assembly: GCA_003963435.1. Lineage (GTDB taxonomy): Bacteria > Pseudomonadota > Alphaproteobacteria > Rhizobiales > Xanthobacteraceae > Bradyrhizobium. The sequence continues at coordinate 8,202 of RXJC01000378.1, read as the reverse complement.
AATCGAATGCATCACGCGGCTCCTTCCTGGGGCTTCCGCTCGGCGCCCGCATTGGTCATGACGGTGTAGAAGATCCAGCAGACGATCAGGATGATGAGGTTGTAGACCAGCGACAGCGCCGCGGCCTTGCCGAGGTCGAACTGGCCGAGCGCGATCTTGACGAGCTCGATCGACACGAAGGTGGTGGAGTTGCCGGGCCCGCCGCCGGTGACGACGAACGGCTCGGTGTAGATCATGAAGCTGTCCATGAAGCGCAGCAGCACCGCGATCAAGAGCACGCGGTTCATCTTCGGCAGCTGGATCGCCTTGAACACGGCCCAGCGCGAGGCGCCGTCGATCTGGGCGGCCTGGTAATAGGCTTCGGGAATCGACTTCAGGCCGGCATAGCAGAGCAGCGCGACGAGGCTGGTCCAATGCCAGACGTCCATCACGATGACGGTGACCCAGGCGTCGATGTCGTTGGAGACGTAATTGTAGTCGAGGCCGATGTGGTTGAGCACATAGCCGAGCAGGCCGATGTCGGGCCGGCCGAAGATCTGCCAGATCGTGCCCACCACGTTCCACGGAATCAGGAGCGGCAGCGCGAGGATCACGAGGCAGGCCGCAACCGTCCAGCCCTGGCGCGGCATCGACAGCGCGACGACGATGCCGAGCGGCACCTCGATCGCGAGGATCACCATCGAGAAGAACAGATTGCGGCCGAGCGAGGCGAGGAAGCGGCCGCCGAGATCGGTCGAGGGATCGAGCAATTCCTTGAACCAGCCGACCCCGTTCCAGAAGAACTGGTTGTTACCGAAGGTGTCCTGCATCGAATAGTTCACGACCGTCATCAGCGGCAGCACCGCCGAGAAGGCCACCACCAGGAACACCGGCAGCACCAGGAACCAGGCTTTTTGGTTGACGGTCTTGTCCATCAGGCGGCTCCCTCCACCAGAAGGCTGTCGGCGTAGACGTGGACGTGGGACGAATCGAATTTCAGCCCGGCATTGCCGTCGGAGCTGGTGAAACCGGCCGGCGCGCGCGCTGCGAGCTTGGCGTCACCGAAGCGCGCGCGGGCAAAGCGGATGCGACCGAGATCGTCGAGGCGCTCGATCTTCGCCGTGAGCAGGCCGGGCGCGGGCGCGACGACCTCGACGAATTCCGGACGGACGCCGATCTCGATCTTCGCGCCAGCCGGGAGGTTGTCGTAAGCGCGGTTGAGCGCGATGACGTGGCCGCCGATCCTGGCCTCGCGCCCCCTCACCTCGGCCGGCAGGATGTTCATGCCGGGCGAGCCGATGAAATAGCCGACGAAGGTGTGCGCCGGCTTGTCGAACAGCTCGGCCGGTGTGCCGCTCTGCACGACACGGCCGTCATGCATGACGACGACGGTGTCGGCGAAGGTCAGCGCCTCGGTCTGGTCGTGGGTGACATAGATCATCGTGAGGTCGAGCTCGCGATGCAGCGCCTTCAGCTTGGAGCGGAGCTGCCATTTCAGCTCGGGATCGATCACCGTCAGCGGCTCGTCGAACAGCACGGCGGCGACGTCGGAACGGACGAGGCCGCGGCCGAGCGAGATCTTCTGCTTGGCGTCGGCCGTGAGGCGCGTGGCCTTGCGATTCAGATAGGGCTCGAGATCGAGCAGGCGACCGATCTCGGCGACGCGCTTGTCGATCTCGGCCTTCGGCACGCCGCGGTTCTTGAGCGGAAACGCCAGGTTCTGCCCCACCGTCATGGTGTCGTAGATCACCGGGAACTGGAACACCTGGGCGATGTTGCGCTTCTGCGTCGACAACGGCGTGATGTCGACACCGTCGAACAGGATTTTCCCCCGCGACGGCGTGATGATGCCGGAGATGACGTTGAGCAGCGTGGTCTTGCCGCAGCCGCTCGGGCCGAGCAGCGCGTAGGCACCGCCCTGCCGCCAGGTCATGGTCACCGGCTTCAGCGCGAAAGTCTCCTGCGGCGCGGCATTGCCGCCGTAGGAGTGAGCGAGATCGACGAGGTCAATGCGGGCCATGGCGCATCTCCTCAGGAGCTCGGTGCCGCAACGAGGCGATCCGCCGCGTCGAACACGAAGACGTTGTTGGGATCGAGCACGGCGTCGAGCGTCTGGCCGGGCTCGAACTCGTGCACGCCATGCAGCACCGCCACCCAGTTCGATCCGTCGCGGGTCAGATGCACGAAACTCTCCGAACCGGTGATCTCGGTCACCGTCACCGTGGCATGGAAGGCGTGGCGATCGGCCTCGCCATTGGCGAGCGCAAGCTGATGCGCGCGAAAGCCGACGCGGTAGGCGCCGTCGGCAAGTCCCGAATAGAGACCGGAGGCCGGCGACGCCGTGCCGCCGGCATATTGCACGGAGCCATTCTTCTTCTCGATGCCGACCAGGTTGAGCGGCGGATCGGAGAACACCTGGGCGACGCGCAGCGTCTGTGGGCGGCGGTAGACGTTGGCGGTCTCCCCCATCTGCAGCGCCTCGCCTTCCCACATGCACACCGTGTTGCCGCCGAGCAAAAGCGCCTCGGTCGGCTCGGTTGTGGCATAGACGAAGATCGCGCCCGATGCCTCGAAGATGCGCGGCAATTCGGCGCGCAGCTCCTCGCGCAGCTTGTAATCGAGATTGGCGAGCGGCTCGTCGAGCAGCACCAGATCGGCGCCCTTGACCAGCGCGCGCGCGATCGCGGTGCGCTGCTGCTGGCCGCCGGAGAGCTGAAGCGGCGTGCGCTTCAGGAACGGCTCGAGCCGCAGCAATTTTGCCGCCTCCGCGACGCGCGCCTCGATCTCGTCGCGCGGCTTGCCCTGCACGCGCAGCGGCGAGGCGATGTTCTCGTAGACCGTCAGCGACGGATAGTTGATGAACTGCTGGTAGACCATCGCGACCGAACGCTGGCGTACGTCGGCGCCGGTGACGTCCTTGCCGTTCACCACCACCTTGCCCGTGGTCGGCTTGTCGAGCCCGGCGAGCAGCCGCATGATCGAGGTCTTGCCGGACAGCGTCGGCCCGAGCAGCACGTTGAGCGTTCCGCTTTCCAGCGTCAACGAGACGTCGCGGATGTGCGGGACGCCCTCGACAGTCCGGGTCACATGATCGAGCGTCACGGTCATGGGCGTCCTCCTGCTTCGAGCAGGGGACTTTGCGGCACGGCACGGGTCCTGATCCAGTCGTCAAGCACGGCGATCTCATCGGCAGATAGTCGCAGGCCGAGCTTGGAACGGCGCCAAACCACGTCTTCGGCAGTCACGGCCCATTCATTGGCCATGAGATAGCGAACCTCGCGCTCGGTCAGCGTCGCGCCAAAGGACTGGCCGAGATCGGCCGCCGATTTCGCATCGCCGAGCAATTTGGCAGCCCTCGTGCCATAGGCGCGGGCGAGACGCCGCGCATGCTCGTGGCTGAGGAAGGGATAGCCACGCTGGAGCTCGGCGATGAGTCCGTCGATGTCGGAGACGTTCATGTCGCCGCCGGGCAGCGGCCATTTGCCGGTCCAGCCCTCGCGCGCCTTTGCGCTGCGCAGATAGGGCGCAAGCCGCTCCAGCGCCTCTTCGGCGAGGCGGCGGTAGGTCGTGATCTTGCCGCCATAGATCGACAGCAGCGGCGCCCCGCCCGGCGTGTCGAGCTCGAACACGTAGTCGCGGGTGGCAGCCTTGGCCTCGCTGGCGCCGTCGTCATAGAGCGGCCGCACGCCGGAATAGGTCCAGACCACCTGGTCCGGCGTCACCGGCTTGGCCAGATATTCGCTCGCCGCCGTGCAGAGATATTGGATTTCCTCGGGCGTCGCCTTCACCTTGGCGGGGTCGCCGTCGTAGTCGCGATCGGTGGTGCCGATCAGCGTGAAATCGTCCTGGTACGGGATCACGAAGATGATGCGGCCGTCGGCATTCTGGAACATGTAGGCGCGGTCGTGGTCATAGAGCTTCCTGACCACGATGTGCGAGCCCTGCACCAGCCGCACCTTGGCCTTCGCGTTGACGCCGGCGCCGCGGCCGAGCACGTCTTCGACCCAGGGGCCGCCGGCATTGACCAGCGCCTTTGCCTGGATCCGCGATTGCTCGCCGGTCAGCGTGTTGACCATGCCGACGGTCCAGAGGCCATCGGCCTGGCGTATCTCGGTGGCGCGGGTGCGGGTACGGATCTCGGCACCCTTGTCGGCAGCATCGCGTGCGTTGAGCACGACGAGGCGGGCGTCATCGACGAAGCAATCCGAATATTCGAAGGCGCGGCTGTAGCGATTCGGGATCAGCGGCTTGCCGACCTCGTCGCGCCCCAGATCGACAGAGCGGGTCGCGGGCAGCAGATGCCGGCCGCCGATGTGATCGTAGAGGAAGAGGCCGAGCCGCAGCAGCCAGGCGGGCCGCAGTCCGGCATGATGCGGCAGAACGAAACGGAGGGGGCGGATGATGTGGGGTGCGATGCCCCAGAGAATCTCGCGCTCGATCAGCGCCTCGCGGACCAGCCGAAACTCGTAATATTCGAGATAGCGCAGGCCGCCATGCACCAGCTTGGTCGACCAGGACGACGTCCCACTCGCCAGATCGTTCATTTCGCACAGGAAAACGGTATTGCCGCGACCCACCGCGTCACGCGCGATGCCGCAACCGTTCACACCGCCTCCGATGATGGCGAGGTCGAAAATACGCTCCAACAGACGCATCCCCCGAACGCCGCCCGTTCCTTCGAGCGGCTACTTTCGTTTTTGATTAGATCACACCGAAAAACGAAAGCAAGATGAAAGAGAGGCGAAGGAAAGCGAAAGAGGAACATTTTTGGGGGCAATCGGCCGCGCAAATGGGCAGTTTCGACGGCAATTCCGCAGGCAAGGCCGCACTTGATCGGCCTGCATCATAGAATTATAGTCTTAATAGTCATATTGGTTACTTCGCGCATGGCCCACCGAAACACTGCTCCCGATATGCTTCCGACCGATGACACGTGGACACTCGCCAACGCCAAGGCACGGCTATCCGAGGTGGTCGATCGCGCTCAAGCCGGCCCCCAGATCATCACCCGGCACGGCAAGCCAAATGCGGTCGTTGTGTCCGCCGAGGAATGGGCACGGAAGACCGCACGAAAAGGCACGCTGGCCGAATTCCTGCTGGCCTCACCGCTGCGCGGCGCTGAGCTCGAGCTTGAACGCACGCGGGATGAACCGCGCGACGAGATGCCGTGAACCTGCTCCTCGATACCGATGTGCTGTCAGAAGTTCGGCGGCCGGCGCCTTCCCCGAAAGTCCTGGCGTGGCTCGATACAATCGATGAGGACCGCGCATTCATCAGCGTCGCCTCGATTGCCGAGCTTCGTCGCGGCATTGCCCTGCTGGACGACGGCCGGCGGCGCGCGGCCTTGGCAGCTTGGCTCGCCCATGATCTGCCAGCGCGATTTGCCGGACGCATCCTGCCGATCAACCAGGCGGTGGCTGAACGATGGGGCGACCTGATGGCGCAGAGCCGCCGCACTGGTGTTGCGCTGTCCGTGATGGACGGCTTCTTTGCGGCCAGCGCCCTCGCCAGCAACCTCACGCTCGTCACGCGCAACGTGAAGGATTTTGCGGCCTTCGGTATCCCGCTGCACAATCCCTGGGGCGACGCCTAGGCGCTATCTCAGCCTTACCACCGGCGCGGCTTCCGGCGCCGCATCCTGTACCTCGGCCGGCGCATCGTCGATCTCCGCCCCCTTCGGCAGCGCCTCGACCACTTCGATACCCTTGCTGTGGCAGATCGTGGCGAGGCGCTCCGGCAGCTCCTGGTCGGTGACGAAGGTCTGGATCTGGGTGATGTGGGCAATGCGCACCGGCGCGCTGCGGCGCAGCTTGGTGGAATCGGCGACGAGCATGACGGTGCGGGCATTGGCGATGATGGCCTGCGCGACCTGCACCTCGCGATAGTCGAAATCGAGCAAAGCGCCCTCTTCATCGATCGCGGACGCGCCGATGATGGCATAGTCGACCTTGAACTGGCCGATCAGCTGCGTTGCGGTCGAGCCGACCACGGCGCCGTCGGCGCGCCGCACCGTGCCGCCGGCCACCACCACCTCGATGCGGGGATGGCGGTAGAGCAGCATGGCGACGTTGAGATTGTTGGTGATGACGAGCAGGTCCTCGTGCGAGGTCAGCGCGCTCGCGACCTCCTCCGTCGTGGTGCCGATATTGATGAAGAGCGAGCAGCCATTCGGGATCAGCGAGGCGGCGGCAGCCCCGATCGCCTTCTTCTCGTCGGCGGCGACGAAGCGGCGCGCCTCGTAGGCGAGGTTTTCGACGCCGGAAGCGATGATGGCGCCGCCATGGATGCGGGTCAGCGATCTCCGCTCACAGAGATCGTTGAGATCCTTGCGGATGGTCTGGGCCGACACCTCGAACCGGCGGGCAAGCTCCTCGACCATGACACGGCCTGAGGCGCGCGCGATGTTGAGGATTTCGGCTTGGCGATGGGTCAGTCCGGTCACGTCAACGGCCTCAAATCAGAATGCTGCATGGTGCGGCGGTTCACGGTTGCGGTCAATCCGCACGCCGATCACGGTTAGCGGATGAAGGCTCTCACCATTCCATGACGCTTGCGAGACGCGCCAGCAGGGCCGGATCGTCGAAGGCGCTGGCGGAAGCGACCGCGCCGGCCGCAACGAGGTCGGCATGGCTGAGACTGGTTCGGACGCCGATGGTCGGAATGCCGGCCGCCGCGGCCGATTGCACGCCGGTGCGGGAGTCCTCGAAGGCGATCGAGGCCTCCGCCCTCGCGCCGACGAAACGCAGTCCTTCCTGATAGGGCAACGGATGCGGCTTGCCGTGCGGCAGCTCGGCGCCGATCACGAGCGCCTTGAAACGATGCGTGATGCCGAGGCCCGACAGGAGCAGCTCGGCATTGAGGCGCGGCGCGTTGGTTACGGCCACCATGGGAATGCCGGCAGCGTCCGCCCGGTCGAGCAGCGCCATCAGACCCGGCAGCGGCGCGATCTGGCCGGCCACGAGCGTACGAAAGACCTCCTCCTTCTCATCGAGGATCAGCGCGCGCCGGTCCGGCGCCTCGTGGGACAAAAAGCGTTCGCCGATCGCGACATTGGCGAAGCCTTGCAGCTCCCTGGAGAAGCGCGCGTGGTCGAAGACATGACCGTGCGGACCAAGCACCTGGTTGAAAGCCTTCAAGTGCAGCGGGTCGGTGTCGGCAAGCGTGCCGTCGATGTCGAACAGCAACGCCCTGCCCGTCGCATCGTGCCTGGCCTCGATCATTTCCGTACTTTCCAAAATGCGCAACGCATCGATGCGCGAGACGTATCAATACGGCTTCGATCGCGCAATGACGCATCCACATGACGACAATGCGCCACTCAACAAAGTCGGGCGCCGCTGCAACACTCCTCGCAAGATCAAGAAGGAGGAAACGATGATCAACCGACGCGACTTGGCTCTTTCGACTCTCGCCATCTCCGCGCTCGCCCTCTCGACACCGGCGCTGGCCGCTTCGGCAGACGAGGAAGCCGTGGCGAAGAAGGTCGAGGCCTTCCGCCTCGCCCAGATCGCGGCCGATCCGAAAGCGCTCGGCGCGCTGTGCTGGGACGATCTGAGCTACAGCCATTCGAGCGGCAAGGTCGAGGACAAGACGACCTTCGTCACCAACGCCACCGATGGCAAGTCGAAATTCCTATCGATCGAGTACAAGGACCCCACCATCAAGGTCGTCGGCCCCGCCGCAATCGTGCGTTTCCATTGGGTGGCGGAACAGGAGATGGCGGCCGATGGGAAGAAAGTGCCGACCAATCTTCACATCCTGATGAACTGGCAGAAGCAGGGCGACGAGTGGAAGCTGCTGTCGCGCGCTGCGACGAAGCTGTGATGCGACACCTGCCCTCTCCCCCTGTGGGAGAGGGTGGCTCGCCGCGCAGCGGCGAGACGGGTGAGGGGTCTCCATCAACGAGTCGACCTCTCACGATTTGAGCTTGCTGAAACAACCCCTCATCCGGCGCTTCGCGCCACCTTCTCCCACAAGGGGAGAAGGAAAGGCAGCTGGCATGAAGGGCTGCAAAAATTTCCGACCACGCTTTCCGCGTCAAAATGACGAGCGGCCAGCCTTTACGCCGCCTCCTTCACATCCCCGTTCAACAGCTTGCGCGCGGCACGCTCGGCTTCGCGGGCGTTGCGGAAGAGCTGGCCTTCGAGACGGTTGAATCGGTGGGACGAGGCGAAGAAGCAATAGCCTCCAGAAGAACGAACGACGATACCCGCGGTCTGCGAA
>RXJC01000553.1 GCA_003963435.1 Bradyrhizobiaceae bacterium | reverse complement strand
CCGACGCTGCCGCGTCCACCGCAAGCCCGGCTCGCGATCAAGACGACCTCGAGATCGCCCCTCTTGGTGAGCCGGGATGGGCGACACATACGCTAAAACCGAATTTCGGTAAAGTGGAATATTTTCGCGGCAGGGACTTGACGGGGTTTGGGTGTTTTGCCCGACGGGCAGATCATGCGGCCGAGCTGGTGCCCGCAGACACTCCGAAGCAACAGCGGTCAATCCACTCGTCGCCCTCATTCCGCCTCGAACGCCCCCCTTGCCGCCTTCACCGACGATGCGATGAACCTGTGCACTTCCTGCACTCGCCGCGTGCCGTGGGTGTCGGGATGTGAGGTCAGCCAGTAGCTCCGCACGAAGCGTATCTCGGGCAGCAGGCGGCGGAGCTCGGGGTAACGGCTTGCGGCGTAGTCGTGCAGGATGCCGATGCCGTGGCCGGCGCGGACCGCCTCGATCTGCGCGACGATGCTGCCGCATTCGTAGCGGCGGGACATCAGGCGGCCGAGGGCGGCGGCGTAGTCGAGGGCGCGGCTGTAGGCGAAGTCCTCGATGTGGGTGACGAACAGGCGGCCGGCGAGGTCGGCCTGCGCCTCGATCGGGCCCTCGCGCTCCAGATAGGCCTGCGAGGCGTAGACGCTGAGGCTGTAGTCGGTGAGCTTGGACAGGATGAGCCGGCCCTGCTTCGGCCGGTCCAGCGTGATGGCGATGTCCGCCTCGCGGCGCGAGAGCGAGAAGGTGCGCGGAAGCGGCACGAGCTGGATGACCAGTCCCGGATGGCGCGCGGCCAGAGCGCCGAGATGCTCGGCGAGGAAGAAATTGCCAAGGCCATCGGGCGCCCCGACGCGCACCGTGCCGCTGACGGTGTCCGCGCTGCCGCCGATGCTGGCGCCGACTTTGAGAAACTCGCTTTCGGCGCGCTCGGCCGCCTGGAGCAGCGCCTCGCCCGCGGCGGTCAGCGTGCAGCCGGCGGTGTGCCGCTCGAGCAGCTTGGCCTTCAGGCTCTTCTCCAGCGCGGTCACCTGACGCGCCACCGTGGTGTGGTTCAGGCGCAAATTCCTCGACGCCTTGAGGATCTGCCCGGCGCGCGCGACCTCCAAAAATATCCTCACCCGCTCCCAATCCATGGACGGCACCCTTTCGAACCAGGCTGGCCGGAACGACACTTCCTGCACAATAAAAGCTTATTGTCGTTCGTCGATGTGCGGCTTTACGTATTTGAGATCGTGCGGGTCAAGCCTTTTGCCGACTGGTCGGTTGGCCTCGGCCGCGTGCAGCTTGTGATGGGCGAACTGGCTTAAGGCGGCACGGTGGGATGATCGAAGCCCCTGCCCATCGTTCTTCCACTGTGTGCTTCAGATCACAGCAGAATCGCACGTCCTCCCTATAATGGACCGGGCATGGCCGCAAACAAGGTAACGGCGGTACGCGTGAGGCTGCGGAGTCAATCAACAGCTAGGGACTTGTCGAGGCCGCCAGGGCGAAGAGCCCGGCGGCTTTCTTCTTTGCAGCGCAGCACTTAGCACGTGGATGGCCTGGACAAGCCCGGGCATGGCGACCTCTTGCAAGGTCCCGCAGCTATCCTTTCGTGGACGCATCGGAGGACTGACGCTCCTCGCGCTTTTCCTCGAGCAGCCGCTCCGCTTCGAGCCAGAACTCCAGCTCGCGCCCCGCAGGCCGTCCCGCCTGCTCCCACAGCTCGTAGGCGCGTGCGCGCACCTGACCGCGCCGCATCAAGCGCAGCAGCTTTCGTTTCAGCTCCTCGGCAAAGCTTCGGAAGCGATGGCCGGTGGTTTCGTCCTTGACGAGCGCGGCCGCTCGCGTGGCGAGCTCGATCTGGTGCTCTATCTTCTTCTGCTCATCCAACGCCGACACTGCCGTGGGAAGGGATTGTCGTCAGAGCCCGTCTTGTTCAGACACTGAATTCCCTACCGGCATGGTCTGTTCCCTCGGCAACGGCACGCGAAGCAAAACGGCAGATCGGGCCGACGCGCTAGTGCCACGTGGTGTCGGCCTCGACGATCAGCACCCTGATGTCCGGGTCTTCGCTGGTGTTGCAGGTGCAGGGCCCTGCCCTCGCCGCAGCGGCAGCCGCCTGGCTTCCCGCTCCAGGCCCGCAGCGGATGGTTTTCGCAGACCCATCCTTCCCCCAGGCAGAATGGGCAGGCCTTGTCGGTCACAGCGTGTCTGGCGTACGCAGCGTGTTCGACTTGTCCTCGTTGCGCAGCTCCTGCTCGGCGGCGCGCCAAAACTCGTCCTCGCGGCCTTCAGGCCTGCCGGCCTGCTCCCACAGGCGGTGCGCGCGTTCTCTGATCTCTTGCTCGGTCGGGTCGGACAATTGCGTCTCCTCTCGTGAAGCACGGCCCACCCTGGGGGGCATGGGGGCTTGGAGGCGGGCCGTGCAGGCCAGCAATCGGCGGCGACTCTGGCCCGCCGATTCAAGTTCCGATCATGCGCGAGAGTTCCTCGGCATGCGCGCGCCGGGCGACGTTTCCTCGCGCAGCTAAGACCCTATGAAATCCACGACAGGATCAGCGGCGGCTTTCGCGCGCCGGCCGGAATTGGGCCCCTCGGCACGCCGACAATGATGGGAGCGACGGCCGCCCCGGCATCCGGAATGCCCAGTTCGCGTTTCACTTCCGGTGTGTTGAGAATGCCCACCGCAAATCCGATGCAGCAGGTTCCGAGCCCCCTGGCCGTGGCCGCCAACATCAGGTTCTCGGCCGCGAGCCAGCAATCGGCATCCACAAACGGGCCGCGTGCCTTGCATCCGATCACGACAAGAGTGCCGGCGTCGTAGAATATATTGAACGCAGGATCGGATAGGACTGCCAGCGCGCGCGGCTCTTCCTCCTGAAAGAACGAAGTCGTCCGCTGCTGCTCCAGCATCAACGCCTTGGCCCGGTCGGAATATTGCCGCAGGCGCTCCTTGTCCTGGATCACCGCAAAGGCCCAGGGCTCACGGTGGAGCGCAGTCGGCGCCTGTATCGCGGCGCCGATCAATTCCTCGACGACCTCTCTTCCGAGCCTTTCCGGCGTGAAGCTGCGGATCGCGCGACGGCCACGGATTGCGCTCATGGTATCCAATCTCGTCTCGGTCAACATCGACGCCTCCCGTTGAAAGGAACGTCAAGGTAGGCGCAACTCGACACCGGGGATTGAGCTGCCGCAAAACGAGGCCACGGCGGCCGATCGACGCCGGGCACCGGCTTGATACAGCGCAATGGTTAGGTCTGGCCTCCTGATAGGTTTTTCCATCATCGAGGAGATTGATCCAATGAAGCTTCTGAAACAGTTTGCGATCCTGGCGGTTTCAGCCGCCGCGACGACCACGATCGCAATTGCACAGTCCGACTTTCCGCCGTCCCCGAACGCGAAATATGCGCCGCGTCTGGTTGAAACCATGAGTGCCGCGCAGCTTCAGCACCTCAAGCTCTGGTATGCGGGCAAGTCGAAGAACTGGGACCTGGCCAATTTCGAGCTGCGCCAATTGACGGACAGCCTGGCTGCAGCAGCCATATTCTACCCGGGTATCCCGGTCAGCAACGTCACCACGATGAAAGACCCCTTATTGTCGGTCGCTGATGCCATTACGGCAGGCGACAGCCGCAAGTTTGCTGCCTCCATGCACACCCTGACCGAGGGCTGCAACGCTTGTCATGCCTCGATGCAGCGCGGCTTCATCGCTATCGGCATCCCGACCGAAAACCAGCCCCCTGCCAATCAGATATTTGCGCCAAGCGGGAAGCGTTGATCCCCGCTCTGCGCGAACTTCATGCAGTGCTTGCCATGCGGCAATTCTCCCGATCGCGTCCTCGTCGATCGAAGCGAACGCTGCGTTGTTGGCTGGTCGCCCGACAGGAAGCCCCTCGCCGGCTTTGACCAAGATCAACTCAACCTGCGCGTGACCATACGAGACTAGCGGCTCGCGATGGAAACGACAGCAGTTTGAGGCAATCAGATGGCGCACAAACAGGTCCTGTTTCACTCCGCGGCCCGCGAAAAAGTCTTGCGCGGGGCTTCCCTGCTTGCGGATGCCGTTCGGGTCACGCTCGGCCCGAAATCGAAATCCGTCTTGATTCAAAAGGCCTGGGGCGCTCCAATCGTCTGCAACGACGGCGTGACCATTGCCAAGGAATTCGATCTCAAGGACGCGGAAGAAAACCTGGGTGCTCAGGTTCTGCGGCAAGCGGCTGAGAAGACCGGCGACGTCGTCGGCGACGGTACCAGCACGTCAACCATCCTCGCCCACGCCATCCTTGCGGACGGCGTCCGCAACGTCGTCGCAGGCGCCAGCGCCATCGACCTCAAACGCGGCCTCGACCGGGGAACCCAGGCCGCCATCGCCGCGCTGCACGCCATGGCAAAGCCCGTGAAGACAAGAGCGGAGAAGGCTCAAGTCGCCACGATCTCGGCACATAACGACCTGTCCATCGGCGAGCTGGTCGCCGACGCAATCGAGAAGGTCGGAGGCGATGGCGTGATTTCCGTCGAGGAGTCCAAGACAACTGAGACGCTTCTGGATGTCGTCGAAGGGATGAAGTTCGATCGCGGCTTTCTATCCCCCTATTTCGTCACGGACGCGGATCGCATGGAATCGACCCTGGAGGATCCTTACGTCCTGTTATGCGACCACAAGATCGGCGCGTTGCGCGATCTGGTGCCGCTGCTGGAACAGGTCGCCAAGAGCGGCCGTCCGCTTCTGATCATCGCCGAGGACATCGAGGGCGAAGCGCTTGCAACCCTCATCGTCAATCAACTGCGCGGCGTCCTCAAGGCCTGTGCCGTCAAGGCACCCGGGTTCGGCGACCGGCGCAAGGCCATGCTGGAAGACATCGCCATCCTCACCGGCGCCCAGGTGATCTCGGAGGAGATCGGCCTGAAACTGGAAAACGCCACCCTGCAACAGCTCGGCCGCGCCGCTCGGGTGGTCGCCGACAGGGAGAACACCACGTTGATCGGCAGTGGCGGGGACCGTACCAGGATCGACGCGCGGCTCGCGCAGATCCGTGTCGAAATGGAGAAGACGACCAGCGACTACGACCGCGAGAAACTGGAAGAGCGCCTCGCCAAGCTGTCGGGCGGCGTCGCCGTGATCCGGGTCGGAGCGCCGACCGAAGCCGAGATGAAGGCGAAGAAGGAGGCCTTGGACGACGCGATCAGTTCGACCAAAGCCGCGGTCGCGGAGGGAATCGTCCCCGGAGGCGGCCTGGCCCTGCTTCGGACCGTCGCTGCGGTGGCCAGGGAAGAGGCCGTCTGTGAGGGCGACGAGCGAACCGGCGTGCAGATCTTGAAACGTGCGCTCGAAGCACCGGCACGGCAGATCGCCGAGAACTCCGCGACGGACGGCGGTGTCGTCGTGGCGCGGATGCTGGAAAGCCAGGGCAATTTCGGTTTCGATGCCGCTCGAAAGGTCTATGTCGACCTCGTGGAGGCCGGCATCGTCGATCCCGTGA
>RXJC01000251.1 GCA_003963435.1 Bradyrhizobiaceae bacterium | reverse complement strand
ATCTCGCGCAACATGCTGGACGCCATCGCCATCTGCCCGCCGCTGATCGTCAACAAGTCCCACATCGACGACCTGGTCGCCGCGATCGCGGGCGTGCTGGATGACATGAAGGCGGAAGTGGCCAAGCTGACGCCGGCGTAGGATCTCGCTCTCTCCTCGTCATTGCGAGGAGCCCTTGCGACGAAGCAATCCAGACTGCTTCCGCAGAAAGACTCTGGATTGCTTCGCTGCGCTCGCAATGACGGGGGAGGGAGCGGAGCGGCCGCCTAAGTCCGCTGCACCCCGATCACGCGGCCTTTCTCGATCGCCAGCGCCAGCTCGCCGTGCTTCAGCTTCAGCGCGGCATCGCCGAACAGCTCGCGGCGCCAGCCGTGCAAGGCGGGCACGTCCGCTTCGTCGTCGGCTGCGATCTCTTCGAGATCGTCGACGGTGGCGATCACCTTGCTGGCGACCGCGTGACGCTCGGCGGTCATGCGCAGCAGCACCTTGAGCAGCTCGACGATGGCTGCGCCGTTATTGTTGTTGCGCGGCTTCTCCAGCTTCGGCAGCGTCGCAAAATCGCGCTTGAGCCCGCGCTCGACCGCGGCGACGATGTCCGCGCCCCATTTGGACTTCTCGAACCCCTTCGGCACCGAGCGCAGATTGGCGAGCTTTTCCAGCGTGGTCGGCGCATGGGTGGCGATGTCCGTGACGGCCTCGTCGCGCAGCACGCGGCCGCGCGGCACGTCGCGGCTCTGCGCCTCCTGCTCGCGCCAGGCCGCGATCTCCATCAGGACGGCGAGGTCTTTCGGCTTGCGCACCCGCGTCTTCAGCCGCTCCCAGGCACGCTCGGGGTGGAAGTCGTAGGTCTTCGGCGAGGTCAAGATCTCCATCTCGATGGAGACCCATTCGCTGCGGCGGCGTTTCTTGAGGTCGGCATCGAGCGCGGCGAACACGTCACGCAAATGCGTGACGTCGGACACCGCGTAATGCATCTGCTCCTTGGTCAGCGGCCGGCGCGACCAGTCGGTGAAGCGGTGGGTCTTGTCCGGGCGGTGGCCGGTGACCTTCTCGACCAGGGCGTCGTAGGCGATACTGTCGCCGTAACCGAGCACCATCGCGGCGACCTGGGTGTCGAACACCGGGTGCGGGATGATGTTGGCCTGGTGCCAGATGATCTCGATGTCCTGGCGGGCGGCGTGAAACACCTTCAGCACGCTCTCGTTGGCCATCAGCTCGAAGAACGGCTTGAGGTCGATCCCTGCGGCCAGGGTATCGATGACGATCGCTTCCTCGGGGCTGGCCATCTGCACCACGCACAGCAGCGGGTAGTAGGTGGTCTCGCGCAGGAACTCGGTATCGACGGTGATGACGGGGTGCTTGGCCAGCCGGCTGCAGGCAGCCGCGAGGTCAGCGGTGGTGGTAATTAAATCCATGAACGGCCCATGACACTTGACATCAGCCGTTCTGCCGAAAGTGCTGTGATGTCAAGGGGCTCGATGCGAATTCGAGCCTTGCATTGGCGCCGGAATCGCTTTTTCCGACGAAATTTCTATTCGTAGCGGACCCGGTGCGAGGATTTGCGGGCGCAGGGCAGCGCCACCACGACCACGCACATGGCAACCAGGGCCAGTCCCAGGAACTCGAAAACCAACAGATCCACGGCGAAACCTCCAGAAACATTGATAGATTTGTCGGGGGTCCGTTGAGGGTCTGTTAATTGCAATGGTTACCGGCGCCAGGCACGGCCGCATGGTGGACGGGGGGTTAACAGCTCCATTCCGCTCGTCGTCATGGCCGGGCTTGTCCCGGCCATCCACGTTCTTTTCGCGCGCGCAAGCGCGTGGATGCCCGGGACAAGCCCGGGCATGACGAGGGCGTAGGTTTACGGCAGCTTCAGCGACGTCTCGGCGTTGTACGGCTTCAGCGTCTCATCCGCGGCCTTTTGCGCCGCCACGAGGGCTTCCTTCGGCTGCTTCTTGCCGTTGAGGACCAGCATCACCTCGTCCTCGAGGTTCTTGCGGACCGGGACGGTCTTGTAGGTAGCGAACCAGGGCTTGGCGACGTCGAGCTGCTCGACGGCGGTCTTGGCGTCCGGGTTCTTGTTGAGGAAGTCGACCATCTCAGGCGTCTTGTAGGCGGCCATGTTGGGCGCGAAATAGCCGGTGGCACGGCTCCACCAGCCGCTCTTCTCGGGCGAGGTCATCCACTTGATCAGCGTCCACGCCGCCTTCTGCTTGTCGGCGTCGAGACCGGCCGGAATGATCAGCGAGGCGCCGCCGATCGGCACGGCGTTGCGGACGTTGCGCGGGATGAAGGCGACCTTGTAGGCGAACTTGGCGTTGTCGCGCACATAGGTGAGCGAGCCCGTCGACAGCATCATCATCGCGGCGTTGCCGGAGATGAAGGACGTGCTGACCGCAGGGCCGGGCGTCGCGCCGGGCGCATGCACCTTGTGCTTATAGATGAGGTCGTTCCACCACGAGAGCGCGCCGAGCATCGAGGGGGTGTCGTAATAGACCTCGCCGCCGAACTCCTCGTTGTAGTAGCGCCCGCCATTGCTCATGGTGAGCGTTTCCATCATCCAGCCGCAATAGTCGTAGGCGCAGGGGATCGCGATGCCCCATTGCGTGACCTTGTCGCCGTCGCGCTTGGTGAGCTTCTTGGCCCAGTCGGTGAGCTCGGCCCAGGTCTGCGGCGGCTTGTTCGGGTCGAGGCCGGCTTCCTT
Source organism: Bradyrhizobiaceae bacterium (assembly GCA_003963435.1). Lineage (GTDB taxonomy): Bacteria > Pseudomonadota > Alphaproteobacteria > Rhizobiales > Xanthobacteraceae > Bradyrhizobium. The sequence continues at coordinate 8,060 of RXJC01000251.1, read as the reverse complement.
GGCCTTGTCGGCGTTGATGTAGAGCAGCGGCGTCGAATTGTGGAACGGCACGCCGTAGACCGAGCGGTTGATCACCGCGTTGCCTTGCAGGGCCGGGAAGAACTGACCGAGGAATTGCTCCTTGGTGGTGCCGTCGGCCTTGATCAGCGCATCGAGATTGGTGAGCTCGTTCTCGATCTGCATGTCGAGCAGGAAATTGGCGGACATGATCACGGCCGACGGCGGCTTGCCGGCCTTGATCGCGGCGCGCGTCTTGATCAGCGTGTCGTCATAGGAGCCGGTGTAGACGGCGGTCGCCTTGATGTCGGGGTGACCTTCGTTGAATTCCTTGATCAAGGTGCCCATGTCGCGGGCGAGCTTGCCGTCGACGGGGACGGGGAAGAACAAATCGATCTCGGTCGGGCCTTCGCCGGCGAGGGCCGGGAAGGCGAGTGCGCTTGCTAGAGTACCTGCCATAGCAAGGCCGAGCATGAGCCTGCGGGAGAACAGCATCGAAAATCTCCTATTTGATGCCTGAGGTGACGAAAGAGCTGATGAAGCGCTTCTGGAAAATCAGGAAGGTGACGAGCAGCGGTGCGATCACCATCAGCGTGCCGGCGGCGATGGTGCCCCAGGCCTGCGTGCCTTCGGCGGTCTTGGTGAAGACGGACAGGCCGACCGTGAGCGGCCGCTTGTCCGGCGAATTGATCACCATCAGCGGCCACAGGAAGTCGTTCCAGTGGCTGGTGACGGAGATGATGGCGAAGGCCGAGAAGCTCGGCATCGACAGCGGCACGTAGATGTGGCGGATGCGCTGGAGCAGGCTCGCGCCGTCGATCAGGGCGGCGTCTTCCAGCTCGGTCGGAATCGCTTCGAACGCCTGGCGCATCAGGAAGGTGCCGAAGGCGGAGGCGAAGAACGGCATCATCACGCCGGTGAGCGTGTCGTAGAGGCCGAGCTGCGCCACCAGCGACAGGTTCGGCACGATCAGCAGCACCGGCACCAGCATCAGCTGCATCAGGAACAGATAGAAGATCGGCGTCTTGCCGACGAAATTCAGGCGCGCGAAGGCAAAGCCCGCCAGCGTGATGGTGACGAACTGCACCAGCAGGATGCCGGCGCAGATGATCGTGGTGTTGAGCGTGTAGCGCGGGAAATCGCCGATCTCCCAGGCGTCTTTGACGTTGTCGAGCGTCGGCGTCAGGCTCGGCATCAGCTCCGCCATGGCGTTGATGCCGTCGGAGGCCGGGCGCAGCGTCGCCACGACCATCCACAGGAACGGGATGAGCCAGACGATCGCGAGCAGCAAGGTCAGCAGAAAGCCGAGCTTCGGCGTGATCTCATTGCGGGTGGCGAGCGGGGCGTCCTTATAGAGCCTGTCGATCAGCTTCATGGCCCGCCATCGCGGTTCGCCATGGTGCGGAACGACAGCGCGGTGAGGCTCATCAGCGCGGCGAGCGTCAGCAGCGTCGCGGCCGAGGCCTTGCCGACGTCGTAATGCTCCACCGCCTGCTGGTAGATGTAGAACAGCACGAGGTTGGTCGAATTCGACGGGCCGCCCTGGGTCATGACGAAGACGTGGTCGACCTGCGTCACCGCGTTGAGGGTGGCGATGACGATCACGAACAGGAAGGTGGGCTTCAGCTCCGGCAGGATGATGTGGCGCAGGCGCATGTAAGGCCCCGCGCCGTCGAGATGCGCCGCCTCCATCACGTCCTCGGGCACGGCCTGGAGGCCGGCGAGGAAGAACAGCATGTAATAGCCGGCGTTCTTCCAGATCGTGATGACCATGATCGCGTAAAGCGCGACGTCGGGGTCGCCAAGCCAGTTCGGCAGCACCGGAAGCAGGCGACCGATGTAGAAGTCGAGCAGGCCGACATTGGGCAGGAAGATGAACATGAACAGCGCGGAGGCCGCGACCATCGGGATCAGCACCGGCAGGAACAGTGCCGCGCGCAGCGCGCTGCTGACGGCGTGGGTGCGCGCCAGCGCCAGGGCGAACAGCAGCGCCAGGGCGATGCTGGGGACCGCGGTGCCGACGGCATAGATGAGGTTGTTGACGACCGCGCCGGTGAAGGCGGGGTCGGCCAGCACCGCGCTGACATTGTCGAGACCGACGAAGCGGAGCGGCGCCTTGGGGGTGGCGCGCTGATAGAGCGCGTCGAGGACGACACGGCCCATCGCGCCATAGGTGAACAGCGCCAGGAAGACGAGCGAGGGCAGCAGCAGCAGATAGGCGGGCAGCGATGCCTTGAAGCGGGTCGTGAAGCGCCGGATGACTTCGAGGCGCGGCGCCGCCGTGGTCGCGACCGGGAGAGCCGCGGGTTCAGCGAGGCTCATCTCACCGCGCCGGAAACTTGAGGGCATAGTCGCGGCCGTCCACTCCCGCCGGCGGCTCGAAGGGGAAGCGCAGACTGTCGTCGAGGAAGTCGTGGCTGTGCACGACGAGATTGTCGTCGTCGATCAGCACCACGCCATAGGCCGGTGGCTCGTGGCTCGCGAGGTGCGGCGCGTCGGCATTGAGCTCGAACCAGACCTGGTGGTTGGTGCCGCGCAGCGTCGAGAACGGGATCTTGCCGTAGCTGCCGAAGATCGGCCGGTGCACATGACCGAAGAAGAGGTGGCGGATGCGCGCGCGATAGGGCGCGATGATCTCGGCGAATTCAGCGCTCTGCTTCAGCCCGATCTCGTCCATCGCGTGGACGCCGATCGGGAAGGGCGGATGATGCATGAAGACGACGAATTCTTGGCTTGCCGGCGCGGACGCAAGCGTGCTCGCAAGCCAGTCAAAGCGCTTGGCGCACATTTCGCCGGCGTGGCTGGTCTCGTCCAGCGTGTCGAGGAAAACGAACAGGCCGTGCTCGGTGGTGCGGGTGCCCTGCACGAAGCCGTTGGCATCGCGCGGCGCGGCTTTCAGCGCGTCGAGGCAGGTCACACGCTTGTCGTGATTGCCCACCATGGCGATGTAGGGAATCTTCAGCGCGGCCATCGCGTCGGCGAAGTTGGCGTAGGAGTCCGCCTCGCCCCAATGGGTGAGATCGCCGGTCACGACCGCGAAGGCGGCATCGGACTGGTGCTGGTTGATGTCGGCGACTGCCGCGTCCAGCCGGGCGCGCGGGTCGAGCCCGTAGAGCGTCGAGCCGGGATTCGCCAGATGCGTGTCGGTGAGGTGGATGAACTTGAAGGGCATGCGCGCGCTTTGTCAGGATGGTTCGAGGACGGACGCCTCCGGCAAGACGACCCTGACAGGCGGTTAGAGCGCGTGTGTTTCAGTTTGATGACAGCGGTTCCCGTGTCCACAACGCGAACTGTGTAGGGTGGATTAGCGGAGCGTAATCCACCACTGTGAGCCAACTTCCAGTTGTGCTACTGACGGCTCATGTCCGACTATCGCCGCGCATTCGTTCCTGGAGGATGCTGGTTCTTCACCGTGAATCTGCTCGATCGGAGGAAGGCTCTTTTGACCGACCAGATCGAAATCCTGCGCGATGCGGTGGCCGCAACGCGCCGGAGCCATCCGTTCGAGATCGATGCGTTTGTGGTTCTGCCGGATCATCTGCACGCGATCTGGAAGCTTCGGCCCGGTGACTCCAATTTCTCGGTGCGCTGGCGATTGATCAAGACGCGTTTTGCCAAGGCACTCCCTGCGAATGAGCCGCTGAGCGCTGTCCGGGCCGCCCGGAATGAGCGCGGCATCTGGCAACGCCGGTTCTGGGAGCATTTCATCCGGGACGAGACCGACTACGCGCGCCACGTTGAGTATTGCTACTACAACCCCGTGAAGCACGGGCACGTTTCGAAGGTGAGCGACTGGCCGTACTCATCGTTTCACCGCGATGTCCGTGCGGGACTGCTTCCGGAGGATTGGGGCGGAGACCCGAAGGTCGTCGGCGAGTTCGGAGAGCGGGGATGAAGATTGCGGCAGCAATAGCCTGTAGGGTGGATTAGCGAAGCGTAATCCACCTCTTTACTACCTGCTTTGTCGAGAGAATCGGTGGATTACGCCTTCGGCTAATCCACCCTACGCACCGAGTTTGCGCCTTACGTCCCGCAGAACGTCTGCAGCACGCGCTGATCCGGCAGCGGAGGATCGGCGTAGGCTGCATACTCCGGCTGGTCCTCGAACGGCCTCGCCAGAACCTTCACCAGTTCCTCGAACGGGGCGTAATCGTCGTCGTTCACCGCGGCCTGGATCACAGCCTCGATGCGGTGGTTGCGCGGGATGAACATCGGGTTGACCGCGTGCATGGCGGCCTGCCGCTCGGCTGCCCCTTGCGGCTCCAGCGCAATGCGTGCGCGCCAACGCGCCGCCCATTCGTCAAAGGCCGCGGGCTCCATGAACTGGGCGCGCACGTCGGCGCCATCATCGGCCGCGGCATCGCCCAGCTTGCGGAAGGTGAGGGTGAAGTCGGCCTGGTTCCTGGCCATGGCATCGAGCAGGTCCTGGATCAGCGCCTCGTCGCCGTCGCGCTCGGTGAACAGGCCGACCTTCCTGCGCAGGCCGGCCTGATAGGCGGCGCTGAACTGATCCGAGAAGGCGCCGAGAATGTCCTGGGCCTCTGCGACCGCCTTCTCCTGCTCACCTGCGAACAGCGGCAGCAGGCATTCGGCGAGGCGCGTCAGATTCCACAGTGCGATGCGCGGCTGGTTGGCATAGGCGTAGCGGCCCATCTCGTCGATCGACGAAAACACCTGCGCAGGATTGTAGGCGTCCATGAAGGCGCAGGGGCCGTAGTCGATGGTTTCGCCTGATATCGACGAGTTGTCGGTGTTCATCACGCCATGGATGAAGCCGACCAGCAGCCAGCGCGCGATGAGCTCGGCCTGGCGCGCGACCACGGCGGCGAGCAGAGAATGATAGGGCCGCTCCGCGTCGCGCAGCTCGGGGTAATGCCTGGCGATGACGTGGTCGGCGAGGGCGCGGATCGCATCGGTGTTGCCGCGCGCGGCGAAGAACTGGAAGGTGCCGACGCGGATGTGGCTGGAGGCCACGCGCGTCAGCACCGCGCCGGGTAGCGCGGTCTCGCGGATCACGTGTTCGCCGGTGACGACGGCGGCGAGCGAGCGCGTGGTCGGAATGCCGAGCGCATACATCGCTTCGCTGACGATGTATTCGCGCAGCACCGGCCCGAGCGCCGCGCGGCCATCGCCACGGCGGGAGAACGGGGTGGGGCCGCTTCCCTTGAGCTGGATGTCGCGGCGGACGCCATCCTTGTCGATGACCTCGCCGAGCAGGATGGCGCGGCCGTCGCCGAGTTGGGGCACGAAATGGCCGAACTGGTGCCCGGCATAGGCCATGGCGATCGGGTCGGCGCCGGCGGGAACCGTTTTGCCGGCCAGGATCGCCGCGCCTTCCGGGGTCTCCAGCAGATCCGGATCGAGCCCGAGCTGCACGGCCAGCGGCCGGTTGAGCTTGATCAGCCGGGGGGCGGCAACCGGGGTCGGCGCGACGCGGGCAAAGAAGCTGTCCGGCAGCGCCGAATAGGAGTTCTGGAAGGGGAAATGCACCGTCATGGCCTCAAGATAGGGCTGGAACGCCCGATGGCAAAGGCTCGGCCCCTGATATGCCAAAAATGGGCGCTTCCGGCCCAAAACAGGGCGTTCCCTTGGTTGCCGCCCCGGGCCTCGTCGGGTAAACCCTGCCGCAATCTCGAACCGGCCCTGACGGGCGGTTCGATTCGATATCCTTCAGACATTGATTTTGGGACGACCATGCATCGCTACCGGTCACATACATGCGGCGCGCTCCGCGAGAGCAACATCGGCGAGACGGTCCGCCTGTCGGGCTGGGTCCATCGCGTTCGCGACCATGGCGGCGTGCTGTTCATCGACCTGCGCGACCATTACGGCCTGACCCAGTGCGTGGTCGATCCGGACTCGCCGGCGTTCTCGCTGGCCGAGAAGCTGCGCTCGGAATTCGTGGTGCGGATGGACGGCAAGGCCCGCCGCCGCCCCGAAGGCACCGACAATGACGATCTGCCGACCGGCAAGATCGAGATCTACGTCACCGAGATCGAGGTGCTGGGCCCGGCGGGCGACCTGCCGCTGCCGGTGTTCGGCGACCAGGAATATCCCGAAGACATCCGCCTGAAGTACCGCTTCCTCGACCTGCGCCGCGAAAAGCTGCACCAAAACATCATGACGCGCGTCGAGATCATCAAGTCGATGCGCCGGCGCATGGAGGGGCAGGGCTTCTTCGAGTTCAACACGCCGATCCTGACCGCGTCGTCGCCGGAGGGCGCGCGCGACTTCCTGGTGCCCTCGCGCATCCATCCCGGCAAGTTCTACGCGCTGCCGCAGGCGCCGCAGCAGTACAAGCAGCTGCTGATGATGTCCGGCTTCGACCGCTACTTCCAGATCGCGCCGTGCTTCCGCGACGAGGACCCGCGCGCCGACCGTCTGCCGGGCGAGTTCTACCAGCTCGACGTCGAGATGAGCTTTGTCACGCAGGAAGACGTGTTCGCTGCGATGGAGCCCGTCATCACCGGCGTGTTCGAGGAGTTCGCCAAGGGCAAGCCGGTGAGCAAGAACTGGCGACGCATCCCGTTCGCCGAAGCCTTGCGCAAATACGGCAGCGACAAGCCGGACCTGCGCAACCCCATCGAGATGCAGGACGTCTCCGAGCACTTCCGCGGCTCCGGCTTCAAGGTGTTCGCGCGCATGCTCGAAGACCCCAAGAACCAGGTTTGGGCGATCCCGGCACCCGGCGGCGGCAGCCGCGCGTTCTGCGACCGCATGAACTCGTGGGCGCAAGGTGAAGGCCAGCCCGGCCTCGGCTACATCATGTGGCGTGAGGGTGGCGAGGGCGCAGGTCCCCTGGCGAACAACATCGGGCCGGAGCGCACCGCCGCGATCCGCGCGCAGATCGGCACCAAGGAAGGCGATGCCGCCTTCTTCGTCGCCGGCGATCCCGACAAGTTCTGGAAGTTTTCGGGGCTTGCCCGCAACAAGGTCGGCGAGGAACTGAACCTCACCGACAAGGAGCGGTTCGAGCTCGCCTGGATCGTCGACTTCCCGATGTACGAGTACAACGAGGACGACAAGAAGGTCGACTTCTCGCACAACCCGTTCTCGATGCCGCAGGGCGGTCTCGAGGCGCTGAAGTCGCAGGATCCGCTGACCATCAAGGCGTTCCAGTACGACATCACCTGCAACGGCTACGAGATCGCCTCGGGCGGCATCCGCAACCACGTGCCGGAAGCCATGGTGAAGGCGTTCGAGATCGCAGGCTACGGCGAGCAGGAGGTGGTCGACCGTTTCGGCGGCATGTACCGCGCCTTCCAGTACGGCGCGCCGCCGCATGGCGGCATGGCCGCGGGCGTCGACCGCATCGTGATGCTGCTCTGTGGCACCACCAACTTGCGTGAGATCTCGCTGTTCCCGATGAACCAGCAGGCCATGGACCTCCTGATGGGCGCGCCGTCGGAAGCCACCACAAAACAGCTTCGCGAGCTGCATGTGCGGGTGAACCTGCCGCAGAAGTGAGACGGGGGCCTGCCCGGAGACGGTCCCGTAGGGTGGGCAAAGGCGCATAGCGCCGTGCCCACGATCTCTGTGAATCGGGACATGGTGGGCACGCTTCGCTTTGCCCACCCTACATCCGATGTCGCGTCCGCATTCTCCACATCGCAATGACGAGAAGAGAGCTGCGCTCGTCTTCTACAACCCCGTCGACGCCTCGATCTTGAACTGCGCCAGCGCGCTCTCGGGGTCGCTTCGCGAGAGCTGCATCAATTGCATCAGCGGCACCTTGGCGCGCGGCGTCAGCTTGATGGTCAGCGTCTGCCCCGACGTCTCGACGAAGCCGGCGAGCGCATCCACCGCGCCCCCGGCATCGACGCTGGACCCGGCGATCTTCTCGCCCTGTGCCCTGATCATCTCGACGATGGCGCTGCGCGCGGCATCGCGGCTGACATTCTGCATACGCGCGAATTGTGCGACGACGAGATCGACCACGCCGCTGTCGCGCAGCGAGAGCTCGAACGCACCGGTCTCGACCTGCGCCGCCTGACCCATCGCCTGCGCCGGATCGATGGTGAACAGGCCGCGCGGCACGTTGGCGAGCGCGAAGCGGGCCTGCG
>RXJC01000617.1 GCA_003963435.1 Bradyrhizobiaceae bacterium | reverse complement strand
GTTGAGGCGGTCGATCACCAGCGAGAACAGCACGCGGCCGACCACCGCCATGGCGGTCAGCACGGCAACCGCGATGGCGGCGCGCTCGCGGCCGATCACGGGATCGAGGAACGAGATCAGGTGCACGATGAAGCCGACCTGGGCGAACAGTACCAGCGCAAAGGCAATGGTCACGGTGAGGAAGCCGACGTCTCGCAGCGCCCAGGCGCGGATCTCGGTCGACGATTGCGGCTTCGCCTTCGCCGCCGCGTGCCAGCGATGACGTTCGGGCGGTCGGCCGACGACGAGCAGGATCACCGGCACGAGCAGCACCAGCATGGCGCCGGCCGCGGCATACATCGCGCTGGCAAAACCGATGTGGCCGATCAGGGTCACCAGCAGCGGCACGCCGACGATGCCGCCGAAGCTGGCGCCGTTGAGCGCGAGGCTGATCGCCATGCCGCGCTTGCGGTCGAACCACAGGCTGATGGTGTTGGTGATCATGGCAAGGCTGGTGCCGGCCCAGCCGAAGGCGAGCACGGCGTCGGCGAGATAGAGCTGCCAGGGCTCGCGCACCGCGCCGATCGCAACGCTGGCGGCTGCCATCGCCAGCGTGCCTGATATCAGGCAGAGGCGCGGGCCGTATGTGCGCACGGCTTCGCCGACGAAAACAACGAGCAGCGCGCCGAACAGGTAGAAGAACGTGGTGCCTGCGGAGATCAGCGTGGTCGGCCAGCCGCGCGCGCGCTGCAGCTCGGCGACATAGACGCTCTGGCCGTAGAAGCCGAGCCCCCAGCCGAAGGTCGCGAGCAGGAAGCAGACCGCGACGATGCGCCAGCCTTCGTAGCGGAGGGAGGATTCGTCGATGGCAGAAATCGGTCGGGCGTTGTCGAGCATGTGTTGCTCCCTCACCGTCGTTCCGGGGCGATGCGAAGCATCGAACCCGAAATCTCGAGATTCCGGGTTCACCCTTCGGGTGCCCCGGAATGACGGCAAAAATTGGAGGACGTTGATGGCCTGATAAGCCTGTTGATGACGAGCATCATGTAATGACACCGCTTTCGAAAATCACTTCGACAGCGATCGAACTATCAACGTTGCTGACAGCCTCCTGCCAATTTACACCGCGTCCGGGAACTCGCCCATCGCCGCATCCAGCCGCGACTTGCGGCGGCGGGCCCAGGAGACCAGCGAGAGCACGACGAGGCCGAGAATCACCGGCGGGAACACCACCAAATTCACTGCCGACCAACCGTAATTGGCGAGCAGTTGCCCGGAAGAGAACGAGCCGATCGCCATCATGCCGAACACCAGGAAGTCGTTGAAGGCCTGCACCTTGTTGCGCTCCTGCGGGCGGTGCGTCTCCAGCACGAGCGCGGAAGCACCGACGAAGGAGAGATTCCAGCCCACGCCGAGCACGATCAGCGTGGCCCAGAAATGCATCGCCGTGAGGCCGGAGAGGCCGATGCCGGCGGCGCCGGCTTCCAGCAGCAGGCCGGCGGCCACGACCTTCGGCGCGCCGAGGCGGGTGATCAGAGTTCCCGTGAAGAAGCTCGGCCCGTACATCGCCACGATGTGCCATTGAATGCCGAAATTGGAATCGGACACGGACAGGCCGCACATCTTCATGGCGAGCGGCGCCGAGGTCATCACCAGATTCATCATGGGATAGGAGATGACGCCGCACAGCGCCGCGGCGACGAAACGCGGCTGGGTCACGATGGTGAGCAGCGGCCGGCCGCCATGCAGGTCGGCCGGCGCGGGCTTCGGGATGTCGACGCCGGCGACGATGCCCATTGCGATAAGCGCGACCGCGGCCTGCACCAGGAAGCTGAAGGCGAACAGATAAGGCTGCCAGACGTCCATGGTCCATTGCACGAGCTGCGGACCGAGCACGCCGGCGAACACGCCGCCCGCCATCACCCAGGACACCGCCTTGGGCCGGTAGGCCGCGCTGGCGCCGTCGGCGGCGGCGAAGCGATAGGACTGCGCCACGGAGCCGTAAAGACCGCCGAGGAAGGTCGCGATGCAGAACAGCACGAACGAGCTGTGCAGGATCGCGAACGAGCCGGTGAGGCCGGTGAGCGCGCCGAGGCCGGTGCCGATGATGAAGGCGACGCGGCGGCCGAAGCGGCGCGAGATCGCGCCGGTCGGCAGCGTGCCGGCTGCGAGCCCCAGCACGTACATCGACAGCGGCACGGTCGCGAGCGACATGTCGGGCGCGAGCGTCGCCCCGACGATCGAGCCGGTGGCGAAGATCACCGCCGAGTTGGCACCGGTCAGCGCCTGGGCTGCGGCCAGGCGCACCACATTGGCGCGCGCGCGGACGTCGTCGGCGATCTCATGGGTCGAAGTCACGTCAAGCATCGGCTTTTCCGTCCCCAAGGGACTTTCTAGGGCACACGAGGGGCTCTGTTGATTCCCGGCACTATGGAGGGGCGCGGATGGACGGGCAACCGGCGCAAACGGGCGCAGGCCATGCCTCTGACGCAATCAGTGCAATGATAGCGGCCCGCGGCCTTGACGGCTTGCGCTCGATCAAATCTGATCCGGCGCGATTTTCCCGGAGTTTTGCTCATGTCCGTCGACGACCGGCCCACGCTTCAAGCTCCCGACGACGATCCGTTTCTGTGGCTGGAGGAGATCGAGGGCAAGCAGGCGCTCGATTTCGTCGAGCGGCAGAACGAGCTGACGCTGCAGGCGTTCGGCGGCAAAGCCTGGGAGCACGACCGCGACGTGCTGGCGGCGATCTACGACCGGCCCGACAACATTCCCTATGTCACCCGGCGCGGCAACGATCTGCACAATCTCTGGAAGGATGCCGTCAACCCACGCGGCCTCTGGCGGAAGACCACGCTGGACCAATTTCGCAAAGCTTCCCCTGCGTGGGAGATCATGCTCGATATCGACAAGCTGGCCGCGCATGAGGGCGAGGACTGGCTGCTGAGCGGGATCGCCACGATGCCGGGAAGCCCACGCGCGATCCTGAGCCTGTCGCGCGGCGGCAGCGACGCCGTCACCTTGCGCGAGTTCGACATGGATACGAAGAGCTTCGTGGCGGACGGCTTTACGCTGCCGGAGGCGAAGGGCGGCGCGGACTGGCTCGATGGCGACACGCTGCTGCTGTCGAGCGCCCATGGCGAGGGCATGGCAACGAGCTCGGGCTACGCGCGGACCGTCCGGCTATGGCGCCGCGGCCAATCGGTCGAGCAAGCTTCCGTGCTGTTCGAAGCTTCCGTGAGCGACATGGCCGCGTATGGCCATGTCGACCGCATGACGCCAAAGCGCACGATCTGGTTCGGCCGCATGCTGGACTTCTTCAACTACAGTGTCTCGATCGGAGACCAGAGCGGCCCTGTCGCGAAGATAGACCTTCCCACCGCCATCGAGCTGCAAGCGCATGGCGACTGGCTCGCGATCAAGCCGCGCGCGGATTTGTCCGTCGCCGGACAGACGTACAAGGCGGACACCGTGCTCGGCATTAGCCTTGCGGACTTGCTGGCGGGCCGCCGCGAATTCGCCGTGCTGTTCGAGCCGGCGCCGCGCCGGGCCGTCCAGGGCTTTTTCTGGGCCGCCGGCAGGCTGGTGCTGTCGATCCTCGACGAGCTCAGGCCGCGCTTCGAGATCTGCACGCCGTCCGCCACCGGCTGGAGCCGCGAGGCGCTTGCCGGCTTGCCGCAAATCGGCGTCGTCGACGTCTGGCCGCTTGATCGCCATCCTAGCGAGAGCAACGGCGATCTGCTCGCCAATGTGCAGGATCCGCTCACCCCGCCCTCGCTGCTGTTGCTCGAACGCGGCGTCGCAAGTCCGACCGTGCTGAAGCAGGCGCCGAAGACGTTCACCGCCGACGGGCTCGTGGTGACGCAGCACGAGGCGATCTCCGTCGACGGCGAGCGCATTCCCTATGTGCAGACCGGCCCCGCAAAGGAGAGCGGCGATGCGCCGGTCTATATGAGCGCCTATGGCGGCTTCGCGCTTGCGGTGAAGCCGTACTACAATTCCTCGCTCGGCAAGCTGTGGCTGGAGCGCGGCGGCACCGTTGTGCAGGCAAACTTGCGCGGCGGCGGCGAGTTCGGCACGCGCTGGCACGATGCGGGGCGTCTTGCCGGCAAGAAGCTGTCGCATGACGATTTCGCCGCGGTCGCGGCCGATCTCGTCCGGCGCGGCGTGACGCAGCCCAAGCGCATCGCAGCCCAAGGCGGCTCGAACGGCGGCATCCTCATCACCAACATGCTGGTGCGCTATCCCGAGCGGTTCGGCGCGCTGTTCTGCACCATCCCGCTGGTCGACATGCGCCGCTACACGAAGCTGCTCGCGGGCGCGAGCTGGATCGCGGAATATGGCGATCCCGACAAGCCCGAAGAGTGGGAGTGGCTGAAGACCTATTCGGCCTATCACAATGTGAAGGCCGGCCAGTCCTATCCGCCGATCCTGATCGCCACCACACGCCGCGACGACCGCGTCCATCCCGGCCACGCGCGCAAGATGGCGGCGAAGCTGCAGGCGATGGGCCATGAGGCCTGGTTCTACGAGCCGGCCGCCGGCGGTCACGGCTACGGCAAGGACAACAAGGAACGCGCCGGCTTCGAGGTGCTCGGCTTCCGGTTCTTGAAGGAGAAGATCGGGTGGCGGGATGAAGGCTAGCGCCGTCGTGGCCGGGCTTGACCCGGCCATAACAACCTCCTACCGCGCAAACACCAGCGTCAGATTGTTCGCGGGCATGTCGATGGAATCGACGAGGTGAAGACCTGCGCCGCGCGCGAGCATCTCGACGTCGCCGATGTCGCGCACGCCCCATTCCGGATTGCCTTCACGCAAGGAGGTGTCGAACACCGCATTGCTGAGCGCGGTGTGCTTGCCGTCGCGCTTGAAGGGGCCGTAGAGGAACAGCTTGCCGTCGGGGCGCAGATATCGGCCGGCGCCGGCGAACAGGCCCTCGGCCACGGCCCAGGGCGCGATGTGGATGACATTGGCGCAGAACACGGCCGCAAGGCTCGTCGGCGCCTGCCCGTTTTTCATCTCGGAGCACCAGTCGGGATCGGTGAGGTCGATCCGCAAGGGGCTGCGGATGTTGGCGAGGCCCGAATACACGCGCCAGGCCTCGATGCTCCTGAGATGGCGCTGGTTGAGGTCGCTCGGCCACCAGACCAGGCCGGGCGTGTGGCGGGCGAAATGGACCACGTGCTGGCCGGTTCCGCTGCCGAGCTCGACGACGTTGCCGGTCAGCCCGGTGAGATGCCGTTCCAGCGCCGACCAGATCGGCAGATGGTTGCGATGAAACGCCGGTGCGTCGAGCCGCCCATCCGGCTCGACCCGTCCGCCGTCCCTGCCAAATTCGACGACATATTCAGCCAAGTGAGGTCCCCAAAATATGCGAAACAGAAAACACGGCCATCGGGGCGAAACGCCCTAGAATAATTTGCTAGCGCCAGCCTTCCAGATGAACGAACAATCTCATCGGTTGCAATGCGCAGGATATTAACTCCATTTTGCCGCGTGCATAGTCTTGATTGTCAGGCGATACCCTTTGTGCTTTTGAACGCTTATATTTCCGCAAACGCGATCAGCGACATAACGCTCGGGACGATGCCTTGACCGCCATTCCTTGCAAGCCTGCCATCCTGGTGGCGCTGGCCCTCTCCGCCAGCGCGGCCGGCGCGCAGGCGCAATCCACCGTGGCCGACGGCCGGAAGCTCGCTTTCGACCGCGGCAAGGGCAATTGCCTGACCTGTCACGTCATCAAGGGCGGCGACCTGCCGGGCACGATCGGGCCGGAGCTGAAGGATCTCAAGACCAAGTACCCCGATCGCAACGATCTCACCGCGATCATCTACGACGAGACCAAGCGCAATCCGCAGACCATGATGCCGCCGTTCGGTCGGAACCGGATTTTGACCGAACAGGAGATCAGCGCGATCGTTGATTTCCTGCAGACCCTGTAACGGCCGGCTGCCCCAGGAGACTTTCGATGACCACGACCACCGGCCCGCTTGCGACAAGGCGCCTGATCCTTCAGGGCGCGGCCTCTGTCGCGCTGCTCGGCCTCGGCAATCTGCCGTTCGCGGCGACGCCCGCGCGTGCAGCGGCCAACGACAAATATCCGGAAGAGGCCTTCAGGCAGAAGAACGAAGCCGACGCGATCAAGGCGCTCTACGGCAAGACCGCCGAGCCCTCCGACAAGGTCAAGCTGGACGCGCCCGAGATCGCCGAGAACGGCGGCGTCGTGCCGGTGTCGGTGACGACGACGCTCGACAAGGTCACCTCGATCTCGTTCCTGGTCGCCGAGAATCCGTTCGCGCTCGCAGCGTCCTACAAGTTCGCCGACGGCACCATTCCTGCCGTCGCGAACCGGCTGAAGATGGCCAAGTCCACTAAATTGGTCGCCATCGTCGAGGCTGACGGCAAGCTCTACAGCGCGACCAAGGACGTGAAGGTCACCGTCGGCGGCTGCGGCGGCTAGGAGGATCGGTCCGATGGCATCAAGCATTCGCGTGCGCGCAACTTCCAACGGCGACATCACCGAGGTGCAGGCGCTGATCCAGCACCCGATGGACACCGGCCTGGTCAAAAATCCCGCCGGCGAGTTGATCCCGGCGCACTACATCCAGCAGCTCAAGTTCGAATGTAACGGCAAGGACGTCTTCGTCGCCGATTGGGGCACCGCGGTCTCCAAGGACCCCTACGTCAAGTTCAGCTTCAAGGGCGCCAAGAAGCGCGACGAGCTCAAGATCTCCTGGACCGACAACAAGGGTGCGTCGGATACGACCACCGCGAAGATCGCGTGATGAAAACCCGCCTCTCCTTCCTGCTTGGCTCGCTCAGCGCCGCGCTCGTTGCGTTCGCCCTCACCTCGCCGCGCGTCGTCGCGGCGGACAAGGTCGATCCCGTCGCTGATGCCAAGGCGTTTCGGAACTACTTCTTCCAGAAGTTTCCCGACGTGAAGCACGAGGACTTCGTCAACGGTCCGTATTCCATGAACGCGGACATGAAGCGGCAATGGCTGGAGAAAGAAGAATTCCCGCCTTACGAGTTCGCGCTCGACGCCGGCAAGGAGATGTTTTCAACCCCGTTCAAGAACGGAAAGACCTACGCCGATTGCTTCCCGAACGGCGGCATCGGCATCCGCCAGAACTATCCTTATTTCGACGGGAAGGAAGGCAAGGTCGTTACCCTCGAGCTCGCGCTCAACCGCTGCCGCGAGGCTAACGGCGAACAGCCCTATTCCTACGTCAAGGACGAGATGGCCTCGCTCACCGCCTACATGGCGTTCACGTCGCGCGGCAAGCCGATGGACATCAAGATTCCCGACGATCCGCGCGCGCTCGAAGCCTTCGAAAACGGCAAGCGCTATTTCTACACGCGGCGCGGCCAGCTGAACTTCTCCTGCGCCAGCTGCCATGTGCAGAGCCCCGGTGAGCGCATCCGCGCCGAGATCCTGGCGCCAGCGCTCGGCATTTTGAACGCGATGCCGATCTACCGCTCCGAATGGAGCGGCATGGGCACGATCAGCCGCCGCTTCATCACCTGCAACAGCCAGACCCGCGCGGTTCCGCTGGAGCCGCAGTCGGACGAATACCGCGACGTCGAATATTTCCTGTCCTACGTCGCCAACGGCCTGCCGATCGCGGGCCCGGGAGCGCGGCCATGAAGCGGTCACTTACCTTGGCCATGCTGCTCGCGCTCGGCCTCGCGCCTGCGGCGCGCGCGGCCAATGAAGCGGACTACAAGGCGGCCTTCGCCGCCGCGGAAGCCGCATCGAAGGAGGCTGCCGGCTTGCGCAATCAGTGGACCGTGACCGTCTCGACGCTGGCCGCGGCCAGGAAGGCGGCGGATGGCGGCGATTTCGACCGCGCCACAGCCGCAGCCAAGGAGGCCGAGGCGCTGGCAAAGGCTTCGATCTTCCAGGCTGCTTCCGAAAAAGAAGTCTGGAAGGCGATGGAAATCCGCTAGACTGGGCCTCAACTGGAACAGTCTTGCGACCATTGAGGGCCGAGAATTTTTACAATGGCGATCCGCCGCCGCGATTTCCTGAAGTCTGCGGGCCTTGCGGCCGCATCGCTCGGTCTGCCGCGGCTCGCGCGAGGCACCGAAGCCGCGAGCATTTACGACCTCGAACGGTTCGGCAATGCGCGGATCCTGCACATCACCGACACGCATGCGCAGCTGAACCCGGTCTATTTCCGCGAACCCAGTGTCAATATCGGTGTCGGTGAGATGGCCGGACGGCCGCCGCATCTGGTCGGCCGCGCCTTCCTGGAGCGGTTCGGCATCCGCCCCGACAGCGCCGATGCCTATGCCTTGACCTGCTTGGAGTTCGAGAAGTCGGCGGGCCGTTTCGGCAAGCTCGGCGGCTTTGCCCACCTGAAGACGCTGATCGACCGCTTGCGTGCCGACGTCGGCGAGAAACGTTCGCTGCTCCTCGACGGCGGCGATCTCTGGCAGGGCACCGGGCTTGCCAATGTCATGCAAGGCCGCGACATGGTCGAGGTCGCCAATTTGCTCGGCATCGAGGCGATGACCGGACATTGGGAGTTCACCTATGGCGAGCAGGTGCTGCGCGACAATCTCGAGCGCTTCAAGGGCGAGTTCCTGGCGCAGAACGTTTTCCTGACCGAGGAAGCCGCGTTCAACGACGCCCTTGCCTTCGACAAGGCCACGGGCCGCGTCTTCAAGCCGTCGACGATCAAGGAGATGGGCAGCCATCGGGTCGCAATCATCGGCCAGGCCTTCCCTTACGTGCCGATCGCGCATCCCAAGCGGTTCACGCCGGACTGGAGCTTCGGCATCCGCGAGGAGGAATTGCAGAAACATGTCGATGCGTTGCGCGGTACCGACAAGGTCGATGCCGTCATCCTGCTGTCGCACAACGGCATGGACGTCGACCTGAAGCTTGCAAGCCGCGTCACCGGCATCGACGTCATTCTCGGCGGCCATACCCATGACGCCGTGCCGCAGCCTATCCCGGTGAAGAACGCCGCCGGCACCACGCTCGTCACCAATGCCGGCTCCAACGGCAAATTCCTCGCCGTGCTCGATCTCGCCATCGACAAGGGCAAGGTCAGCGACGTCAGATATCATCTGCTGCCGGTCTATTCCGAGCTGCTGAAGCCCGATCCTGGCATGGCCGAGCTGATCGGCCGGCTGCGGGCGCCGCATGTGACCGACTGGTCGGAGAAGATCGCAACGCCGGACCGCCTGCTCTATCGGCGCGGCAATTTCTCCGGGCCGATCGACGAATTGATCTGCACCGCGCTCCGCACCGAGCTCGATACCGAGATTGCACTGTCGCCGGGATTCCGCTGGGGCGTCACCGCGCTGTCCGGCCAGGCGCTGACCATGGAGGATGTGCTCGCGGAAACCGCGATCACCTATCCCGAGACCTATGTGCAGGAGATGACGGGCGCCCAGATCAAGGACGTGCTGGAAGACATCTGCGACAACCTCTTCAACGCCGATCCCTATTATCAGCAGGGCGGCGACATGGTGCGCGCCGGCGGGCTCAGCTACACCTGCACGCCGACCGCTGCGATCGGCGGCCGCATCTCGGAGCTGAAGCTCCACAATGGCAAGACGATCAGCGCCAGCCACCGCTACAAGGTCGCGGGCTGGGCTTCGGTCACCGGCCAGCAAGGCGCGCCCGTGTGGGACGTCGTCGGCAGATATCTGCGCTCGGGCCGGATGTTTCAGGAGCGGCTCGGCTCCGGTGTGACGCTGAAGGGCGTCGACGACAATCCGGGTATTGCGGGACAGGGATGAGGCGGGCGCAGATCCTGTCCGCGCTGCTGCTGGCGCAGCTCGCCTTCGCCGCGCTTCCGCCGGCCTCGGCGCAACAGGTGCCGCTGCAGGACAAGCCGTTCGCCGAGCACAAGATCGTGCTGCAACTCTCCGACGGCGATGTGAGGAAGCAGGCGCTGGTGCTCAGCGTCGCCAACAACCTCCTGAAGGCTTATGACCCCGACAAGATCGCGATCGAGGTGGTGACGTTCGGCCCCGGCATCGATCTCCTGCTGTCAGGCAACGAGCGTCGCAAGCAGGTCGAAAGCCTGATTGCGCAAGGCGTGCGCTTCGACATCTGCCTCAACACCGTCGATACGATCGAGCGCGAAACGGGCAAGCGGCCGGAGTTCATTCCCGCAGCGACGCCGGTGCAGGTCGGCGTCGCGCAGATCCTGTTCCTGGCGGAGAACGGGTACACGCTGGTGCGGCCCTGACGAGCACCGCGGTCTAGCGCCGCAATCCCTGTCGTCCCTGCGCACGCAGGGACCCATACCGCGTGATCTATCGATCGCGGCGGCAGGAGTACCGAACGACTAATCGTCGCCAAACTACTCCCTGGGGTTATGGGTCCCTGCGCCCCGTGCGCAATTGCGCACTAGGCAGGGACGACACCGAATTTGTCGGGCAAGTATCGCGCCCATCTGCAGGTCATTCCGCACAGCAAAAATCTTCCAAATCTCGTGATCTTATCAGTGAATTGCTTCTCTTTCCGGGCCCCGGCGTAGTAGAATCCTCGAAAATCAGTTCCACTGCCGGACTTCCTGCCATGATCTTTCGCCAACTCTTCGACAGCGTTTCGGGCACCTACAGCTATCTGCTCGCCAGCCGCCCCGGCGGCGAGGCGCTGATCCTCGATCCCGTGCTGGAGAAGGTCGACCGCTACTGCCAATTGCTGCGCGAGCTGGACCTCAAGCTGGTCAAGGCGGTCGACACCCATCTCCATGCCGACCACGTCACCGGCCTCGGCGAGCTGCGCGACCGCACCCATTGCATGACCGTGATGGGCGACCAGACCAAGGCCGACGTGGTGGCGATGCGGGTCGCCGATGGCGACAAGGTGACGATCGAGGGCCTGTCGCTCGACGTGATGTACACGCCCGGCCACACCGACGATTCCTATTCCTATCTGATGGGCGACCGCGTCTTCACCGGCGACACGCTTCTGATCCGCGGCACCGGCCGCACCGATTTCCAGAACGGCTCGTCGCGCGCACAGTACGATTCGATTTTCAACCGGCTGCTGAAGCTGCCGGACGAGACGATGGTGTTCCCGGCGCACGACTACAAGGGCGACACCGTCTCCACCATCGGCGAGGAGAAGCGCTACAACCCGCGCCTCCAGGTGCGCTCGGTCGACGAATATATCGAGCTGATGGCCAATCTGAAGCTGCCCAATCCGAAGATGATGGACGTGGCGGTGCCTGCCAACATGCATGTCGGCCTGCATCAGGAGGAGCTGGAGAAGGAAGGCCGCGCGCTCAGCGCGATCGAGGCGATCCGCGCGCTCGGCCGGCCCGACATGCTGCTGGTCGATCTGCGCGAGGCCAACGAACGGGCCAAGCACGGCATGCTCGAGGGCGCGCTGCATACGCCCTATCCATCCGTCGAGGAGAGCCTCAAGCCCGGCGGCATGTTGCGCGAGGTCGCAGCGGCCACCGGCCGCCGCATCGTGTTCTTCTGCGCCTTCGGCGAGCGCTCGGCGATGGCGGTGGCCGCCGCCAAGGAGGCCGGCCTCTCCAACACCGCGCACATCGCCGGCGGCGTGGATGCCTGGAAGAAGGCCGGCGGGCCGCTCGTGCACTGACGGCGGCAGCCTCCCCTCGGACCGCGATGATTGCGCCAGGTCAGGAACCGCTCATATTTCCGGAGTAGGATTGGATACAGCATCACCATCCGGGGCCAGCCATGACCAAGACCGGCAAACCGAGCGAGCCGCCCAAAATCGCCGACAAGAAGCCGGCGGACAACAAGGCGAAGCTACCCCCGCCGCCTGTCGATGACGACGACTACGAAGACGGCGACTTCGCAACGCCGAAACGCGACCGCTACGGTCCGGACGACGAGCCGTTGTGAGGGCGTGAACCTCACGTTCCGCCGTCGTCCCTGCGTTCGCAGGGACGACAGATCGGCCGCACTACCTGCCATGCGCCTGCGTTCATGGACAAATAACCGCTCTCCCCGATAGTTTCCGCGCCCCAGGGGAGTGAAACGGAACTACAATGGTCGACGTTCTCGCCGCACCGCAGCAAGGCAAGGCGGACAGCGCGATGCGCACGCTGACGGGAATCTCGATCGCGCATTGGGTCAGCCATTTTCATCTGCTGGTCCTGCCGATGCTGTTCCCGTTCCTGAAGGACAAGCTCGGCGTCGGCTATGTCGAGCTCGGCTTCTCGCTGACTACACTTGCCGTCGTCTCAGGCCTGACCCAGGCGCCGACCGGCTATCTCGTCGACCATTTTGGCGCGCGCAAAATCCTGCTCGCCGGCCTCACGCTCGGCGGCTGCGCGCTGATCCTGCTCGGCCTGCATCTCAGCTACGCCTCGCTGATCGCCTGCGCCGTGCTGCTGGGCCTTGCCAACAGCGTCTATCATCCCGCCGACTACGCGATCCTGGCCGAGCACATGGACGAGGCGCGGATGGGCCGCGCCTTCTCGATCCACACCTTTGCCGGCTTTCTCGGCGGCGCAGTGGCGCCGGCAATCGTGGCCGCGCTCGTCACTTTGTCCGGCGGCGTGGGCGCGCTGATCGCGTCGGGCGCGATCGGGGTTCTGGTGGCGCTGCTGCTGCTCGTCATGAACATTCCCGACGCCGGCGCCAGCAAGACAAAGCCGGGCGCGGCGAACGCGCCGAAGCAGGCCGTCATCACGCCGGCGCTGATCACGCTGACGGCGCTGTTCATGCTGCTCAGCCTGTCGGTCGCCGGCATCAACAATTTCGGCGTCGTCGCGCTGATGAGCGGCTACGGGACGTCCTATTCGGCAGCCAACGTCATGCTGACCGCGTTCCTCGGCGCCAGCGCCGCCGGCGTGCTGGCGGGCGGTTTCCTCGCCGACCACACCGAACGCCACGGCTATGTCGCGGCCGCCTGCTTTGCCGTCAACGCGGCGATCGTGCTGTTGATCGCGCTGGTGTCGCTGCCGGGTTGGGCGCTGACGTCCGCGATGGCGGTCGCGGGCTTCCTCTCCGGCGTGATCGCCCCCTCGCGCGACATGCTGGTGCGCAACGCCGCGCCTGCGGGTGCAGCCGGGCGCGCCTTTGGCATCGTCTCCACCGGCTTCAATCTCGGCGGCATCGTCTCACCGCTGCTGTTCGGCTGGATCATGGACCAGAGCGCGCCGCACTGGGTGTTCGGCGCGTCCGTGATCTTCATGGTCGCGACGGTGGTGCTGTCGCCGTTCACGGAACGGAAGCGGGCGAAGGCGTAGCTACAAATTCGGATGTCGTCCCCGCGAACGCGGGGACCCATAACCACAGGGAGAGGTTGAAGCGTGAGACTAGTCACTCCGAGTCTTCGCCAAACATCTCCCTGGGGTTATGGGTCCCGGATCTGCGCTTCGCTTGTCCGGGACGACGGCTGACAGAGTTGCGCAGAACAAACAACAAAACAAACCGGGAAGAAACACCATGATCACCCCTGATCTCGTCATCCGCGGCGGCACCGTCGCGGATGGAAATGGCGGCGAGCTGTTTGAAGCCGACGTCGCCATCAGCGGCGGCAGGATCAGTGAGGTCGGCAGGGTCGCCGCCAAGGGCCGCGAGGAAATCGACGCGCGCGGAAAACTCGTGACGCCGGGTTTCGTCGACGTGCATACCCATTACGACGGCCAGGTCACCTGGAGCCAGGACATCACACCGTCCTCGCAGAACGGCGTCACCACCGCGATCATGGGCAATTGCGGCGTCGGCTTTGCGCCGTGCAAGCCGGCCGATCACACCCGCCTGATCCAGCTGATGGAGGGCGTCGAGGACATTCCCGAGCCGGTGCTCAGCGCCGGCATTCCCTGGGCCTGGGAGAGCTTTCCGGATTACATGGACTGGCTGTCAAAGCGCGAGTTCGACATCGACGTCGGCGCGCAACTGCCGCATGCGGCGCTACGCGTCTATGTCATGGGCGAGCGCGGCGCGCGGCGCGATCCCTCGACGGCGGAAGACAATGCGGCGATGGCGAAGCTCGCGGGCGAAGCGGTGCGTTCCGGTGCGCTCGGCTTCTCGACCTCGCGCACGCTCAACCACCGCACCTCCACCGGCGACTTCACGCCGACCTTGAAGGCGGGCGAGGACGAGCTCACCGCGATTGCCGGCGCGATGCATCGCGAGGGCCGCAGCGTGCTGCAATTCGTGCTCGATCTCTCCACCATCCACGAAGATCTGCCGATGATGTTGCGGGTGGCGGATGCTACCCACTGCCCGATCTCGTTCTCGATCACGCAAAACGACAGATCGCCCAACCGCTGGCGTCAGACGCTGGACGAGATCAACGCGGCGGCACGGCGCGGCCTCTCGATCACGGCACAGATCGCGGCGCGCCCCGTCGGCCTGCTGCTCGGGCTCGAGCTCTCGCGCAACCCGTTCCAGACCCATCCGAGCTACAAGGCGATCGCGCATCTGCCGCTGCAGGAACGGTTGGCGCGGCTGCATCAGCCGGAGGTGCGCAAGACGATCCTGAGCGAGACAGCAACAGCCACCGACGATCCGCTGTTCTTCCGCCCCAATTACGACAAGATGTTCTTGCTCGGCGATCCCCCCGATTACGAGCAGCCGCCGGAGAACGCGCTGGGACCGCAGGCGCGCCGGCAGGGGCGTCAGCCGGAAGAGCTCGCCTATGATGCGATGCTGTCGGATGACGGCCGCGGGATGCTGTACGTGCCGTTCCTCAATTATTCCGACGGCAATCTCGATGCGACCCGCGAGATGCTGATCGACCCGCAATCGGTGCCGGGCCTGTCCGACGGCGGCGCCCATTGCGGCATCATCTGCGATGCCAGCTTCCCGACCTATCTCTTGACGCACTGGACGCGCGACCGCACCCGCGGCGAGAAGCTGTCGATCCCGTTCGTGGTCGCGGCGCAGTCGCGCAAGACCGCGCTCTCGGTCGGCCTCACCGACCGCGGGCTGATTGCGCCTGGCTACAAGGCCGACGTCAACGTGATCGACTATGACCGCCTGCACCTGCATCCGCCCAAGGTGCATTACGATCTACCGGTAGGCGGGCGGCGGCTATTGCAGGACGTCGACGGTTATGAGGCGACGATCGTCTCGGGCGTGGTGACACGGCGGCACGGCGAGGCCACGGGCCGGCGGCCGGGCAAGCTGATTCGCGGGGCGCAGGGGGTGAACTAGGAAGCCGCTCGGCTCTTACCCTCGCCTGGAGGGGGAGGGTCGGCTCACATGAAGCGCAGCGAAATGTGAGTCGGGGTGGGGTGACAGTCTCTCCACCGATGCAGTGCCCGAGCGGAGAGGTCACCCCACCCCGCTCGCGCTGCGCGCGATCGACCCTCCCCCTCCAGGGGAGGGGAAGAAACGCGATCCCCTACGTCGGCGAGACTGCGCCCTTCAGTGCGCTCGTCTGCGCCGCCGCACCACGCCTCAGCCTCGCCTTTTCCGTGTTCGGCCAGAGCAAGAGCAGGCCGAGCAGGCCGGAGCAGACCATGATCACGGCGTTGATGGTGAAGCCGGTCATGTAGCCGTCGAGCATGCTGCCGGCGCGCTGGATCACAGCGCCCATCACCGCCGGCGCGATGACGCCGGCCAGCGTGTAGAGCGCACCATAGATCGCGAGGATGGCGCCGCGCTGCGAGGTCGGCGTGAACTCGCCGAGCATGGGCGGGCAGACGACGTAGATCGCCCCGCACAGGCCCGAGCCGACCACGAGCACTGCGACCTGCAGGCCTGCGCCATGGACATGCGGCATCGTCGCCAGGATCAGCCCGCCGATCACCAGCGGCACCGAGCCGAGCACGCCGCGCGCCACGCGGGTGTTGTAACCGCGCGCCATCATCACCTGCGAGATCCACCCGGTGAGCATGACGGTGGTGGCGCCGAACACCCAGGGCAGGATCGAGATGAAACCGGCCTGGCTCTGGGAGAATCCGAGCCCCTTGACGATGAACGGCGTGAACCAGGTCAGGCCGAGCGACAGCGCCCAATAGGCGCCGAAGGTCGCCGCGACGCAGCCGACGAAGGTGCGCGAGGTGAGAAGCTGCAAGTAGGGAATCTTCGGCTCGGTCGCGGCCAGGACCTGCGTGTCCTCAAGCGGCCCTTCCTTGCCGAGCGCGAGCCAGGCGCAAACCCAGATCAGGCCGACAACGCCGAGCGCGCCGAAAGCATAGTGCCAGGAATGATTGACGATGACCCAGTTCAGCGCGGGCACGGCCAGGATGACGCCGAAGGCCGAGCCTTGCGACAGAATCGCGGTCGGCAGCGTGCGCTTCTCGTCGGGGAACCATTTGTAGACGGCGTGCGCGGCGACCGAGAAAGCCGGGCCTTCGCCGGCGCCCAGCACAATGCGGCAGATCAGGAGCGTCGTGAAGGAGACGGTGCCGACCATCGGAAACTGCGCCAGCGCCCAGATCACCGCGAGGACGAGCAGCACCCAGCGCGTCGACACCTTGTTGACGATGAAGCCGACCACGATGGCGGCGATCGAGAACAGGAAAAAGAACGAGGAGCCGAGCAGGCCGAACTGCTCCGGTGAGAGCTTCAGATCGGTCATGATCGGCACGCCGGCGAGGCCGACGACGATCTTGTCCGCAAAATTCACGACCATGAAGAGAAAGAGGAGAAACGTGACGGTCCAGGCGCCCTTCGGCGTTGGCTTTGCCGAATTCCCGGATTCCCCTGCCGTCCTGCCCGCCGCATTCGGCGTTCCCTGAGCGCTCATCGTTCTCCCCGTCTGTCTTTTTGGCACTTTTTTGATTTGGCCGACTTTTTGATTTGGCCATCTTGAGAGCTAACAACGGCTTGAAGACCAACGCAACCAGCATTTCCCCGGCAGGTGTGCTACGCAGCAATTCCGCTAATTCCGTCCGGCGCCATTCATCGTGCTGAGCATCAAGAATCTCTCCAAGACCTTCTCCTCGGCCGGCGAGCCGGTCCATGTGCTGCGCGGTGTCGATCTCGACCTCAGGGCCGGCGAGCGCGTTGCGCTGACCGGCGAGTCCGGCAGCGGCAAGAGCACGCTGCTGCACCTGATCGCAGGGCTGGACGCCGCCGATGGCGGCTCGATCCGGCTGAAGGATACTGAGGTTACCGAGCTCTCCGATGCGGGGCGCGCGGCCTTGCGACGCGACAGCATCGGCCTGGTTTTTCAGCAATTCAACCTGATCCCGAGCCTGTCGGTCGCCGACAATCTGGCCTTTCAGGCGCGGATCGCCGGCCGACACGACGCCGCCTGGTCCGGGGAGCTGATCGAGCGGCTCGGACTAGCCAGCCTGCTCAGACGTTATCCGGAGCAATTATCAGGCGGCCAGCAGCAGCGGGTCGCGATCGGCCGGGCGCTGGCGACAAAGCCCGCGCTGCTGCTGGCGGACGAGCCGACCGGCAATCTGGACGAAGCCACCGCCGAGGACGTGCTCGCCCTGACGCGCGACCTCGTCGCGCGCACCGGCTGCGGCTTTCTGATGGTGACGCACAGCCTGCACCTGGCAGGTCAGCTCGACCGCCACCTCACCTTGCATGCGGGACGGATCGCATGAGGCGCGCGCTCTGGATCCTCGCGGTGCTGCTGAGCCATTGGCGGCGTCACAAGATGCAGTTCGCGACGCTGCTGGTCGGGCTGATCGCGGCGACCGCGCTGTGGAGCGGGGTGCAGGCCATCAACCAGCAGGCCCGCAACGCCTATGACCGCGCCGCGGCGACGTTCGGCGGCAGCCGCACCGCGATGCTGGTGGCGCCGAACGCGGCGACCTTTTCGCAGGACTTGTTCGTCAAGCTGCGCCGCGCCGGCTGGCCGGTGTCGCCGGCGCTGGAGGGCCGGGTCCAGGTCAACGGCCGCTCGCTGCGCCTGCTCGGCATCGAGCCGGTGACGCTGCCGGTCGAAATCGGCAATGCGCCGCGCCTGGGTGCTGCGGATCTCGGCAGTTTCGTCGCGGCCCCGGGGCAGACATTGGTGGCACGGGAAACGCTGAGCGATCTGCAGGAAGCGGAAGGCGCGGCACCTGCGATCAGCAACGGCGCAAGACTGCCGCCGCTGCGCGTGCTGCCGCAGCTCGTGCCCGACGTGCTCGTGGTCGATATCGGCGTGGCGCAACGCCTCCTGAACAAGCCGGATCAGGTCTCGCGGCTGCTGATCGGCAAGCCCAGAAGCAAGCCTGCGCCGCTGGCCAGCGTCGTCGGCGACCAGTTGCAGCTGATCGAGCCGACCGCGGAAACCGAGCTGGAGCGTCTCACCGACAGCTTTCATCTCAACCTGACCGCGTTCGGTCTGCTCTCGTTCTTCGTCGGCCTGTTCATCGTCAATTCCGCCGTCGGCCTCGCCTTCGAGCAGCGGCTGCCGATGCTGCGTACCTTGCGCGCCTGCGGCGCCTCGGCGCGGCTGGTCAACACCGTGCTGGTCATCGAGCTGGTGGCGCTGGCGCTGGTCGCCGGCTTGATCGGGCTTGTCTGCGGCTATTTCATCGCCGCCGCTCTATTGCCCGACGTCGCGGCGTCGCTGCGCGGACTCTACGGCGCGCAGATTCCGGGGCAACTCGCCTTGCGGCCTGAATGGTGGCTCGCCGGCATCGGCATCAGCATTGCGGGCGCGCTCGTTGCGGCGACGACCAGCCTGATCAAGGCGATCCGGATGCCGGTGCTGGCGAC
>RXJC01000688.1:9944-10364 GCA_003963435.1 Bradyrhizobiaceae bacterium | reverse complement strand
GACGGCGCCGTCGTCTACGTCGAGAACAAGGGCATGCGCTTCGGTCCCGTCGAGCTCTTGCAGAAGCTCAAGCGCGGCGAGCCGGTCGATCCGAAGCTGATCTACTTCCGCACCGTGCCGAAGTTCGAGACGGGACACGACAAGTATCGCTGGCTGATGGAGCACATCTTCGTCGGCTCGGCCGCACGGCACGCGGACCGGGTGGTGATCGACGTGCATCAGGTGCTGTAACCGCACGCTCCGCGGTCGCCCCGGCGCACGCCGGGACCCATACCGCGCGGTCTATCGTTTGCCGGCGATCGGAGTACCGAACGACGGGCTTTCGCCGAGCTTTTCCCTGGGGTTATGGGTCCCTGCTTTCGCGGGGGTCGACACCGTATCCTGAGCGGGATTCAACTGCCCTGACCTTGACTCCCCCAG
>RXJC01000688.1:0-9894 GCA_003963435.1 Bradyrhizobiaceae bacterium | reverse complement strand
GACCTTGACTCCCCCAGAATTCGTTATACAACATAACTATTCTGACAAGGACGCAAATGACACAGGGAAACGCCGAGACCGCTGCCGCGGGCGCCTCCGGGCTATTGAAGATCGAGCGGGCGGACCGGGTTCTGACCGTGGGTCTGAACCGGCCGGCCAAGCGCAATGCGCTCAACGACGGCATCATCCTGGAAATCGGCGAGTGTTTCGCGAACCTGCCCGAGGATATCGGCGCGGTCGTCATCCACGGCATCGGCGATCATTTCTCCAGTGGTCTCGACCTCTCCGAGCTGACCGAGCATGACGCGACCGGCGGCCTGCTGCATTCCCAGATGTGGCACCGGGTGTTCGACCGCATCCAGTACAGCCGCGTGCCGGTGATCGCAGCCCTCAGGGGCGCCGTGATCGGGGGCGGGCTGGAGCTGGCCTGCTCGGCGCATATCCGCGTCGCCGAGCCCTCGACCTATTTCGCGCTGCCGGAAGGCCAGCGCGGCATCTTCGTCGGCGGCGGCGGCTCGGTGCGGCTGCCGCGGCTGATCGGCGTCGCCAGGATGATGGACATGATGCTGACGGGCCGCGTCTACAGCGCGACCGAAGGCGCCTCCTACGGCTTTGCGCAATATGTGACCGAAGCCGGCAACGCACTCGGCAAGGCGATGGAGCTCGCGACCAAGGTCGCCTCCAACGCGCCGCTGACCAATTTCGCCGTGCTCCAGGCGCTGCCGATGATCGCGGAGGCCAATCCGCAGACCGGCCTCCTGATGGAATCGCTGATGGCGACCGTCGCGCAGAGCGACAAGGAGGCCAAGCGCAGGATCCGCGAATTCCTCGAGCACAAGACCGCAAAGGTAAAGCCGAAGTCATGAGCGCGCAGCCGTCCTCTTCCAGCATGGAGCGCGGCGCGAGCACTTTCCCGCTGCGGCCCATCTCGTTCGGCGATCCCGCCGTCAACATCGAACGGCGCGACGACGGCACGATCTACCTCAGGCCGAAGCAGCCGCTCGGCGACTATCCTGTCCGCATCACCGACCGCCTGCATCATTGGGCCAGCACCACGCCGGACCGCGTCTTCATGGCCGAGCGCGAAGGCGGCCGCGGCTGGCGCAAGATCACCTATGCCGAGCTGCTGGTCGCGAGCCGGCACATCGCGTCAAGCCTGATCGCGCGCGGCCTGTCGGCGGAGCGCCCGGTCGTCATCCTCTCCGGCAACTCGATCGACCACGCGCTGCTCGCCTTCGGCGCGTTCTATGCCGGCATTCCGTTCTGCCCGGTGTCGCCGGCCTATTCGCTGGTGTCGAAGGATTACGGCAAGCTGTCCTATCTGATGAAGCTGCTGACGCCCGGCCTCGTCTTCGCGGAGGATGCCGACAAGTTCGCGGACGCGCTCGCCGCCAATGTCTCGCTCGGCACCGAGATCGCCGCGTCCTACGGCGGCGTGCCGGGCCGCGACGTCACCCTGCTCGCCGACCTCATGGCAACCCCGATCCGCGGCGATCTCGACGACGTCCACGGCAGGATCGGCCCCGACACGATCGCAAAATTCCTGCTGACCTCGGGCTCGACCGGCAATCCCAAGGCCGTCGTCAACACCCAGCGGATGATCTGCGCCAACCAGGTGATGCTGCGCGAGACGCTCGCCTTCCTCAAGGACGAGCCGCCCGTCATCATCGACTGGCTGCCGTGGAATCACACCTTTGGCGGCAACCACAATATCGGGCTGACGCTCTACAACGGCGGCTCGATGTATCTGGACGCCGGCAAGCCGATGCCCGGCGGCATCGAGGAGACCGTGCGCAATCTCCGGGAGATCTCGCCGACGGTCTATTTCAACGTGCCCAAGGGCTATGAATCGCTGCTGCCCTATTTGCGCGAGGACCAGGGCCTGCGCGCAAAGTTCTTCGACCGGCTGCACGCGATGTTCTTCTCGGGCGCCGCGCTGTCACCGTTCATCTGGGACAGCCTCGACGAGCTCGCGGTGAAGGAAAAAGGCTATCGCGTGCCGATGCTGACCGGCCTTGGTGCGACCGAGACCGCGCCGTTCTTCATGTCGGTCAACCCACGCACCAGCCGCTCCGGCCATGTCGGCCTGCCGGTTTCGGGCAACGACGCCAAGCTGGTGCCGAACAACGGCAAGCTTGAGGTGCGCGCCAAGGGGCCGAACGTCATGCCCGGCTACTGGCGCCAGCCCGACATCAGCGCGAAATCCTTCGACGAGGAAGGATTCTACAAGATGGGCGATGCGCTCAAGCCCGCCGACCCCGACGATCTCAACGCCGGCTTCGATTTCGACGGCCGTGTCGGCGAGGACTTCAAGCTCGCCAGCGGCACCTGGGTCAGCGTCGGCCCCTTGCGCGCGCGCCTCACGGCGGCCTGCGCGCCCCTGGTGCGCGACGTCGTCATCGCCGGTATCAACCGCGACGAGGTCTCCGCCCTCGTCGTGCTCGACCTCGACGGTTGCCGCCTGATCAACCCGACGCTGCCGACCGACGATCTCGTGGTCGCGACGCGCGACCGGCTGGTGCGCGAGGCTTTTCGCGAGCGCCTGACCCGTTTCCTGAGCCAAGCCACGGGATCCTCGACACGGATCACGCGCGCGATCCTGATGGACACGCCGCTCTCGATCGACAAGGGCGAGGTCACCGACAAGGGCTCGATCAACCAGCGCGCCGTGCTGGAGCACCGCACCGAATTGATCGAGGAGCTCTACGCTGCCAATCCATCCAACCGTGTGATATCGGTCGGATAAGAAAATCACCGCACCAGGAGAAAGCCATGTTGTTGAAAGATCAGGCAGCCATCGTCACCGGCGGCGCATCAGGGCTTGGCGCCGCAACCGCGCGAAAACTGGCGGCGCAGGGCGCCAAGGTCGCGGTGTGCGACCTCAATACCAAGCTTGCTGAAACCGTTGCTGCCGAGATCAAGGGCGTCGCCGTGACCTGCGACGTCTCCGATGCCGCCTCCGCCGAAGCCGCGGTCGCGCAGGCCGCAAAAGCTCACGGCCCGGCGCGCGTGCTGGTCAATTGCGCCGGCATCGGCGTGGCCAAGCGCGTGGTCGGCCGCGACGGCCCGATGGCGCTCGCCGATTTCGACAAGGTGATCAAGGTCAATCTGATCGGCACCTTCAACATGCTTCGCCTCGCCGCCACCGAGATGTCCAAGCTGGAGCCGCAGGCGAGCGGCGAGCGCGGCGTCATCATCAACACCGCCTCCGTTGCCGCCTTTGACGGCCAGATCGGCCAGTCTGCCTACTCGGCTTCCAAGGGCGGCATCGTCGGCATGACGCTGCCGATCGCGCGCGAGCTCGCGCAGTTCGGCGTCCGCGTGCTGACGATCGCGCCCGGCCTGTTCCTGACGCCGCTGCTGGCCAACCTGCCGCAGGAAGCCCAGGACTCGCTCGCCGCCGCGATCCCCTTCCCGCGACGGCTCGGCAATGCCGACGAATTCGCCGCATTGGCGCTGCACATGGTTGAGAATGCGTACCTCAACGGCGAAGTTGTGCGCCTCGACGGCTCGCTGCGCATGGCACCGAAATAAGGACGCGCGACACATGTTCGTGAACCGGCGCGAGGTCCAGATCCAGTGGGGTGATTGCGACCCCGCCAACATCGTCTACTACCCGCGCTATTTCGCGATGTTCGACGATTCGACCTCGACCCTGTTCGAGGTCGCCGGCTTCTCCAAGCAGGATCTGGTCCGCAAATACGGCCTGGTAGGCATTCCCATGGTCGACACGCGGGCCAAATTCTACATCCCCTCCACCTATGGCGACTGGATCACCATCGAGACCAAGATCGAGAGCATCAAGCGCTCGAGCTTCGAGGTGAAGCACAACGTCTACAAGGGCGAGGCGCTCGCGATCGAGGGGTTCGAGACCCGCGTCCTGGTCGGCCGCGATCCCGTTAACCCCGACAAGCTGAAATCGGCACCATTCCCGGCGGAAATGGTAGCCAAATTCACGGCAAGCTAAATCGCCGCATCACCAAAAGAGGGGGCTGAATTACCCCCCGATTTCTGCTTTCAAAGCAACTCGTAAAGGGAGGAATAAATGAAACGCTTTTACCTGACCGCTGCCATCACCGCGGCGGCGCTTGCCCTGCCGGCGCTGCCTGCGCTGGCCCAGACCAGCGAAATCACGATCGGCATCACTACCACCACGACCGGCCCGGGCGCCGCGCTCGGCATTCCCGAGCGCAATGCGCTGGAATTCGTGCCGAAGGAGATCGGCGGCGTGCCGCTGAAGGTGATCGTGCTCGACGACGGCGGCGATCCTACCACCGCGACCACCAACGCCCGCCGCTTCGTGACCGAATCCAAGGCCGACATCATCATGGGCTCGGCGCTGACGCCGCCGACCATCGCGGTCTCCAATGTCGCCAACGAAGCCGGCATTCCGCATTTCGGCCTGGCGCCGTTCCCGATCACACCCGAGCGCATGAAGTGGTCGGTGGCGATGCCGCAGCCGATTCCGATCGTCGGCAAGGTGCTGTACGACCACATGAAGTCCAAGGGCGTGAAGACGCTCGGCTATATCGGCTACTCCGATTCCTACGGCGATCTCTGGTTCAACGACCTCAAGGCCCAAGCCGTGCCGATGGGCATGACCATCGTCGACGAGGAGCGCTTTGCCCGTCCCGACACTTCGGTGACCGGACAGGTGCTCAAGCTCGTCGCCGCCAATCCCGATGCCATCCTGATCGGCGCATCCGGCACTGCGGCCGCGCTGCCGCAGACCGAGCTGCGCGAGCGCGGTTACAAGGGCCTGATCTACCAGACTCACGGTGCCGCCAGCATGGACTTCATCCGCATCGCCGGCAAAGCGGCGGAAGGCGTGCTGATGGCCGCGGGTCCCGTGATGGATCCGGAGGATCAGCCGGACAGCGCCCTCACCAAGAAGCCGGGCCTCGCGCTCAACGCGGCCTATGAGGCCAAATACGGCCCGCATAGCCGCAGCCAGTTCGCCGGCCATTCCTACGACGCGTTCGAGATCCTGAAGCGCGTCGTCCCCGTGGCGCTGAAGACGGCCAAGCCGGGCACGCCGGAATTCCGCGAAGCGATCCGCAAGGCGCTGCTGTCGGAGAAGGACCTCGCGGCGAGCCAGGGCGTCTACAACTTCACCGAAAAGGATCGCTACGGTGTCGACGAACGCGCCCGCATCCTGCTCACGGTGAAGGACGGCAAGTACATGCTGGTGAAGTAAGCGCTGCAGAAATTCCGAGACGACGAGAGCCGGCCCGATGGGCCGGCTCTTTTGTTTTTGAGCGTTTGGAATTGGGACGCCGCCACGACATCGCTGCGCTTCCGCTTGCGGGAGAGGGCTGGGGAGAGGGTTGCCTCTGCGTCGGGACCGTCTGGGGTCAACGCGTAAAATCCCCAAGACGCGACAGCCCTCACCCGGCGCTTCGCGCCGACCTCTCCCGCAAGCGGGAGAGGTTACACGGAGCCCCGCGGAAGCGTGTCGGCTACGCCGCCTGCCGCAACGGCGCCCAGGCGAAGTCGGGGTAGTACGCGTCCATCATGCGATCGACGTAAGCGGTAAGGTTCGGAAATCCCTGGGCGCGCTCGCGAATGGCCGACTCAAAGAACGGCGAGAGGATGCCGGCAAGCATGCCGAAGGCCGTCGCATCGACACCGCAGGGCTTGTTGCCCATCAGGTAGGATTTGTCGCCGAGCTGCACCGACAGCGCGAACAGCGAGCGCACGGCGAGGTCGACGTCGTCGTCGGGCGCGTGGCGGCCAAGGCCGGAGAGCAGATAGTTCTCGGCGACGCGGAACTGCGCGTCCTCGCGCAGCTTCTCGCGGTTGTGCTCAGGTGCGCCGTCGAAGAAATGCGCAGGGCCCTTGGCGAAATTGACCGGATCGACCCAGCGGGCCCCGACCAGCCCCCAATAGACGTGATGCTCGATCATGCGCTCGAACGCCCAGGCCTGCGCCCGCTCAGCCAGCGACAGGCCGGCATCGAAATCGAAGCCGTAGCGGCGCTCGAGATGGGCGCGGATGAAGGTGGAATCGGCCACCGCCTCACCGCCGTCGTCGATGAAGGGCAGCTGCCCCTTGGGCGAGGCTGGCGGCATCGCCCGTTCCTTCCGGTAGGGCAGCCCCGCCATCTTGAGCTGCACCTCGGTCTTGGTGACGAAGGGGCTGATTTCAGGCAGGCCGAAGCCGGTGCCAAAGCCGTAAAGCGTGATCATGCGAGCTCTCCTGGACCTCTCAAAAGTTGACGGAACCTAGCGGCCGGCTGCTGCCACCATGGTGGCAGCAGCCGTGATATGTTCTGCGAACCGGGCCCCCTGCCAGGCACGGCCCATCACATGGCCGACCAGCGCGTTCGCAGCCTGGACCAGCGAGCGTGTCACCACGCTGGCGACGGCGAACCGGAGGTCGACGGCCATGAGATCGAGCGAGACGAGGCGGCCGAACACCGATACGGACCACGCCTGTACCCGCAGCATCGGAATGGCCGGGCCGAAATGGGTTGGAATGATCATGGACAAATCCTCTTCAGTCGCTGTGTTGTCCCGGTATAGAACTCCCCTGCTGCCAACATCCTGTCAGCAGCCGCGCGCCGCTTTCTGAAAAGACCACCGATAAGAGAAATTGTCATGAGACGCGCCGATCGGCTGTTTCAGATCATCCAGGTGCTGAGGCGCACGCGTAAGCCGCTGACCGCGGACGCCATCGCGGCCGAGCTCGAGACTTCGAAGCGCACGATCTATCGCGACATCGCGACCCTGATCGGCCAGCGCGTGCCGATCCGCGGCGAAGCCGGCATGGGCTACATCCTGGAAAAGGGTTTTGACCTGCCGCCCCTGATGCTGACCCCCGACGAGATCGAGGCCGCGGTACTCGGCGCGCAATGGGTCGCGGGCCACGCCGATTCGGCCCTGGCGCGCGCAGCCGAAGATCTGATGGCCAAGATCGCCGACACCGTTCCCGAGCGCCTGCGCCCCTTCGTGCTGGAGCCGGCGAGCCGCGCGCGGCCGAGCTGGAACAGGGAGCCTGATCGCCTCGACATGGTGCGAACGCGCACCCAGATCCACGAAGGCAAGAAGATCATGCTGCGCTATCGCGACGAGCAGGGCCGTGCCAGCGAGCGCATGATCTGGCCGATTTCGGTCGGTTATCTCGAGGCCGTGCGACTGCTCGCCGCCTGGTGCGAGCTGCGCGGCGACTTCCGCAGCTTCCGCACCGACCGCGTGGTGGAGGCGAACTATCTCGACGAGAAATATCCGGAACGACGCGACGTGCTGCGCGCCAGATGGCGGCAGAGCCTGGTCTGGGGCCCGCCAAAGGACACGTGACGAGGATGGAAGAACTCTCCCCCGCCGATCTCTCGAGCTGTTGCCAGAGTTGCGGCGCGTGCTGTGGCTATTCGGCCAACTGGCCGCGCTTCTCGATCGAGAGCGACGAAGAGCTTGCCGCGATTCCGGAAACGCTGGTCAACGAGCGCCAGTCCGGCATGCGGTGCGAAGGCGATCGCTGCTCGGCCTTGCAGGGTGACATTGGGAAAGCGACGGCGTGCGGCATCTATGCCGTGCGGCCGGAGGTCTGCCGCACCTGCATGCCGGGCGATGCCGAATGCGCGATGGCGCGGCGAAAATTCGGACTGCCGGTGATAGAGGCCGCCTAGGCCGGGACGGCTTCGCCGATCTCGTCGTCCAGCTCGTCATCGAGCGGTGCGAGCACCGAGAGCGGCTTGGTCGACAGCGTGATCGGCTTGCGGCCGCCCGACAGCGACGGCGAAGATTTGGCCGCCCCTTCGCGCGACAGCGCGTAAAGCGTCGAGCCGACACGACCGCCGTTCTCGATCAAATCGCGTTCGCTGCAGCTCGCTGCAATCGCGACCGCCAGCGAGTGCAGATGGCTGCGGCGATAGCAGAACAGCGCCAGCCTGGCGCGTGCGTCAGGGGAAACACTCTCAACCAGCCTCGGCAGGCCACTCTCGCTGGCGCGGTACATCTCGCCAAGGAGCTCGTCGCGAACCGGGCAGAAATCGCTTTCAAAGGCGTCGCGGCTTGAAAACATTGCAGTTCTCCCTCGTCTCGCGGAAGATGCAGTGCAATTCTCTAACGAAAGGTTAACCACCCTGGGCGGTAGTCACCCGGGGATGCTTGCACGTGGGCCGCGAATCGGTGGGACCCGAGGGCTCCCGCACCGGCTGGAGAGTGGAGGCATTAGGGCCTCCGCGGACGTCATGGCCGGGCCTGTCCCGGCCATCCACGAACGACCAAGACGCACGAAGAACGTGGATGCCCGGGACAAGCCCGGGCATGACGACCGTTGGTGCTGATGGCGACGCGGTCGTATGATGGCTGAAGTCAGTTCGCCGCCATGAAGATCGAGAGGCCGAAGCCGGTGAGATGGTGCAGGGCCTGGTCGACGCCGATCAGGGTCCAGAACCAGGGGTGCTGCAGGTCGACCCCGAAATTGGCCGAGACGAACCCCTTGGCGCGGTCGATCGTGATGTGGATCACGAAGTCGATGAAGGCCACGAACCAGAATTTCGGCGCCACGATCAGGATCAGCGGCAGCGCAACCGCAAGGTGAACGAGGCAGTGCACCAGAAGTGGGAGGGCCCAGCCGTGCTTCTGGTCCTTGCCGTGCGCCATCCAGGCGGTCTGGAGGACGAAATCGGCGATGATGTGCTTGAAGGTGAGCAGCAACATCCAGCCAATGAGCGCTTCGACCGGAACCGCCGATGACATGGGTGGAAACGACAAGGCTGACGCCCTCATTGACGTGACAAGAAAAATTGGAGCGTTCAGCGCAACTTGTTCTTGGACCAGTTTTGGACCGGTCAAATCGCCGGGACGCACGATTTATGACATCTCCTGCGGCGGAATGCAGCCGGGGGGAACCGGAAAATCGCCAAGTGTGGCTAACTGGTGATAGGATCACCAATCGCTCCGGACGTGCCGCGTAAGGTTACCGTGGGCTCGAAATTTGCATTCCGCGACCGTCGCGCTATCATTATCGATAGAGAATATCGTTCTTTTTTCAGACGTTTACGAATTGAAGGGCGCTCGCAACGATCGCATTCGCAGAGCCGCCGCCACGGAAAGAATAAGGCCAGAGTGCTGCCATGAGTACTGAAGGCCCGACGTCGTCAGTTACTGAACCGCCGCCGCCCCGGCGCCCCAAGGTCATCAAGACCAATCAACAGCAGGTCTTCCTCTACGTCGTGCTGACCCTGCTGCTGTCGCTCGCGACCGTCTGGGGCGGCCGCGCCCTGCTGCACAATTCGGAAACGCTGACCTTTGCCGTCGGGGCTCCCAACAGCGACGAGGCGCTGTTTGCGGCCAGGCTCGCCAGCCTGCTGACGTCCAACGCCTCGCGCTTCCGGATCAAGATCGTCAACAACGCAGACAACGCCAAGGCGCTCGCCCAGTTCGACCGCAGGCAAGCCGACCTCGCCGTCCTGCGCACCGACGCCAAGGTCCCGCTGCGGGCGCGCACGCTCGCGATCCTCGAGCACGATCTCGTGCTTCTGCTCGGTCCCCGCACCAAGAAGATCAAGTCGATCGCGGAGCTGAAGAAGAAGAAAGTCGCCGTTCTCGCCGCAAGCGACGCCTCCCTCGCCTTCGTCCGCAGCGTCCTCGACATTCCCGACGGTCCGGACGCCGCGAAGATCCAGATGGCGCCACAGGGCGCAACGCTCGACAAGCTGTTCGCACCGCCGAACAGCTTTGGCGCGGTGATCGCCATCGTCCATGCGTCCAGGGCGGTGCGGGACAAGGCCTATGAGCAGGTCGCCAAGCGTGGCGGCTTCACCCTCAACGCGATCGACGAGGCCAAGGCGCTGGCGCGCAGGCTTCCCGGCATTTCCAGCGAGACGCTGACGGCAGGAACGCTGTCGACCTCCCCGCAAATTCCCGACGACGACCTCGACACGATCGG
>RXJC01000216.1 GCA_003963435.1 Bradyrhizobiaceae bacterium | reverse complement strand
TCATCGCAGCGTGTTCCAGAAGCACCTGGCCGACCAGCCGCTGATGCAGGCCGTGCTGTCGGACATGGCGCTGCATGTCGAGGCGAGCACGGCCCTGGTGATGCGGCTCTGCCGCGCCTTCGACCGCACGCCGCACGATGCGGCGGAGGCCGCCTATATGCGGCTCTTGACGCCCGCGATCAAATACTGGACCTGCAAGAGTGCGCCGCCGTTCCTCTATGAGGCCATGGAATGTCTCGGCGGCAATGGCTATGTCGAGGACGGCATTTTGGCGCGGCACTATCGGGAGTCGCCCGTCAACGCGATCTGGGAAGGTTCCGGCAACGTGATGTGTCTCGATGTGCTCCGTGCGCTCTCCCGTGAGCCGGAGCCGGCCATGGCCGTGTTGCAGTCGCTTGCAGCCGAGGCGAAGGGCTTGCCCGGGGCCGGGGAGACGGTCGCGTTCATCGGCAAGACCTTTCGGCGCGCCGACAGCGAGCGCGTCGCGCGGCTTGCCGTCGAGAAGCTGGCGCTGCTTGCGGCGGCCGCCGCGCTGAACGGTGTGTCGCCGCGCAGCGCCGAACTGTTCGCGAGCACGCGCCTTGCGGCCGATCGCGCCAGCATGTACGGCGCCGTGGAGCTGGAGAGCAGTGACGTGCGAGCGCTGCTGGAGCGCGCGCTGCCGTGATTGAGGCATTTTCGATCCACTTCGTCATGGCCGGGCTTGTCCCGGCCATCCACGTCTTGAGTTGCGGCGCGAAGAACGTGGATGCCCGGGACAAGCCCGGGCATGACGGCTCTCTCGACAGCGCGCCGGTCTAACGAAAGCCTCCTGATGGACTCCCTCAATCCCGACCATCCGCCGCTGACCGTGACGCCGGCGCCGCCGCGCGTCTGGAAGTTCTGGGGCACGGCGCTGTGGGGCCTTTTCATCTTCGTCGCGATGTTCGTCGGACAGATCGGCGCCGTCCTCCTGCTGGCGGTCGCGCGCGGCCTGCCCATGGATCTCGCCTCGATCCAGGCGGTCGGCCACGAGCCGCAGGCGCTCGCGCTGTCGGTCATCATGGGCCTGCCGGCGACGCTTCTGGCGGTCTGGCTTGCCATTGCCATCAAGAAGGCCTCCTTCGTCGACTATCTGGCGCTGCACTGGCCGTCCTGGAAGCAATTGCTGTTCGGCGCTGTCGGGCTCATCCTGATCGTGCTGGTCTGGGAGACGATGTCGCGCGCGCTCGGCCGCGAGGCGACGCCGGGCTTCATGACCGATCTCTTGAAATCAGGCCGCGACAAGGGCGCGGCGCTGTTGCTGCTGTTCGCCTTCGCCGTCGCAGCGCCGATGTCGGAAGAGGTCTTGGCGCGCGGCTTCCTGTTTCGCGGCTGGTCGGCGAGCTTCCTGCGGGTGCCGGGCGCGATCCTGCTGTCGTCGCTGGTCTGGACCATCGTCCACCTGCAATACGACATCTACTTCCTCGCCGAAGTCTTCACCATCGGCCTGTGGTTCGGCTACATGCGCTATCGCGCGGGTTCGCTCTGGGTCACGATCGTGCTGCACGCGCTGAACAATCTCACGGCGGTGGTGCTGACGATGTGGCTGGGGAGCTAGGCCGCCAGCGCGATCGCGACCGGCATGGTGATCGCTGCCAAAATCGTCTGCAGCGTGATGATCTGGGCCAGCAGCGGTGCATCGCCGCCCATCTGGCGGGCGAGGACATAGGCGCTGGGAGAGGTCGGGACCGCCGCGCAGATCGCGACGATCGCAAGACTGGTGCCGGACAGTCCGAACCATACCGCAAGCACCAGCGCCAGCACGGGCATCAAGACCAGCTTGAACGCCACGCCGAGCGTTGCGCCGAGACTTGGGCGGAGCAGCCCCTCGAGTTGCAGGCCGGCGCCGGTGACGAGCAGGCCGATCGCGAGCGAGGAGCGGCCGAGCGCGTCGGCCACCTCGTGCCAGATTTTAGGCAACGGCAGATGGGTAACGTTAATGGCGAGGCCGATCACGCAGGCCCAGATCAGGGGATTGCGGATCACCGTCATGACGATGGCGCGCCCGGACTGCTTCTCGGGCGAGGCGTAATGCGCGAGCACGGCGACGCTGAACACGTTGACGAGCGGTATGATCGCGACCATCGCCACCGAGGCGAGCGCCAACCCGACGTCGCCGAACAAATTGGCGGAGACTGACAGCGCCACATAGGTCTGCCAGCGGGTCGCGCCCTGGAAGATCGAGGTGAAGGCCGGACCGTCGATGCCGAGACGCGAAAGGGCAGGGCGGAGCGCGAGGCAGAGCAGCGACATCGCCAGCGCCGACAGCAGCAGCGCGCCGCCGACGCCGGCGACCGGCACCTTTGTCAGGTCCGCCTTCACCAGCGTCTGGATCAGCAGCATCGGAAACAGCACGAAATAGGTCAGCCGCTCCAGCCCGTGCCATTGGGTGTCGAGCCGCATCAGGCTGCGCTTCAGCACGACGCCGAGCACGATGAGGATGAAGACCGGCAGCAGCGCCGCGACCACGACGGGCATGGATCAGCCGGTCCCGCTGCGCAGATTGGCAAGACGGTCGAGCGCGCCTTGCAGGATGAAGATCGCGGCGTGCTCGTCGATCACCTCGGCGCGCTTGGCGCGGCTGACGTCCATGCCGATCAGCTCGCGCTCGACCGCCGCGGTCGAGAGGCGCTCGTCCCACAGGCCGATCGGAAGCGCGGTCAGGCCGGCGAGATTGCGGGCGAAGGCGCGGGTGGATTGCGCGCGCGGGCCTTCGCTGCCGTCCATGTTGATGGGAAGGCCGAGCACGAAGCCGGCCGCCTTCCGCTCGGCCGCAATCGCGAGCAACCGGGCTGCGTCCTGCTTGAACTGCTTGCGCTGGACCGTTTCGACGCCGGTCGCCAGCCGGCGGTCCGGGTCGGAGACGGCAACGCCGATGGTCTTGGTACCCAAATCGAGCCCGACCAGCGCGCCGCGCGCGGGCCAGTGGGTTGCAGCATCGACGAGAGGCAGGATAAGAGCCGGCATGGATTTAGCGCATACCATGCGTCGCGCTGCGGAGTGAACCGGGAACATGGATGCGCTGACATTATTCGGCCTGTTCGCTGTGTCGGCGATGCTGGTCACTTACGCCCTGGAAGATCGCAGCCACTGGTTCGTGCTGCTGTTCGCCGCGTCCTGCGCGCTCGGCTCGACCTACGGCTTTCTCCAGGGCGCCTGGCCGTTCGGTCTGGTCGAGGCGATCTGGTCCGTCGTGGCGCTGCGGCGGTGGCTCCTGAAGCCGTAGGTCGTCCGGCGGCGGCGAGAAGCGCGCGAAATCGTGATGCGTGGGTGCATCGATGATTTGTGGTAAATCTCACACGGGTGACGTGCAGACCATGGCATGATGCCGTGTGGTTGCGTGCCAATATATGTATGGGTCTAAAGTAGTGCGGGGCGCGTACCGCGATTTCAAACGATCGGCAGCGACCGGCAGTCCGGCCCATGCTGCAGCCTTGGCGCAATTTTTTTAGGCGCCGACACGTCCAATTTCGCCCAGCCATTTGAGAGGTCACGATGCTCATCAAGCCAAGCCTGATCGCGGGCTCAGAAAGGCGATTCAAGCAGGCCGAGTTCTCACCCGAAGCCTTGAACCGGAAATTGGGTGACGGTCCGATCGAGATGACCGTCGACAAGATGCGGCTGCGCCAGCGTCAGCTGCTGGCGGAGACGCAGGACGTGGAAAAGGCCGAGATCGGCCTTGAGCGGATCATCCAGGGCAATGATCTCGACAGCATCAACTATCTCGCCAAGGGAACCGCGGCCTCGCGCTCGGTCTGCCGCATTCAGCTCAGGGATCTCAAGTCGAACCTGCTCGGCTACGGCTCGGGCTTTCTGATCGGGCCGGGCCTGCTCATGACCAACCATCATGTGTTCGGCAAGCCGGCCGAGGCCGCCAATTCGATCGCCGATTTCAACTACGAGCTCGACATCGCAGGGCAGGAGCGCGTGCCAGTGCGGTTCGGATTCGAGCCGGGCAAGTTCTTCTACACCAACGACACGCTGGATTTTTCGATCGTCGCGGTGGCGCCGACCTCGCTGTCGGGCGGGGAGGAGCTCGAGGACTTCGGATGGCTGCCGCTCAGCGGCGCGCCGGGCAAGGCAGATCCGGGCGAGTACCTCACCATCATCCAGCATCCCAGCGGGCAGATGAAGCAGGTCTGCGTCCGCGAGAACAAGCTGCTCAAATATGTCGGCGACTTCCTCTGGTACAACACCGACACGACGGCGGGATCGTCGGGCTCGCCCGCGTTCAACCGCTTCTGGCAGGTCGTCGCGCTGCACCACAGCGGTGTTCCCAAGAAGGACGCGCAGGGCCGCACCCTGACGAAGGACGGCAAGGTCTGGAAGCCGTCGATGGACGAATCCCTGATCGACTGGATCGCCAATGAGGGCATCCGGATCAGCGCGATCGTCGCCGATCTCAAGGTTGCCGTCGGCACACATCCCCTCATCAAGCCGGTATTGGACGAGGAGGAGCCGCCGACCCGCCAGGAGATCGAGAAGGTCCGCGAGCCGGTCGCCGCGCCTGCGTTCGGCGCCAATGTCTGGGTCGAGCAGTCCCTCGACGGCGCCTCGCTGGTGGTCCCGATCCGCGTGCCGTTGCCGATGATCAGGAGGGAGATTCCGTTCACTCCGCTGGCGCCCGTGGCGAGCCCGGCAGGAGGCAACGGAGGAGCGCCGAACGGGGGCATGCAGAACGGCGGCACGCCGCTGATCCCGGCACCAACCGGCCTGCTGCCTCAGATCAGCGCGAACAACGGGCTGCCGATGGAGGCCGTGCATATCGATCAGAGCACGCTGAAATCGCGTCCCGGATACAAGGCGAACTTCCTCGGCACCGGCAAGTTCACGGTGCCTTTGCCGAAGATTCCGGCCGCTCTGAAGTCGGGCATCGCAACGCTCAAGGGAAGCGCCAAGCAGTCCGAGCTGAAATATTTCAACTACAGCGTCGTCATGAACAAGGCGCGCCGGCTCGCCTTCTTCAGCTGCGTCAATATCGACGGCGGCAAGCAGCAGGACGTCGGCAAGCGCGAAGGCGATTCCTGGCTGCGCGATCCGCGCATCGACGACGATGCCCAGATCGGCGACGAGTTCTATCGCAAGCAGGCGACCCTCGAGGCGGACCGCAGCAAGAATCCGTTCGACCGCGGTCATCTCGTGCGCCGGCTGGATGCGACCTGGGGCGACTCCGTCGCCGCGGCCAAACAGCATGGCGACGATTCCTTCCACTTCACCAACTGCTCGCCGCAGTTCTTCTCGTTCAACCAGGGCAAGCAGCTCTGGGCAGGCCTGGAGGATTACACACGCGACGTGCTGCTCGAAGGCGAGGCGAAGGGCATCGTGATGAACGGTCCGGTGTTCGACGGGCCGGACGCCGATGGCTCCGATCTGCCCGATCCGGCCGGCCGGCCGCACAAGGATCCGAGCTTCGGCGGCGTCCAGATCCCGAAATATTTCTGGAAGATCCTGATCCGGCGCAACGAGGATGACGACGCGCTCAAGGCGGCCGCCTTCCTGATGAGCCAGCGAAACCTGATCCTGGGGATCGACCGTATCCAGGAAGTGGATCTGCGCGAAAAGATGTCGGAAGAGGACGTCAGCGTCTTCCAGGTCTCGATCGCCGATCTCGCGAAATTGACGAAGCTCGATTTCGGCAACCTGGCAGACGCGGATTCGCACGAGGCGACCTCGGTCGGCCCGCGGCGGATCGAGTCCTACGAGGACATTCGGCTCTAGGGCTGGATGCGGTCGTGCGTCCTGCGGCCCCTGCTTCTTCTCGCCGGAGCCGCGAGGCCTGACGCGGCGTCACCGCATCAAGCCGCGATGACGTCGTCGTCTTGCTTCAGGCAGGCGGCAAAGCCGCTCAGCGCGCTGGTTTGATGTCCGGCGCGACGCTGGATGAAGAGCGTCTCGACCCGCGCATGCGCGGCGCTCAGGCTGTGGATCGAGACGCTGCCGTTCATGGCGCTGCGTTCGACCACCGCGCGCGGCAGCAAGGTCACGCCCATGTCGGCAGCGACGCAGCCGATCATGCCGTCGAGCGTGCCGAGCTCGAAGCGAACGGCCGAAGGCCAGCCGAAGTCGACGAAGACCTGTTCGAGCCGCTGGCGGTAGGTGCAGCCGGTGCGGAACACCAGTGCGGTCGGGCCGGATTCCGGCGTGCCGGCGCGCAGCTCGGCCAGCGAGGCCCAGCGCCGCGCGGTGACCAGCACCAGCTCCTCGCGGAAGGCGCTCGTCGCGGTGAGGTCGTCGTGCGAGATGGGACCGGCAACGAAAGCACCGTCGAGCGCACCTTCGAGCACGGCGGCGACGAGGTCGGCGGTCGGCGCGGTGCGCAACGAGAGCCGCACGGCAGGAAAGCGGCGGTGAAAATCGGCGAGCAGGGGCGGCAATCGCACGGCCGCCGTCGTCTCCATCGAGCCGATCGCAAGCGGTCCCTTCGGCTCGCCGTCGTCGCGCGCCGCCAGCACGGCTTCGCGCGAGAGCGCGGCCATCCGTTGCGCGTAAGGCAACAGGCGCCTGCCGGCGCCGGTCAGCGTCATGCCGCGGCTGTGGCGTTCGAACAGCGGCGTGCCGATCTCCGCCTCCAGCGCCTTGACGCGCTGGGTCACGTTGGACTGCACGGTATTCAACTCCTCCGCAGCGCGGGTGATGCCGCCGGTGCGGGCGACGGCGGCGAAGGTTTGGATATCGCTGAGTTCCATGGATTCGTTTCGCTTTTCAGATGGCAGCGTTCGCAACAATTCATTTTTCGAGAATGCTAGTCGCGCTTACGCTTGCTGTCCAGTTGGGAGAGAGGCTATGCCCATTGTGACGACGCTGACGAGGCTGCTGGAGATCAAGCATCCGATCCTGCTTGCGCCGATGGATGTGATCGCGGGCAGTCGTCTTGTGACGGCCGTCAGTCGGGCGGGCGGCTTCGGCATTCTCGGCGGCGGTTATGGTGAGAGGGCATGGCTGGAACGGGAGACGGCTGAACTCGCCGGATTGCGTGCGCCATTCGGAATCGGCTTCATCACCTGGAGCCTTGCCAAGCGGCCCGAGCTTCTCGACATCGCGCTCGCCGCGAAGCCGTCGGCGATCATGCTGTCGTTCGGCGATCCTGCGCCCTTCGCACCGAAGATCAAATCCGCCGCCGCGCGGCTGATCTGTCAGGTGCAGGACGAAGCGATGGCGCGGCAGGCGCTCGATGCCGGCGCCGATATCCTGATCGCGCAGGGTACGGAGGCGGGCGGTCACGGCGCCTCGCGCACCACCGTCGATCTCGTGCCCGCGATCGTCGATCTCGCTGCGGGCCGGGTGCCGGTGGTTGCGGCCGGAGGCATTGCCGACGGGCGCGGGCTTGCTGCCATGATGATGCTGG
Organism: Bradyrhizobiaceae bacterium; assembly: GCA_003963435.1. GTDB lineage: Bacteria > Pseudomonadota > Alphaproteobacteria > Rhizobiales > Xanthobacteraceae > Bradyrhizobium. The sequence continues at coordinate 946 of RXJC01000216.1, read as the reverse complement.
GCGCGGCTGGCGTGCTGCTCGGTACGCGTTTCTATGCCAGCCAGGAGGCCGACGGCGCGGAAGAGGCCAAGCGACGCATCTGCGCGGCAAGCAGCGGCTCGACCGTGCGCGGCATCGTCTTCGATCTTTCCCGCAACAACGTTTGGCCGGCGCCATATACCGGGCGATGCCTCGTCAACGATCATGTAAAGCGCTGGATCGGCCGCGAAGTCGAGCTGCTGCAGAATGTTGCCACGGTCGCGGCGGAGTATGCGACAGCCAAGGCCGCCGGAAATTTCGATGTCGCGGCCGTGATCGCCGGCGAGGCGGTCGGGTTGATTCATGATATTGCACCGGCCGCCGAGATCGTCGAACGGATCGCGGCAGAGGCCGAGCAGTCAATCGCCGGGCGGCGGAATTCGCTCGTCGCGGCTTAGGCCTTTTACCCTCCCCTCGGAGGAGGGAAGAAAGAGAGAATACTATGTGGCCCGACCGTCGACTGATCGACCTGTTCAAGACCGAATTCCCGATCGTGCTGGCGCCGATGGCCGGTGTGATGGATGCGGAGCTGGTGATTGCCGCCGCGCAGGGCGGGGCGCTGGGCTCGCTGCCGAGTGCGATGATCTCGGCGGAGAAGATGCGCGAGCAGGTCGGCCTGATCCGCCAGCGCGTCAAGGCGCCCGTCAACATGAATTTCTTCTGCCACACGCCGGTCGAGCTGACGGGCGAAGCGGAGGCGCGCTGGAAGCAGCGGCTCACGGGCTATTACACCGAGCATGGCCTCGATCCCGCCGCTCCGATCACTGCCGCGAACCGCGCGCCGTTCGATGCGGCCTTCTGCGAGGTCGTCGAGGAGCTGAAGCCGGAAGTCGTTAGCTTCCATTTCGGCCTGCCGGAGCAGGCGCTGCTCAAGCGGGTGAAGGCCGCCGGCTGCCTCGTCATCTCGTCGGCGACGACGGTGAAGGAG
>RXJC01000029.1 GCA_003963435.1 Bradyrhizobiaceae bacterium | reverse complement strand
CCTATGGAGGCGACAAGGACGGGGAGGAGATCGCCTTCTGTGGGCATCCTTGCCGGCCGGGCTCCAGCTATTGCGCGCCCCATGCGCGCCTGACCCGTCGCTCCGGCGCTGCGTCCGCCCGCGCCCCCGGTCCCGTCGTGCTGAGGCTGGTCTCTGCGGCCTGACCCTGTGCCATCCGTTCAATCGTCAATTTCGCAAAGGAGCACCCGCTTGGCACGTGTCAAACGCAACAAGTCATACAAGCTGGCCAAGATCTATGATCGGAGGTCGCGCGAGCTGCCGTTCAATGCCGACGTGGCGGAGGTCGAGGTCGACAATCCGCTGGCGCTGGATCCCGGCGAGAAGATCCTGGCCATCCGCTCGATCCGGGGCGATCCGCTGGGCCGGCTGCACGCACACCACCAGGTTGACGAGGCCCAATACCGCGGCGGGCGCGCCTTCCAGAACGATTGGGAGAGGGCCGAGCGCGGTCCCCGGGCGATGGACCCTACGCGGGAATATGTCGATGGCGCGCGCACGCGCGATCCCGTCACCGACAGCCAGCGCCAGGCGGTGTTGCGACTGAGCCGGGTCGAGCGCGAGCTTGGCACCGACGGCGCCGCGTTGGTGTACGACGTGCTGATCCTCGGCCTGACCATGGACCAGATCGGCGCGCGTCGCGCCGTCCGGACCCAGCGCTGGAACGATTATTTTGCGCGGCGTTTTCGCGAATGTCTGGACCGGCTGGCGCTGGTCTACGGCTTTGCGACGGAAACGGGGGCGCAGCGGGCAGAGCGGCACAGATGAAGGCGGCACGCCGGCAGCACGGCCACCGGCGTGGCAGCCCTTTGCTCATGGATGCGGCATGATCTGGTAAGGCGTCGTGTAGGGCTCGACGCGGAGCGAGGCGTTGGCCAGAAGCCCGATCTTGGCAGTCGGGGCCTGCTGCAATTCGCCGTTCGGGCCACGATGCACGTTGTATTGCCAGACCGTGAGATCGCCCTTCTGCGCCAGCGCGTGCGCAACTGCGCTGGCATCATTGCCGCCGAGCCCCTTGAGCTCCTCAGCCGATAGCCCGACGACGATTTCGTCCTTGACGGTGATGATCTTGAACAGGTTCATCTTGGTCTCCTGCGCCCATGCGCCTGGTATCGAGAGGGTGAAAAGCGCAACCGCGGCGCCCTTGATGAGATCGCAGCGAGAAATCATGCCGTCGTCCTTTGGTGCTGACGCGCGCCCGAATCGAAGAGTTTCCAGCCATGGCGCCCGTTGTCTGCGTGGCCGTGTCGCAACGGCTTGGTCGCTCGCTGATGGACAACGGTTCACAGGCGGAAACACTTCCGGACTGCTCAATCCCAAGGTACGGCCGCGCCGGGATCAGGACGCTGGAGATCGGCTCCGAGATGGTTTCATCTCGGCGTCAACACAACCGCCGAACAGTGATGCAACAATTGCGTGTAGAAGGTCCAACTCGCCGCCAATGTCCGTTCGTATCGGAAACAAGCAGAAAAGTTGTGCCAATTGACAGCGACCGCGGCTCTGTGCGTGATGGTGTCGCTTCTGGACGCAGGAGGGTGACGGCGGTCGATATTCCTGTTATCCGGAATTGCCGTGGTGCGATGCGGATGAAGCATTGCTCTGTCAACGGTGAGACTTGCCGGACGGGTTGTTGCTTTGCATAATTGCAACTGTTACGGTTGAGCCCGTCGTTTGGACATGTCGTTCAGCGTGCCTGCTGGCCGGGGCCACCCGACCGAGAGGTCGTCGCCAGAGAACCGGGGTGTGGCGTCTTGTTGCGGCGTTCGGTTCTCGAGTGGATCACGAAGGCCGATGCTTGTCATAGGTGCGAGATGAAGAACGTCAATTTCGCGGCTGAACTGCACCTCAGGCTCGGCGCGCCCGCGAGCGGTACGGTCGAAAGTCTGCGCCTGCTCCGCGCGTTCCTGAAGCTCGCGCCTCGACAGCGTTTCGAGGTCATCAAGCTGGTCGAAGACCTCGCCACCGAAGAGACACTTCCCGAGCACCCCTTGTCCTGAGCCCGGCCGCGCCGGCCATACGCGCCCCCTGTCGTTTTCCCGCCGGCGCCGGACCGCCGGCGACGCCTCCCGGAGCCTGGCCGCTGGAAGGCGGTCGGGCAGTTGTGGTATTCAGTTGGGAAAACAGAGGGAGTGCGACCATGATCGAACCGAAGCTCGAAGTTCCGGCCGAACTGCGCGATCTGGCCGAGAAGACGATCGACCAGGCCGAGAAAGCATTCGGCATGTTTTTCGAAGCCGCCAGCAAGTCGATGTCGTCCGTTCCGGGCGCGGGGACGGAGGTATCGAAGCAGGCGCTGACCTTCACCGAGCAGAACATGAAATCGGCCTTCGAGCATGCGCGCAAGCTGGTTCATGCCACCGATCTTCAGGAAGCGATGCGCATCCAGTCCGATTTCCTGCGCAGCCAGTTCACCAGCGCCGGGGATCACATGCGCCAGATGACCGGCAGTCTCATGCAACCGGGCAAGGGCAAGTCCTGATTCGCGGCCGGCGCACGGCGTGCCACGATTGAACTTGCTCGGCTCGGCGATTTGAACTTCGATGCTGGTGCAGATTCATGACGGGCCACCGAATGAGCTCATTCGCCGTCCATCATCTCTTCTGCTGATCCCTGTCGGTTCTCCGGCAGGGATTTGCATTTGCGGCGGGTCGTAGCCGGGCCGCGACTAACGCGCGATGAGATTTGGAGGTATCGTCATCGCGCTTCAGGTTGTTGTTTGCGCATGACCTTTCCGGAAAACCGCTTCGCACTTTGCGCTAACGCGGCCCTTCAGGTCCGGATCATGCTTCAACGCAGCGACGCGATGTAAGCCGCGATGTCGCCGGCCTCAGTCCGGCTCAGGGGGAAATTGGGCATCTTCGGGTGCGGATCGAGCAGGAAGAAAGCGAGCCTCTCCGGACTGAAATCCGGCCTGTGCGCCACGGACGCGAAGGAGGGGACGTCGGCGCTCGCCTGGGTCTGGCCGTTCGCAACGACATGGCAACTTGCGCACCAGCGCTTGGCGAGATCGGCACCGTGATCGGCATCGGCTGCCCGCGCGGACGAGATCCCGACGCTGGAGGTTACGGCAAGCAGCAGGCAGATTCGTCTCAAATGCTGGCGCATAGGATAACCTTCAAGCAGTCGTTGCGGCCGCAGTCTATCCGCAGCACGATCCCGGAAATTGCGAGAGATCAACGCGGGCGATGATCGAGCGCAGCAGCTTGCGGGCCGAACGATAGAGGTGCCGCACAGGCGCCGGCATTCGCGCCGCGGGAAGGCCAAGATGTCTTATATCACGGCTTCTCGTGTCAAGACTTCTTGTGCCGAGACCTTTCGTATCAAGACTTTGGATATAATGGGACACGTGTCTCTCCGAGGCTACAGACCTTGTATCTTGCCGCCTCGGAGCCGGCTTGATCTGCCGCAAGGCGGTTTTCGGCTAATAATCGCCCGGGTTCATGATCATCGGGCTCTTGGTGTCGGCCGGCGCTAGCGCGCTGCTGGCGCTGTCGCGCAGGAAGCGGTCGAGCGTTTCCTGGATCTTCTCCTTGACCGCGCTGGGGCCGCGATCGCTCATGTCCGTGTGCTGGGCGCCGGTATGGACGATGTCGATACCACGCGCCTTGGCCTCTTCCGGCGTCGGCAGCACGCCGGGATCGGTCACGAAATGGGGGTCCTTCGATCGGAACGACAGGATCTTCAGGCCGTCGCTGAGCACGAAGGGGACCCGCAGATTGTCGAGCGTGATCACCTTCGCCACCAGCTCGGGGTGCTGATGGGCCACGTACATCGAGACATCGCCACCGTTGGAGTGGCCGACAAGGGTGATGTGGTCGTAATCGACGTTGTCCCGCTGCCTCCTCAGCTGGTCCAGCACGAACAGAATGTTGGCCTCGCAGCGCATATAGACCTCACGCCGGCCGACATATTGCTGGCCGACATGGGTCATCAGCGGCGGGTCGCTTGGCAGGTCCTGCTGGATGCTGGCAACCAGATAGCCGCGCGCGGCGAGCACATTGGCAAGGAAGGAATATTCGGTGGCCTTGACGGTGTTGCCGTTGCTGATGATGGCGAGCGGCAACTTCCAGAGCCCGAGATTGGCCTTGGTTTCGTAATCGCGCCGCACTGCCAGCTCGACCGAGATCGGCCGCTGCCGTGAGGCGTCGAACAACGTCAAAGTCTCGTGGCGTATCGCGAACCGGCTGACGACAAGATATTCCCCGACGCCGAGGACGCAGAGAAACGCCAGGATTGCAAACACCCTCTTCATGACTTCGTCCCAAATCACGTTTGGCTGAACATGGTCATTGGGAACTCCCGGATCGAGCGATCGTGAGTAGGTTACGGGATTAAATTTAGGCAAGTCTGTGAGCAAGGCCGCAAAAGCGCCGCGCGTGGGGCCGCCCGCGCGGGCGGCAGGGCAGCTAGAGACAGCCGGACTTGCCGCGCTCGGGGCAGAGCCGGAACGCACTCGACAATGTGAACAGGAAGCGGGGGCTGCGGCGCTCGTTGTCCGGCGCCCGGTAGCTCAGTGGCACGGCCACGCCGAAATCGGCCTGGAGATCGTCCGGCAGGAAGAAGCGCACACCGGCTCCGGCCGATGTGAGCGACAGGCCGTCGCTCAGGCGATAGCCGTCGTTCCAGACGGCGCCGGCGTCGCCAAAGGCGTAGAGCTGATAGCCGGTCCAGTAGCGGTAATTGAGCTTCTGGTCGAAGCGCAGTTCGAGCGAGCCGGCAAGGCCGTTGTCGCCGCTGATCTCGGCTGCGCCATAGCCGCGGCCGAAGGCCGCGCCGCCGAGATAGAATTGCTGCGAAGTGAACAGTGGCCGCGACGCCGTCTGGCTTGCCGCAGCGAGCTTGAGCGACCAGGCATCGCTGAGCGTCTGGTAGCGCGTGAACCAGAGGTTCAGCACGGAGAAATTCGAGGAGGCGCCGACGCGCGACAACAGGTCGTCGTCGAAATGCGAGGCGCCGAAGACGTCGAGGCCCTGGCGATAGGTCAGCGTCGCGAAACTGGTGCCCCCGAAGCGATCCTGCAGCCGGTAGTCGGCGGTCAGGCTCGCCGTTCTGATGTGGTCGTTGTACCAGGGGCCGTAAAGGTCGTGCTCGGATACGTTGCTGAAGGTCGTCGCGGCAGTCAGCGTGAGCGTGGAGGATTGTGATTGCAGCGGAACGATGCTCGCGCGCAGCTCGAAGGCCTCGGTCGTCGTGATGTCGCTGTCGAGGCGGCGGGCATCGCCCGGCCTGACCGCGCTGTAGAGGACGGAGGCGCCGAGGCGCACGCCGTCGACGCCGACGGGCGTGTCGTACGACAGCCGCGCAAAGCCGAGCTGGCGAGGATCGTTGGCAATGGTCGACAGGTTGACCGCCAGCGCGTCTCCGGGCGTGAGATAGGAGTTGAACGCGCCGGTGGCGTAGGTCTGCCACGGCCCGACCGAGGATGATCCGAGATTGTCCAGGCCGAACGAGGAGAAGACGTGCCAGGTCTTCAAGGAGAGGATGAGACGGAAGCGACCGGATGTGCCGCCGATTTCCTCCAGCGCGCTATCGGTGATCCGGACGCCCGGCCTGCCATTGATGAGGAAGAGCTGGCGCTCGAGCGTCGGAAGACGCGACGGCTGCTCGGCCAGAACCGGTCCGAGCATCGGCCTGACGCCGAACTGCTCGGCGCCGTCGCCTTTCAGCTCGACCTGCACGATGGCGCCTTCGATCACCTGGATCCGGACCTGGCCGTCGGCAATGTCCTGCGGTGGCACGATCGCCCGGCTCAGATGGAAACCGTCGGCGCGGTAGAGGTCGCTGATCGCACCGGCGATCGCGGCGAGATCGGCCTGCGAGACCGGCTTGCCGAGATAGGGCTGATAGACCGCCGCGATGCGGTCGCGGGGGATGGCGTGGGCGCCGCTGATGCTGACACCGCGCAGCACGAATTGCGGTTTGGTATCGCCGCCGGTGCTGGGCTGGCCGATCGTCGGAAGCCTGACCGGGGGGCGGCTCAGCGTTTCCCGTTCGGTTTGGTTGTCAAAGTATTTCTCGGGCTGGCGCGGATCGAAGCCCGGCTGGTTAGCCTGTTGGGCGAGCGCGCGCGGATCTCCGGAAAAAATCGGCACCAATACCGCCAGCGCGGTAACGAGATGCCGCCACGCAACGCGCGTGGCGAAGCTTTCCCCGTAGTTCCACGGAGAAGCTGCCATGCGGCGGTAAGGCTTCGTTAGGCGCATGATTTTTCATAGTTTTTTATGGTCAATGATTGGTTAATCGCTTCCCCGCGCTGGTCGCTTCCCGCTAATTCTATCTTGAGTGATTTCGGATACCCCTCAGGCTCGGCTGTCACGCGGACTGAGGGTTGTCATGTTCAGCAAGATTGGAATGCGGCGCGCTTTTCTGGCGGCGCTGATCCTGGGAACGGCCTCCGGCGCATCCGCCGCGGATGACGGGGCCTGGTCGGTCAGCAAGTCCTCCGGCGAGGTCTGGCTTGCAACGAATGGCGTGCAGCAGGTCTCGCTCAGCCAGGACGGGACGCTGAAGCCGGGCGATACCATTCGGACCGGACGCAACGGCCGGGTGCTGCTCGTCCGCGGCGAGGAAACGATGCTAATCTCTCCGAACTCCGTGGTCGGCTTGCCGACGGAGAAGAAGGAGGGGCTCTCGACCACCATCATCCAGCAGGCGGGGTCGATCCTGCTCGAAGTCGAGAAGCGGAACGTCAAGCATTTCGAGGTCGAGACGCCCTATCTCGCCGCCGTGGTCAAGGGAACGCAGTTCAGCGTCACGGTGGGTGCAGGCAGCACCAAGGTCGGCGTGCTCCGCGGCCAGGTTGAGGTTTCCGACTTCAGGACGGGACAGATTGCCCAGGTCATGCCGAACCAGTCGGCCACCGTCTTCGAGCGCGGCAAGGCTGGTATCAGCCTGAGCGGTGCCGGGACGTTCAACCCGATCGAGCAGGGCAAGCCACGCGCTCCGACGATCGAGCGCATTCCCGTGCCGAAATCAGGCCTGACGGCGCCCCGCAATGCCGCGAGCGGCCACGCGATCCACGCGCTCGGACCGATCGACAAGGGGGCCAAGGTGGCCGGCGCGCCGAAGCAGATGCATCAGGCGGCGGGCGGTCATGGGTCCAAGGCCGGGGTTGTGCGCATCTCGAGCTCGCTCGGCGAGGTTAAGCTGAACTTCCACAAGGTGACGGGTGGGCTCGCGCACGGCGCGGTGGCTCCCGGACAGGTGCGCAACGCGAACGCCAACGCCGGCGTCGGTACCGCGACGGTCTGGAGCGACAGCAATGCCAGTGCGACCGCGTCCAACAGCTCCGTCCAGACCGCGGTGACGACGAGCAATGCTGCAACTTCCGCCAGCAACAGCGGGTCGAACCCGGGCGCCGCGATCGCCGCAGCTGCGGCCAACAACGGAAACGCCGGCGGCAACGGCAGTTCCGGCAATGGCAACAACGGTAACGGCAACAGCAACAATGGTGCCACCGGCAACGGCTGGGGCAACAACGGTAACGGCAACGGCAATGGCGGCGGCAATGGCAGCAATGGCCATGGTCATGCCTACGGCAGACGCTGAGGCGGTGTCCTAAAGGGGACCAAGGGGGCGCGCTCATGACATATGGCGCGCGGGAGGATCGGAGTGAAACGCTATCGGCCGCATATCCTCGTCGTGATCGCGCTTGCGATCGTGCTGTCCACGGGCTGGCATGGTGCGCTTCGCAATGCGCTCACCGATGTCAGGTTCGCGTGGCAATCGCGTGACGCCAGCGGCAAAGTCGTCGTCGTGGCCATCGACGCGCCGTCCATCGATCAGATCGGAGTGTGGCCCTGGCCGCGCCAGCTGCACGCCGAGCTGCTGCGCAGGCTCGAGGCCGCGGGAGCGGCGGATATCGCCCTCGACGTCGATTTCAGCACGCCGTCCGACCCGGCTTCCGACGAGGCCTTCGTCAAGGCTCTACGCGACGTCGGCGGCTCGACGATCCTGCCGTCTTTCAAGCAGCCGACACCGAATGGTGGCGCGGCGCACGTCAATCGTCCCCTGAAGCCGTTCGGCAACCAGTCGTGGCCGGCGGTCGTGAACGTGGCGATCGAATCCGACGGGCTCGTTCGCCGCTATCCGGTCGGAGAAAAGCTCGGCGATGCCTTGATGCCGTCGATGGCGGTGGTGCTGGCCGGGCAGGACGCCAATCGGCGGCCGCCCTTCCTGATCGATTTCAGCATTCGCGCGGCCTCCATTCCGATCGTCTCCTATGTCGACGTCTTGCGCGGTGATGCTGCGACCCTCGGCAAGCTGAAAGACAAGAAGATCATCGTCGGCGCCACCGCGCTCGAGCTCGGCGACCGCTTCAGCGTCCCCAACGGCAAGATCGTCTCCGGGCCGGTGCTGCAGGCGCTGGCTGCCGAATCGATCCTCCAGGGCCGGATGCTGCGCTGGACGTCCGACGTCGGCATGATCCTGGGCCTGGCTGCGATCTGCCTGCTCATGATGTATTCGTGGCGCCGCTTCGCACCGGGAATTCGCGTCGCCGTGCTCGTCGCCGCCGGTGCGGGCATCGAGCTGGCCGCAGCCTCCGTGCAGGCGAAATGGCCCCTCGTCATCGACACATCGCTGTTGCACATCGCCATCGTCGCCTACCTGACCGCGATTGCGCTGGACGAGATCGATTTTCGTGGTCTGCTCGGACGTATCGCCGAGAGCCGCTTTCACCGGATCGCCATGTCGCTCGGCGACGGTCTCGTCTGCACAGACGAGGATCACCGGATCACGGTCTGGAATCCCGGCGCCAGCGCGATCTTCGGCTACATGCCGGCCGAGATGATCGGTCGTCCGTTCGAAACGCTGTGCGCCGTGCCGGCGGCGGAGGGCGATACGAGGCCGTCCCTGCACGATGCTGCGCGTCAGGCGCTCCTGGTGCCGGGCGGGGCGGTGGTCGTCGAGTTCGAAGGGCGGCGCAAGAACGGCGAAACCTTCCCCGTCGAGGCGAGCTTCTCGGGCTGGCAAGGAACGGACGGCTTTCAGTACGGCGCCATCCTGCGTGACATCTCGGTTCGCAAGCGCGAAGCCGAACGCGTCAAATATCTTGCCGAACACGACGCGCTGACCGGTCTTGCCAATCGCAACACGCTTCATGCCGGACTGCTCGGCATGATTGCGGATGCAAAGCGAGGGCCTTGCGAGGTCGCGCTGCTCGTGATCGGGCTCGACGGCTTCCAGAGCATCAACGACATGCTCGGACATGCGGCGGGCGATCTCGTGCTGCAGGCGGTCGCCGCTCGCCTGCAACGCGAGGCTGGAGAGGGGGCGATCGTCGCCCGGCTCAGCGGAGATGAATTCTCGATTGCGCGCAAAGGCGCGGCTGGCAGCGAGCCCGTCGTTGAGTTCGCCGAGCGGATCGCGCGCGCCTTCGAAACGCCACTGGCGACGGGAACGCGCCAGCACCGCGTCAGGATCACCATCGGCGTTGCGGTCTATCCGGAAGGTGGACAGGGCGCCGACGAACTTCTCAGCAACGGTCATCTGGCGCTGACCAAGGCAAAGATGACCCGCCGCGGCAGCCATGTGGTGTTCGAAAGCGCGATCAGGCAGGAGCTCGAAAACCGGCTGACGCTCGAGAGCGAACTGGCGCTTGCCGCGGATCGCGGCGAGTTCGAACTGTTCTACCAGCCCCAGGTTCGCCTGGTCGACGGCAGCCTGGTCGGGGCCGAAGCGCTCATCCGTTGGCGGCATCCCGTGCGCGGCTACGTTTCGCCCGGAGAATTCATGCCCGTGGTCAACACCTCGGCGCTATCGGAGCGGATCGCGAGCTGGGTGATGGTGACCGCCTGCCGTCAGGCGCGTGACTGGGAGCTGTCGGGCAACGCCGCGCGCGTCGCGATCAACCTGTCGCCATCGCAGCTCCACTCCGGCGATCTCGCGCATTCGGTCGCGGCAATGCTGGAATCGACTGGGCTGACGCCGTCGCTGCTCGAGATCGAAGTCACCGAAGACATCCTGCTCCACGACGAAGACCGCGTGCTCGCCATCTTCAAGCGGATCCAGGAGCTCGGAGTCCGAATCCTGTTCGACGATTTCGGCACGGGCTATGCAAGCCTGAGCTATCTGAAGAAGTTTCCGCTCGACGGGCTCAAGATCGACCGGTCGTTCGTGTCCGGGCTGCTCACGAATTCCGACGACGCGGCGATCGTCGGCTCGACCATCGGCCTCAGCAAGCAGCTCGGTCTCACCGTCGTGGCGGAAGGCATCGAGGATCGCGCAACCGCCGATTTCCTGGTCAGCATGGGATGTGAGGAAGGGCAGGGGTA
>RXJC01000591.1:611-10033 GCA_003963435.1 Bradyrhizobiaceae bacterium | reverse complement strand
GCGAAGGGCGCGAAGGCGGCCACCAGCCGGTCGAGCTCGGCCCTGGCTTCGTCGACGAGGCCGGCGGACAGGAACGTGCGGCCGCAGCACAGCGGGCGGCTGCCGCTCGCAGGTTTTGGCATGTGCACGCGATAGCCGCCGGCTGTCAGCACGCGCAGCGCGGCGTCGAGGTTTTCGCGCTCATAGATGCGATTGAATGTGTCGGCGAACAGCACGACCTCGCGGCCCGTCCCCGGGCCGACGCTGTCGGCGGGAGGGACAAAAACATCGCGGCGGAAGGCGGGCAGCGCCCGGCGCGCGCTGATGCCGGCAAAGCGCTCGAACAGTTTTCGCAGCAGTGGGCTATCGTTGCGCAAATTGGCGAGCGACGCAAAGCGCGAGGCGATGCCGGCATAGCGCGGTAAGTACCCAACCAGACGATCGCGCAGCGTCAGGCCGCGGCTGGCGGCGCGTGCGGCGAGCACCTCGATCTTCATCTTGGCCATGTCGACGCCGGTCGGGCACTCATGGCGGCAGGCCTTGCAGGAGACGCAAAGCTTGAGCGTCTCCATCATCTCGTCGGAGGAGAGCGCATCGGCGCCGAGCTGGCCGGAGATCGCAAGCCGCAGGGTGTTGGCGCGGCCCCGCGTGACGTCCTTCTCGTTGCGCGTGGCGCGATAGGACGGGCACATCACGCCGCCCTCGAGCTTGCGGCAGGCGCCGTTGTTGTTGCACATCTCGACCGCGCCCTGGAAACCGCCGCCGGCGCCGGGGTAAGCTGACCAGTCGAGTTTGGTCTTGAGCTCACCGACGCGGTAGTCCGGCTTGAAGCGGAACAGCGAGCGATCGTCCATCCTGGGGGCATCGACGATCTTGCCGGGATTGAGCACGCCTTCGGGATCGAAGCGCCGCTTCACCTCCCTGAAGTCGGAGACGAGACGCTCGCCGAACATGGTCTCGTGGAATTCGGAGCGCACCAGGCCGTCACCGTGCTCGCCGGAATGCGAGCCCTTGTATTCGCGCACCAGCGCAAACGCCTCCTCGGCGATCGCGCGCATCGCCTTGACATCCTTGTCCAGCTTCAAGTTCAGCACCGGGCGCACGTGCAGGCAGCCCTCGGAGGCGTGTGCGTACATCGTGCCGCTGGTGCCGTGCTTGGCGAAGACCTCGTTCAGGCGCGCCGTGTAGTCGGCCAGATGCGGCAGCGGCACGGCGCAATCCTCGACGAAGGAGACCGGCTTGCCCTCCTGCTTCATCGACATCATGACGTTGAGGCCGGCGGCGCGGAAATCGGCAATGCCGGCCTGCAGCGCCGGCTCGGTGATCTCGACCACGCCGCCCCATTTGCGCGTCTCGTTATTCCAGCCGAAGCCGAGATCGCCCATGAGCTCGCTGAGCTGCTTGAGGCGCACCAGATTGTCCGCTTGGTCTTCCTCAGCGAACTCGACCACCAGCACGGCGTCCGGATCGCCCTTGATCGCGGCATTGATGATCGGCTTGAACATCGCGATGTCGCGGCCGAGCGCGATCATGGTGCGGTCGACCAGCTCGACCGCGATCGGCTTCAGCTTGACCAGGTGTTGGGCCGCATCCATCGCCTCATAGAAGCTACCGAAATGGCAGACGCCGAGCACCTTGTTGCGGATCACCGGCCACAGCTTCAGCTCGACCTTGGTGGTGAAGGCGAGGGTGCCCTCGGAGCCGACCAGCAGATGCGCCATGTTGTTCGGCGCATTGCGCGGCACCAGCGCATCCAGATTGTAGCCGCCGACGCGGCGCTGCACTTTTGGGAAGCGTGCGGCAATCTCGTCGGCCTCGCGGCTGCCGAGATCGAGCATGTCGCGGAACAGCGCGCGGGCGCTGTCGGGCAGCTCGAGGTCGGAGAGGTCGCGCGAAACCTCGTCAAATCGACTGAGCGTGCCGTCAGCGAGCGATGCCTCCATCGACAGCGTGTTGTCGCGCATGGTGCCGTAGCGCAGCGAGCGTCCGCCGCAGGAATTGTTGCCGGCCATGCCGCCGATGGTCGCGCGCGAGGCCGTGGAGACGTCGACCGGAAACCACAGGCCGTGTTTTTTGAGCTGGCGGTTGAGGTCGTCGAGCACAATGCCCGGCTCGACCACACAGGTGCGCCCCGCGACGTCGAGCGACAGGATCCGGTTCAGGTGCTTGGAGAGATCGACCACGAGGCCGTCATTGACGGTCTGGCCGCATTGCGAGGTGCCGCCGCCGCGCGGGGTGACCTTGACGCCCTCGCTGCGGGCGATCGCCAGCGCCCGCAGGGCCTCGTCCATGGTCTTCGGGACCACCACGCCGGCCGGCATGATCTGGTAGAACGAGGCGTCGGTGGCATAGCGGCCGCGGCTGAAACCGTCGAACAGGACGTCGCCGGTCATTTCCCGGGCGAGGCGTGCCGCCAAGCCGTGTTTTGGGGCCGATTCCAGTGATTTTCCAGCCACTTCCGCTGCCATGATCCGCTTTCGCCTGTTCGCCGCACCGTCTTGCCTCCCGTTATGGCCCTTGGCAAGCGAGCCCTGCTTCTTGTGCATTGACGGACCTCGCCGGGCGAGGGACAAGCCCGGCGAATAGTGATATGCGAGCGGCTCGCGGCAGTCCCGAATTCGGGCCGCGCGACGCCAACGCCAAGAGAGCGTTTCAAGACAGCGTTTCAAGACGAGCTTCAAAGACCGGGAAGGACGCCGATGACCGTGCATACTGGAAGGCATTTCCTACAGATTCCAGGACCGACCAACGTGCCCGACCGGGTGCTGCGGGCCATGGACATGCCGACGCTGGACCATCGCGGTCCGGAGTTCGCCGAGCTCGGTTTTGCCGTCCTTGCTGCGATGCAGCGCGTGTTCCGCACCAAGCAGCCCGTGATCATCTTCCCGTCGTCGGGCACCGGCGCCTGGGAAGCGGCGATGGTCAACGTGTTCGCGCCCGGCGACAAGGTGCTGATGTGCGAGACCGGCCAGTTCGCCGTGCTGTGGCGCGGCATCGCCGACAAGTTCAAGCTCGACGTCGACTTCATCCCGAGCGACTGGCGCCATGGCGCTGACCTTGCCGAGATCGAGAAGCGCCTGGTCGCCGACAAGCAGCACGCCATCAAGGCGGTCTGCGTCGTCCACAACGAGACCTCGACCGGCTGCGTGACGCCGCCGCTGGAGGTGCGCAAGCTGCTCGACCGCGTCAAGCATCCGGCCCTCTTGATGGTCGACACCATCTCCGGCCTCGGCTCGATGGAATACGAACACGATTCCTGGGGCATCGATGTCTCGGTGGCCGGCTCGCAGAAGGGCCTGATGCTGCCGCCCGGCCTCGGCTTCAACGCCGTCTCGGAGAAGGCGCTCGCCGTTGCCAAGGCCAATCCGGGCATGCGCTCCTACTGGGACTGGCAGGAGGTGATCAACTTCAACAAGCTCGGCACCTTCCCCTATACGCCCGCCACCAATTTGCTCTACGGCCTGCGCGAAGCCGTGAAGATGTTGGAAGAGGAGGGGCTGGAGAACGTCTGGACCCGCCACAAGCGCCACAGCGCGGCGACGCGCGCTGCGGTCAAGGTCTGGGGCCTGGAGACGCAGTGCGCCGATCCCGCCGCGCATTCGCCGGCGCTGACCGGCGTGCGCGTGCCCGAAGGCCACGACGCCGATGCCTTCCGCAAGGTGGTGCTGGAAAACTTCGACATGTCGCTCGGCACCGGCCTCAACAAGGTCAAGGGCAAAGTCTTCCGCATCGGCCATATCGGTCATTTCAACGATCTGATGCTGATGGGCACGCTCGCCGGCGTCGAGATGGGCCTGGATCTTGCAAAGATTCCGCACCGGAGCGGCGGCGTGCTGGCGGCCATGGACGTTCTGAAGGGGCGTGACGCAGTGCCGATGACCAAAGCGCAAGTGGCCTGAAGGCCGGCCGGCCCAAGATCAACAAGAGTGAAGTGAGCGCGCGATGAACGCACCGACAACGACCAACGAAGACCTGCTCTACTCCGTCACGGACGGCATCGCGCGGATCACCTTCAACCGCCCGCAGGCGCGCAACGCCATGACCTTCGCCATGTATGACCGCATGGCGGAGATCTGCACCGAGATCAACGCCGACCGTTCGATCAAGGCGCTGATCCTGACCGGCGCCGGCGACAAGGCGTTCGCCTCCGGCACCGACATCTCGCAGTTCCGTGCTTTCAAGACCGCGCAGGACGCGCTCGACTACGAGGCGCGGATCGACCGCGTGCTCGGCACGCTGGAGCAGTGCCGCGTCCCCGTGATCGCGGCCATCGCCGGAGCCTGCACCGGCGGCGGCGCCGGCATTGCCGCCTGCTGCGACTTGCGCATCGGCACCGAGACGACGCGGATGGGCTTTCCGATCGCGCGCACGCTCGGCAATTGCCTGTCGATGTCCAACATCAGCCGCGTCGTCGCGCTGGTCGGACCCGCCCGCACCAAGGATCTGATCTTCAAGGCGCGCCTGGTCGAGGCGCAGGAAGCCCTCGCGCTCGGCCTGCTCAACGAGGTCGTCCCTGATGTCGAGACGCTGCAGCGCCGCGCCGACGAGACCGCCAAGCTCGTCGCCAGCCACGCGCCGCTGACGCTGGAGGCGACCAAGGAAGCCGTGCGCCGCATCCGCCGCACGCTGTGGCGAGGACCTGATCCTCAAGGCCTATATGAGCGAAGATTTCCGCGAGGGCATGGACGCCTTCCTCAACAAGCGCGCGCCGGTCTGGAAGGGCAAGTAGGCGGCGCCTCCGCCGATGCGCCATGCCGGATGCGGCGCGACGGCGGGGAGGGACTGCTGACCGATCAACCGGCAGCCCCCGCGCAATTGCAATTTTCATAGTTTTTCAAACGGTTCCGCCCTCCGGAACCGCGATTGCGCGCGGCCGCGGTGACGCGTCCACGTTGACGGCGCCGCGAACTCGGGCCTAAGATCGCAGAGGTTGCATGATGCCTTCTCGTATTCTTCGTGCCGGCAGGCCGGCCAGCAAGTGATTTCAGGTCTGATCGAATTGACCGACGTGAATTGTGTGAAGCGTTCTGACCGACCCTGCTGCAACCTGACGTCATTGAACTGAAATTGAACTGAAGAGATAGCGACGTAGTTTCGACGACGCGAGCCGCGCCCAAATTCATTGCTGCTGACCTTCCCGACGCCAGGTGCGGCCTCGCGAACAAGCCAAGCTCCTAGACCAAGACCCTTAAGCCAACGCTTTGATGCAAGACCGTTGAGTCCAGTCCGATTTCCCGGACCGATCAGTCACGTCGCTGCGCGCTCGTGCGGCGGCGCTTTCATGGCAACGCAGGCAGGGATTTTTCCATGACCAACCACACGCCGGTTTTCACCTCGTCCTCCGCGACGGGCAGCTTCACCGAATTTGCCAACCTCGACGATTCGACCACGCTGCACACGTTGTCGGGCACAATGAGCTTCAGGGACAGCGACAGGAGCGACACTCATACGACGTCGGCGACGCTGCATTCCGCGGTGGTCTCGGGCGGCACGGTCGTCCCGGCTGCCTCGCTGGCGCATTTCCAGGCCGCGATGCAGTCTCAGATCCTGAGCGATTCAAACGGCTCGGGTCAGCTCAAATGGAGCTTCAGCGACGCGGACGAGGATTTCGACTTCCTCGCCAAGAACCAGACGCTGGTGCTGACCTACGACGTCAAGGTCTCCGACAATCACGGCGGCTTCGCGATCCAGACCGTCAAGATCACGGTCACCGGCACGGACGACAAGCCAGTCATCAATATGACGACGGCTGCGACCGTCACCGAGCAGGCCAACCAGACGCTGTCGCTCACGCCCGACACAGTTCATGTCGCGCTCAACTTCACCGATGACGACCTCGCCAACACCGGACACACCGCGACAGTGACCGGCGTCTCCGCCTCCGGTGCCACCGCTGGTCTCCTGCCGGGCCCGTTCGGCACCGCGGAGCTGATGTCGTTCTATCACGTCGACAACGTCGTGAAGACGTCGGGCTCCTCGACCGGCACCATCAACACCACATTCTCGGCGCCGGATCTTGCTTTCGACTATCTCGCGGCGGGCCAGCACCTCGACATCACCTACACGGTTCAGCTCGACGACCATGCGGGCGGTGTCTCGACGCAAACGGTCACGGTGACCGTGGTCGGCACCAACGACAAGCCCATCTACCTGTCGTGTCCGGAATCGGCGGCGCTGGTCGAGGACCAGAATCTGGATTCCTCCGGCAATCTGCATGCCAGCGACAGCCTGCTCTTCACCGACATCGATCTTGCCGACGCGCATACCGTCTCGACCACGGTCACCGCGACCCGTTCGGGCGGCGGGTCGATCCCGCTGACGAATGCGCAATTGCTGGCCGCGTTCGGCACCACGCTGCAGGATTCCACCGGCCATCTGATCGGGGAGGTCGACTGGAATTTCGCGCTGGCCAATTCCTCGACCAATTTCCTCAATGGCGGCGAGACGCTCAAGCTCGTCTATCATGTTGCGGTCGACGACGGCCAAGGCGGCTCCACCACCCAGGACGTCACCATCACCATCCTCGGCGTCAACCATCCCGTGGTGATCACCAGCGGCGCCGAATCTTCCACCGTCGCCGAGCAGGACGCCACCACCGGCTCCCCGGTCCTGGACACGCCGCCGACCAGCCCGGCCGGCACGCTTGGCTTCACCGACCAGGACACCAGCGATACGCACTCCGTGACCGTGACGCTGGACTCGAGCTCCGGGCCGACGCCGCCGGCAGCGACACAGGCCGATCTCGCCGCGGCGCTGACTACCGTGCTGCACGATTCCACGGGGACGGGCACCGGCAGCATCGATTGGGACTTTGCGATTACCGACCAGGATCTCGACTATCTCGCCTTCAACGAGACGCTGACGGTGAACTACACCGTCAAGGTCGCGGACGGCTCGACCAGCTCGAGCCAGACCGTCTCCGTCGTTATCACCGGCGCCAATGACGCGCCGGTGATGACGAGCGGGCCGCAATCCGCCTCGCTGTCCGAGCAGCCGGGGGTGACCGGATCGCAGGCGCCCGACACCACGAGCCCGGTGCCGACGGGAACGCTGAGCTTTGGCGACGTCGATCTGTCGGACGTGCATTCGGTCAGCGTGGTGCTGGATTCGGCGGTGTGGTCGGCCAACAGCTTTGCCGCCCCGGCACAGACGCTGGTCGATCTGCAATCGGCGCTCGCGACCCTGCTGCATGATTCCACGGGTGCCGGCACCGGCAGCATCGACTGGACCTTCAGCATCCCCGACGCCGATCTCGATTTCCTCAGCGCCGGCGAGACGCTGACGGTGCAATACGACGTCAACGTCTGGGACGGCTTCACCAACGCGGCCCAGACCGTCACGATCACCATCGACGGTGCGGCCGACCCGCTGGTTCTGACGCCGGTGACGATCGCCGCGGCCGACACCGCGGGGCCGGATGCCGGCATGGGACTCGCAAGCGGCGCCATCTTCGATGTCACACAACCGGTCGACGAGAGCACGCCGCGGACCATCGTCGAGGTCAACGGCAGCGCCGCCAATGTCGGCCATTCGGTTGCCGGCGCGCATGGCACGCTGGTGCTCAACGCCGACGGCTCCTACGGCTATGTCGCGGATGCGTCGGTCGACCCGCTGCTCGCCGGCGACAACGTCACCGACCAGTTCACCTTCACGGTGGACGACGGCCAGGGCCACCAGGCCTCGACCACGATCACCTTCGATATCGCCGGCGCCAACGACAATCCGCAGGTTACGGCGGCCAATCTCAGCGGCGCGGTCACCGAGGACGCCGGCCCGCCGGTGATCCTCAACGGCGATTTCGAGACCGGCAATCTCGCCAACTGGACGGTGAGTGGCGGCCACATCCACGTCGCGCAGCTCGAGCTCGGCGGCAGCTTCGGCCATTACTCGGTCGAGCTGTTGCCGACGAGCGCCGCGGAAACGTTGTCGCAGAACGTCGCGACCACGCCCGGCCAGCATTATTTCGTCAGCTTCGACCTCTTCGGCGATGCCGAGAGCGTCAGTGCGCCGTTCACGGTGTCGTGGGACGGGGCGACGATCCTGTCGCTCGGCAACGTGCCGGCCGGCCTCAATCATTATTCCTTCGACCTCGTCGGCGACGCTGCGTTGTCGTCGACGCTGCTGCAATTTTCCTATGAAACCGACGGCACGGGCATGATCCTCGATTCCGTCAACGTCAGCCCGGCGACCGGGCCCGCCACCGAATCCACGGCGGGCTCGCTGTCGTTCACCGACGCCGAGACGGGGGATACGCACAGCGCGAGCTTCGTGCCGAACGGCAGCAATTATGTCGGCACGTTCTCGCTCGATCCGGTCAGCGAGGCCGGCGGCACTGGTTCCCTCGCATGGCACTTCACGGTTGACAATGCCGGCATCCAGTTCCTGGCGCAGGGGCAGATCCTGACCCAGGACTATCTGGTGACGATCGCCGACAACAACGGCGGCTCGACCACGCAGGACGTCACCGTCACCATCAACGGCACCAATGACGCGCCGACCGCGGTCGGCGAGACCGTCATCACCGATGTCGGTGCCAGCGGTGCGGTCGTCATTCCCAGCTGGGCGCTGGCGCTCAACGATGCCGATCCCGACACGACCGACCATCTCTCGCTCGGAACCGTCACGACGAGCTCGGGCGGCAGCGGGTTCTCCTACTTCGGGGACGCGGCATTCGTCGACGACTCGACCCTCGGAGGCTCGTTCGACTACACCGTCTCCGACGGGATGACGAACTCGTCCAATGCCGCGACCGTCACCGTCGTCAACGACGCGCCATCGGCGACGTCGCTGACCGGCACCGGCGGTGACGACATCCTGATCGCCACAAACGGGACCGAGACGATGAGCGGTGGCGGCGGCAATGACGTGCTGATCGCCACGGCCAGCGGCAATGCCATGACCGGCGGCGGGGGCAACGACACCTTTGCCTTCCTGCAGCCGTCGGGCCCGAGCGCGATCGGCGACTTCAACAACACCACCGAGCAGGATCGCATCGCGGTCTCGGCGAGTGGTTTTGGCGGAGGGTTGACGGCCGGGACGGACGTCACGTTCGAGACCTCCAGTGACGATGTGTTCTCGGGCTTCTCCCAATTCCATTTCGATACCGGCAACCAGACCCTCTACTACAGCGCCGACGGCACCCAAGGCGCGGCAGTCGCGTTGGTCAGCGTTCAGAACGCGGTGCTGCTCAACCAGCACGACATTTTGGTCGTATAGGCCGCGGCCGAGCTTCAAATCCCGACAGGCGGGCTCCGCGAGGAGCCCGTTTTTTTGCGTCGCGACATCTCAGTCCAAAATCATAACGGGGATGACGTCGGATGGCTTGAACTTGGTCGCATTCGCCAGCACAATGGTCCCGAATTCATCTCTGAATTTCCAATCCGAACAAGAACATAGGGAAGACGCGCGTGGGACATGGAATGAAGGCCGCGATTGCGCTGACA
>RXJC01000591.1:0-561 GCA_003963435.1 Bradyrhizobiaceae bacterium | reverse complement strand
CTGACAGCCGCTTTGTGCGGCACGCCGGCATTCGCCGGCTGGGAGCCGGCCAAGCCGGTCGAGATCGTGGTGGCGGCGGGCGCGGGCGGTGCCTCGGACCAGATGGCGCGGATGATGCAAGCCGCGATCCAGAAGAACAATCTGATGAAGCAGCCGATCGTCGTCTCGCTCAAGGGCGGCGCCTCGGGTGCGGAAGCGCTGATGTACATGAAGTCCAGCGAGGGCGATCCGAACAAGGTGCTGATCGCCTATTCGCTGATCTACATGCTGCCGCTGTCGGCGAAGATCCCGTTCAACTGGCGCGAGCTGACTCCGGTTTCCGTGATCGCGCTCGACCAGTTCGTGCTGTGGGACAACAGCGCAGGTCCCAAGACGCTGAAGGACTTCGTCGCGGCCGCGAAGGCGGCGAGCGCGCCGTTCAAGATGGGCGGCACCGGCTCCAAGCGCGAGGACCACGTGCTGACGGTGTTCCTGGAGCAGAAGACCGGCGCAAAATTCTCCTATCTGCCCTACAAGTCCGGCGGCGAGGCCGCGACCCAGCTGGTCGGCAACCACACCGAA
>RXJC01000217.1 GCA_003963435.1 Bradyrhizobiaceae bacterium | reverse complement strand
ACGAGCGACCCGATCCGGACCTCGTTAGGGCTGCTTCCTTCCGGACCTGACCCGGTTGGCGAGTGGCTCGTCCACCGCCAATCTCCCGGTCCCTATTTGGGGCCAAAGGAGCCGGAAAGCAAGCGGGTATCGCCCGGATCAGGTTGGTCCTGCCTAGCATCCGGGCAATTGCCGGCCTGCCCAGCCGATAGGCTGTGCTTTCGCCGGTGGGACCGCCTTGCTAAAAACGCCCATTGGAACTCCATCCAACCAGAAAAGCAGTGATCCCAATGGTTACACGTCGTGATGTTGCATCGATTGTCGGACTTGGCGCCGTGACCGCCGCCGCGCTGGCCGCGCCTGCCGTGGCCCAGACCGCCGATTCCAACGAATCGACCTTCGCCCGCATCCGCCGCACCAAGAAGATGCGGATCGGCGCGGTCGGCGGCGGCGCGCCCTACTACATGAAGGACCTCGCCACCGGCCAATGGAAGGGCTTTTACATCGACATTGCCAAAGGCCTCGCCGACGACATAGAGGCCGAGCTGGAGATCACCGAGACCACCTGGGGCAATTCGGTGCTGGATCTGCAGGCCAACAAGATCGACATCTTCTTCGGCCTCAACCCGACGCCGAAGCGCGCGCTGGTGATCGACTTCTCGGTACCGGTGTTCAACAACGCCTTCGCCATTCTCTGCAAGAAGGACTTCAAGCCGAAGAGCTGGGCCGAGCTGAACTCGCCCGACATCAAGATCGCAGTCGACCAGGGCTCCTCGCACGACCAGGTCGTCAGCCGCCTGACGCCGAAGGCGCAGATCAACCGGCTGAAGACCGCGGACGACGCCACTGCCGCGCTGCAGACCGGCCGCGTCGACGCGCAGTGCCTGATCACGATGCTGTCGCTGACCGTGCTGAAGAAGAACCCCTCGCTCGGCCAGCTCGTGCTGCCGACGCCGATCTTCGCCACCACCTCGAACGCCGGCTTCCGCCGCGAGACCGACAAGACCTGGCGCGACTACGTCAACACCTGGATCGACTTCAACAAGGGCCTCGGCTTCATCCGCAATGCCATCATCACCAACATGGAGCTGGTGGGCGTAACGGAGGCGGACATTCCGCCGGGCGTGTCGCTGTAAGTTTTCACGGTCATTCCGGGGCGCCCGAAGGGCGAACCCGGAATCTCGAGGTTCCGGGTTCTCGCTTCGCGAGCCCCGGAACGACGGTGCGAGATCGCACCCACGACGAGTCAAGACACGCATGTATCAGTGGGACTTCGGCATCCTCTGGAGCTATCGCTGGCTCTTTCTCAACGGGCTCGGCGTCACCGTCGGCTTCACGATCGTCATCGTCGTGTGCGGGCTGTTGTTCGGCCTGCTTGGCGCATTTGGCAGCTTGTCGCGCTTCAAAGAAATACGCCTCCTCGCTCTCACCTTCATCGAGGCGTTCCGCTGCACGCCGCTCCTGGTGCAGCTGATCTGGTTCTATTACGCGCTGCCGATCCTCGCCGGTGTCGAGATGACGCCGATCATGGCGTCGGCGCTGGCGCTCTCGCTCTATGGCGGCTCGTTCTATTCGGAGATCATCCGCGGCGGCATCGTCTCGATCGACAAGGGCCAGTCGGAAGCCGGCGCCGCGCTCGGCATGACCCCTGGCCAGAGCATGCGGCGCATCGTGCTGCCGCAGGCGATCAAGCGCATGATCCCGGCGCTGATGAACCAGTCGGTCATCCAGTTCAAGAATACCTCGCTGGTGTCGGTGCTCGCAGTGCCTGACCTCGTCTACCAGAGCCAGGTCGCGGCGCATGACAGCTACCGGCCGCTGGAGACCTACACCGCGGTCGCGATCGCCTATGCCGCGATCCTGATCCCGCTCACCATCATCGTCCGCCGCGGCGAGAAGCGACTGGCGGTGAGCGAATGAGCGAAACGTCCAAAATCGAGATCCGCGGCTTGCGCAAGCGCTTTGGCAGCAACGAGGTTCTGAAGAACATCAATCTCGACGTCGCCAAGGGCGGCGTCGTCGCGCTGATCGGGCCATCAGGCTCGGGCAAGTCGACGCTGCTCCGCTGCATCAACCTGCTGGTCGTGCCCGACGGCGGCAGCGTCCGCGTCGGCGACAGGCGCTTTGTCTTTGGCGATGGCGCGAAGCTGCCCGATGTGAAGACTCTGGCAAAGTTCCGCGCCACCACCGGCATGGTGTTTCAGCACTTCAATCTGTTCCCGCACATGACGACACTGCAGAACGTCATGGAGGGCCCCGTCACGGTCCGCCGCATGGCCAAGGCGGACGCCGAGACGCTCGCGCGGGCGCAGCTCGCCAAGGTCGGCCTCGCCGAGAAGGCCGACCAATATCCGGCGACGCTGTCCGGCGGCCAAAAGCAGCGCGTCGCGATCGCACGTGCGCTCGCCATGGAGCCGGACGTCATGTTGTTCGACGAAGCAACCTCCGCGCTTGATCCCGAGCTGGTCGGCGAAGTCCTGAACGTGATCCAGCAGCTGGCCTCCGAAGGCATGACCATGGTGATCGTGACGCACGAAATCGCGTTTGCGCGCGAAGTCGCCGACCGCTTGATCTTCATGCGCGACGGTGTCGTCGTGGAGGAAGGCCCGGCGCGTCAGGTGATCGACACCCCCAGGGAAGCGGCAACGCGCGCCTTCCTCGGCCATTTCCATCGCACCGGCGCATTGGCGCCGGCCACAACGGCAACATGATGCCCGATATCAACCGCGTCTATCTCGTCACCGGCGCCGCCAGCGGCATCGGCCGTGCCACGGCAAAGCTGCTCGCCGCGCCAGGCATCGGGCTCGTGCTGCATACGCGATCGAACGAGGACGGCCTTAACGCCACGAAAGCAGACGCCAAAGCAAGCGGCGCGGCCGTCGCGACGTGCCTCGGCGATCTCGCCGATGAAGTCGCCGTGACGCTTGCGTGCGCGACTGCGCATCTCGAATTTGGCCGGCTTGACGGATTGATCTTGGTCGGCGGCCACGCCCGTCGCGGCAGTGCGATCGGCACGCCGGCGGATCAATTCCTGCAGGCAATGGACGAATCCGCCCTCGCCTTCACTCGCTTCGTCAAGCTTGCACTGCCGCTGCTGCGTGCGGGACGAGACGCGCGCATTGTCGCGGTGTCGTCCTTTGTCGCGCACGCGATCCGCCCCGAATTCGCGCCGTTTGCCGCGACGGCGGCGAGCCGATCCGCGCTCGAAGCCTTGGTACGGCTGACCGCGATCGAGCTCGCGGGCGAGGGCATCACCGTCAACGCGGTGGCGCCGGGCCTGATCGTGAAGGACAGACCGAGCGAGAGCCGCTTGTCACCCGAGCAGATCGCCGCGACCGAAGCGCTGATCCCGATGCACCGCCGCGGGCGGCCGGAGGAAGTGGCAGAAATCATCGCCTTCCTGGCATCACCGAAGGCGTCCTACGTCACCGGCCAGGTCTGGCACGTCAATGGGGGCCTGACATGACCGAAGCGACCGTCGAGCGCATCAGGTTGTTCCTGATCGAAAGCCCGATCAGGATGGCGCGCCTGCAAGGCGTCGGCAACGTCAAGGGCACGGTCAAGCGCGTGCTGATCGAGCTGACGTCGAGCGACGGCGTGGTCGGTTGGGGCGAGGCGGCGCCGTGGGAGGTGTTTACGGGGACGCCGGAGGCGGCCTTTTCCGCGCTCGACATCTATCTGCGTCCCATCGTGCTCGGTAAACCCGTGCGCCGCGTCCGCGCGCTGATGGCGGAGCTCGACCGCGCGCTGGTCGGACATGCCGAGGCGAAGGTTGGAATCGAGATGGCGCTGCTCGACGTCGTCGGCAAATCGTCCGGCTTGTCGGTCGCCGACCTGCTCGGCGGCCGCGTGCGCGATACGATCCCGCTCTCCTTCTCGATCGCCGACCCCGATTTCGCCGCTGATCTCGATCGCATGCGGAAAATGGTTCCCGAGGGCAACGTCATCTACAAGGTCAAGACCGGCGTGAAGCCGCATCGCGAGGATCTCGACCATCTCGAAGCGATCCGGAAAGAATTCGGCGATACGGTGGATCTGCGCGTCGACTACAACCAGGCGCTGGCGCCGTTCGGCGCCATCAAGATCCTGCGCGATGTCGAGGAGTTTTCGCCGACCTTCATCGAGCAGCCGGTTCCCCGCAAATATCTCGACGCGATGGCGCAGCTCACCGCCGCGCTGGAGACCCCCGTGCTCGCCGACGAAAGCTGCTTCGATCGCCGCGACATGATGGAAGTGGTGCGGCGCGAGGCCGCCGATGCCGTCTCGATCAAGCTGATGAAGGCCGGCGGCCTGTTCGAGGCGCAGGCGATCATGGCGATTGCCGACATCGCCGGCCTACCGGGCTATGGCGGCACGCTGTGGGAAGGCGGCATTGGGCTGGCCGCCGGCACGCAGCTGATCGCGGCGACGCCGGGCATCTCGCTCGGCTGCGAATTCTACATGCCGCATCACGTGCTGACCGAAGACGTGCTGGAAGAGCGCGTCGCCAACCGCAACGGTCATGTCGTGGTGCCGGATGGACCGGGCCTCGGCATCCGCGTCAGCGAAACCTCGGTGCGGGCCAATGCAAGGGTGCTGGCGGAGGCGTAGGATCGTCGCTGGCATAACCGCTGGCGCCGCGCCCAACCTCAGCGGTCGTCCCGGGCAAGCGTCAGCGCGGATCCGGGACCCATAGCCTCAGGGAGCGGTTGTGGCGCGAGCTGGCAACCGCGGTCTTCGCAAAAACTGCATCCTGCGCGCTTGTCCGGGGCGACGACCGCGTATGCGGTGACAGCGGGGCCCAATCCTTCCCCTATCGGAATCGGTATCGTATGGTCGGGCCATCAAGCCCGACCCCATCGGGCCATCCGGAAGCATCTATGCCCGAACCCGCCTGGTCGCTGCATTCCCGCCTGAAAGACGACACCATCGACATCGGCGATCTGCCGCTGTCGAAAGTGCTGGTCATCAAGGACGCGCATTATCCCTGGCTGCTGCTGGTGCCGCGGCGGGTGGATGCGGTCGAGATCATCGATCTCGACGAGGTGCAGCAGGCGCAGCTGATGACCGAGATTTCCCGCGTCTCGCGCGCGCTGAAGGAGATCACCAAATGCGACAAGCTCAATGTCGCGGCCCTCGGCAATCTCGTGCCGCAGCTTCACGTCCACATCATCGCGCGCCGCACCAGTGACGCCGCCTGGCCGCGGCCGGTCTGGGGCGTGATGCCGCCCTTGGCGCACGACGCCACCGAGGTTCAGAATTTCATCAGCGCGCTTCGCCGCAAGATCTGGTTGGGTTGAAGGAATATAATGTCAGCATTCGACGCCTTTCCGCTGGGACAGCCGGCTTTCGTCACCAACATCCTCGACCGCGCCGCGCATCTGCGCCGCGACGACGAGAAGCTGTTCGCAATGGAGCAGAAGCCCTCCTCGCGCGCCTATGTGGTCTATCGCGACTCGCTGCTGGTGAAGCGCGAGGGCGACAAGGTACGTGCGCTGCTCTCGATCGACGAGGCGCTGAAGTGCGGCGCCAATCCCGGCACGATCTTCCTGGGGCTGCGCGATGGCGCAGCCGTGTTCGGCATGGGCCTGGCGCAGGCTGCCGCCGAGAAGCTGGTGGGACGGGAGGACTACACCGTCACCGAGCTGCGCGGCATGGCGATGCAGGGCGCGGTCCCTCCCGAAGAGCTCTCGGCAATCGCGATGGCGAAGTCGATGGTGAGCTGGCACCAGCGCCACGGCTATTGCGCCAATTGCGGCACGCGAAGCGCGATGAAGGAAGGCGGCTGGAAGCGCGACTGCCCGTCCTGCAAGGCCGAGCATTTTCCGCGCACCGATCCGGTCGTGATCATGCTGGTCGCGTCTGGCGACAAGTGCCTGCTCGGCCGCCAGAAGCAGTTTCCGCCCGGCATGTATTCCTGCCTCGCCGGCTTCGTCGAGGCCGCCGAGACCATCGAGGACGCGGTGCGCCGCGAGATCCTGGAAGAATCGGGCATTCGCTGCACCGACGTGCAGTATTACATGACCCAGCCCTGGCCCTATCCGTCCTCGCTGATGATCGGCTGCAGCGCGCGGGCCGTGAGCGAGGACATCGTCGTCGATCGCATGGAGCTGGAAGACGCGCGCTGGTTCACGCGCGAGGAGGCAGCCTTGATGCTGACGCGGACGCATCCCGACGGGCTCGCCGGCCCGCATCCCTTCGCCATCGCCCATCATTTGCTCGGCCGCTGGGTGCACGACAAGAGCTGACCGCCGATGGCGCTACCCAAGGCCGCGCCGCGCATCCTCTGCATCGGCATTCCCGTGCGCGACCTGACCTTTCGGGTCGAGGCCGTGCCACAGCGCGGCAGCAAGGCCAGCGCGACGCATCTCGCCGAGATCTGCGGAGGCAATGCGCTCAACGCCGCCATCGCGATCGCGCGGCTCGGCGGCCGCGTCGCGTTTGCAGGGCCGATGGGCGATGCGCGGGAGACGTCGAGCGGCTTCATCCTGGAACGCATGACCGCCGACGGCATCGAGACCCGCCATATCGTGCGCATGCCGGATGTGACCACGCCCGTCTCCGCGATTATCATCGACGCCACAGGCGAGCGGACGCTGACCATTTATCGCGATCCCGCGCTGTGGACAGCGAAGCTGCCCAGCGCCGACGAGTTGCTCGACGATTGTCAGGCCGTCCTGGTCGAGAGCCGCTGCGCTGCGTTCGCGACCTCCCTCTGCGCCGAAGCACGCCGGCGCGACATTCCCGTCATCGTCGGCGTCGACCGCGCGATGTCGCTGCAGGACGGCCTGCTGACGGCGGCCTCGCACCTCTTGTTCGCCAGCGAGCAGGTGCAGGAGACCGCCGGCCTCGCAGACGATGGCGGGGCTTTGAAGCTTCTCGCCAGGCTGACGCCCGCCTTCCTCGCCGCGACCCGCGGCCCGGCTGGCACGATCTGGCTGAACGAGACAGGCGAGCTTGAGGAGACCGCGGCCTTCCCGGTCGAGGCGGTCGACACGCTCGGCGCCGGTGACGTCTTCCATGGCGCCTTCACCCTTCGCCTCGCCGAGGGCGAGGACGTGCGGGGGGCGCTGCGATTCGCCGCGGCCGCCGCAGCGCTCAAATGCACCCGCCATGGCGGCGGCCAAGCCGCCCCTCAACGCGTTGAAGTTGAACGACTTTTGCACTCTGCGTGAGTGTCGGGAGGCGCCAGGTCGCCGAGATAATGGACTTGCCATAGAAATATTTTCTCTATATCAGGGAAATCGACCCCTGAAATGGAACAAAGTTCTTCAAAATGACTGACCTCGCCGTTCAGCCCCCCGAGACCAGCCGCCGCCTCGATGCCATCGACCGAAAGATTCTGATGGTACTCCAGGAGGATGCCTCGCTGTCCGTCGCCGAGATCGGCGACCGCGTCGGCCTGTCCTCGACCCCTTGCTGGAAGCGCATCCAGCGGCTGGAGGCCGACGGCGTGATCATCAAGCGCGTCGCCCTCGTCGACCAGAACAAGATCGGGCTCGGCATCTCCGTGTTCGTGTCGGTCGAGAGCTCCGACCATTCCGACGCCTGGCTGAAACGATTC
>RXJC01000105.1 GCA_003963435.1 Bradyrhizobiaceae bacterium | reverse complement strand
ATCATCACGCCCTCGGTGCGGCTTTCGATCATCATGGTCTCGGCGGTCTCGACCGCGACGCCCGCGAGCGCGGCGAGCCCCGCATTGGCTTCGTCGAACTTGCCCTGCTCGGCGAAAGTGGCGACCTGGAATTCGTTGAGGCGGCCGTCCTCGTGCAGTGACTTCACCAGCGCGCGCGCCATCTCGGTCTGCTTCGTCATGGCGGCGGCGCGCATTCTCTGGGCCGCTTCCTGGACTGCGCTCGATACCTCGGTCGCCAGCTCCGGATGCGCCGCCTCGAGCTTCCGGCGCACGCTCAAGGACGCTTTCGCGACCAGCTTCAAATAGTGATGCCGCGGCAGATCCCGCCGCAGGCCGATGCATGTGGCGAGGTCGTCGTCGCGTTCGGCGCGGGTGACGAGGTCGGTGAGGCTTCCCTCGGAGAGGCGCGCGCCCGGATTGCTGACGGTCGACTGCACCACGTCCTCGTTGCCGCGCGTCACCAGCACGTCGGTCAGCGCTTCCGACAGCACCCGCCGCAGCGAGATCGCCTTGAGATGCGCCTGGCCCCTCGTGCGCGCGATCTCGATCAAGGTGGTCTCGTCCAGCCGTTCCGATTTCGACAGCACGGGGCCGGAGACCTCGATGACCTCGTCGAGCGCGAGCGTGCGGATGATCTTCGGCGGTGCGGCCGCGATCGGTGCGAGGCGGTCGGCGAGCAGCGCCCTGGCCGACGTCTCGATCTGCTCGATCAGGCACTGGAACACGTCGTCGAACACGCGGATATGGTCGTCGGAATAGTCCACCGCGTTGCCGACGAAGAGGTCGGTGACCCGGCGCAGCGTCTCGACCCGGCGCGCCACGTTGCCGTGCGAGAGCGCAGCCTGCAATTCCTCGAGCAGATTCTCGGATGACTTTGCGGATTTGGATCTCATTGCCCTGTCCTGGAGCGTTCGATCCGGCAACGGCTGCTGCCGCGCCGGGTGAAAATGGATTGGTCAGCTCGTCGTAATGCGGTTGCGCCCTTGCGCCTTGGCGGAATAGAGCGCGCGGTCGGCGCGCGCGAGAAACGTGTCGGCAGTATCAAGGTCGCGCAGCGTCGCGACGCCAGCAGAAATGGTCACGTGCATGCTTAGGGAGAATGCACCCCAGTCGAGATCGGCGACGATGCCTCGCAAGCGTTCCAGCATGCGCTGCGCGGCATCGCCCGAGGTGTTCGGCATCAGCAGCAGGAATTCCTCGCCGCCGTAGCGGCCGAAACTGTCCTCCGGCCGGATGTTGGCGAAGATGGTGATCGCGAAGGTGCGCAGCACCTCGTCGCCGACGGGATGGCCGTGGGCGTCGTTGATGCGCTTGAACCAGTCGAGATCGATCAGCGCGATCGCGCAAGGCGCTGACGTCCGGCGCGCCTTCTCGATCTCGACGTCGAGAAGACGCATGATGCAGCGGCGGTTGTAGGAGCCGGTGAGCTCGTCGAGCTCGGCCAGCTCCTCGATGCGCTGATAGGCGGCCTTGAGCTCGATGCTTCGCCGGTACAGGATCTTGCGCAGGGTGGCGCCGAACAGCCCGAGGAAGGCGCACTGGCCGATCACCAGCACGAAGCAGAGCATCGAGGCGGTTCGCTCCAGGCGGGTCGCGACCGGCAATCCGATCGGCAGGTCCGAGCCCAGGAAGACGAAGGCAAGCCCGCAGGTGGCAAGGCCCCAGGTGACCATCGCCTGGCTCGAGGTCATTCTCAGCGTGCCGAACGCGAAGATCAGGAACAGCACGGCGATGAACGTGACCCCGATCATCGGCACGGTGACCAGGAACACCAATTGCCACGCCATGTGCGCTGAGATCTGGAAGACGGTGAGGTAATGATCCTCGAACCGGTCGCCGAAGCCGGCCTCCGACAGCACGGTGAACGTCCCGATGATGAGAAGGCCGCCGAGCCAGAACAGCGATGGCACGGCCATGGAGACCGTCCCGCCATAGGCGTAGAGCAGCAGGACGGAGGCGCCCAGCGAGTAGCTTGCCACCTGGCCGATATACATCTGGCGGCGCTGCCGCGCCCTGCGCGCCAGGACTCCGGGGGCAGCCGCCTCGGACGTGAGGACGAGATCCGCGGTCTCAGCGGCATTCCTCTCGGGAAGGGACGTCGCGGCCGTGCTCATGGTTCCGCCAATGGTGGATGTCAGCACAAAAATCTACGTGGCAAGCCTTTAGGTTTGGTATCCTTCGAAATCGAATCCGAACCGTGCAGCGGGGAACAAGGTGATGGGCCGGCGGAGGAAATTTGCCGGCGGCCGGACATCGGTTTGCGATGCGATCGAGCCTAAGTCGGACTTGGCGAGACATACGTCGTGCAGGGCTGCTATGGAACCGGACGAGGCCGGGCCTGTGCCGGGCAGGCATGCCGCAGGGAAGTATTTCAGTATTATGTTACCGATCGGGATAATGGCGGCCGAATGCCGTGGCTGGGACGAGAAAACTGCTCGTATGTGGGTTGGATCACACGGACGCCCGTATGACTGCGGTAAGTTGAACAATTTTGCACCCCCCGTCGAACCGTCCGCCGCGCCGACCCGACCAACTTTGCGAGACGGGCATTGAGCGTGACACAGGCGGCTTCGGACGAGGTCCTGATCGCCAGGATCGCTCAAGGTGACCGGCTCGCCATGCAGGTGCTGTACGGGCGGCACCATGTCAGGGTGTATCGTTTCGGGCTGAGGCTCGTGCGGGACGAGCAGGCGGCGGAAGACCTCATCAGCGAGGTGTTTCTCGACGTCTGGCGTCAGGCCGGCAAGTTCGAAGGCCGATCCGCCGTTTCCACCTGGCTGCTGGCAATCACCCGATTCAAGGCCCTGTCTGCGCTCCGGCGCAGGAAGGATTTTGAACTGGACGAAGACGCCGCCAACGCGATCGAGGATACGTCCGACAATCCGGAAACGGTGGTGCAGAAGAAGGATACCAGTGAAGCGTTGCGGGAGTGCCTGACGGGCCTCACGCCGGAACACCGGGAAATCGTCGATCTTGTCTACTACCACGAGAAGTCCGTGGAAGAGGTGGCGGAGATCGTCGGCATTCCGGAGAACACTGTGAAGACGCGCTTGTTCTATGCGCGCAAGAAACTGGCCGAACTGCTGAAGGCAGCCGGCGTTGAGCGAGGCTGGCCATGATGGCTTTGAGCAAGAAGATGCTGGAGCAAGAGCCCAGTGAAATTGAACTCCTGCTGCCGTTTCACGCGGCCGGCACGCTCAACGCGCGCGATGCGCGCCGGGTCGAGGAAGCGCTGGCGCGTGATCCCGAGCTCGCCAGGCAATATGCCGTGATCCGCGGCGAGTACGAAGAAACCATTCATCTGAACGAGAGCCTGGGGGCTCCGTCGGCCCGCGCGATGCAGAAGCTGTTCGCCGCGATCGACGCCGAGCCGGCGCGGGCAAGCGGTTCGCTGCCGCTGTCGGCGCGCATCTCGACCTTCTTCGCGAGCCTGTCGCCGCGGACGCTGGCGTGGTCGGCGAGCCTGGGCGCCGTCGCGCTCGTGCTGCAGGCCGGTGTCATCGGCGCCGTGCTGATGAAGAAGCAGCCCGCGACCTTCCAGACCGCATCGCTCTCGACCAGTGCGCCGATCACGCGCGAACTCGGGTCGTCCGCCGCTCCGGCGCGCGCATTGGTGCGCTTCACACCCGAGGCGCGCGTCGCCGACATCACCTCGCTGCTCGACAGCTATCAGGCCTCGATCATCGGGGATGCCAAGGGCGGCATGTTCCGCCTCCAGTTCGACCGGGCCATGAGCCAGGACGAGCTCGCCTCGCTGCTCGGCAAGATGCAGCGCGAGAAGTTCGTCAATCTCGCCGTCGCGGCGCCTTAAGGCGCGCCGCTGAGCCGATGACGGGCAAGTCCAAGAGCAAGTTGCGCGCCGGGGCCTCCGCTTCATCGGTCGGCGCCGTGCTTCTGATCGCCGCCTGTCTCGGTGTCGAGGTCGCGCAGGCGCAGGCGATCATGCGCACGCCCACGATCAGCTTGCCCTCGCGAACGCCGACCATTTCGCCGAACATCGCCTCGCGCGTCGGCCCCACCGTGTCCGCCAGGGTGGTGTCGGTCGATCGCGGCCCGCGGACCATGGCGACCATTCCCCACACCACGACGTCGCGCCTCCGGCCGACGACCGTGCTGCCCTATGCGCACTACTCGCCGAACCTCTATCCGGCCTGTACGGCGCCCTATCGCGATGCCGACGGCGAATGCCTGGCGCAGCCGAATGCAGGCGGCGAGGGCACCGGGAAATCGGGCAAGAAGAGCGCCGGCAAGGGGCGCGGCAGCAAGACGCCGGTCGCGGTGATCTCGACCAGCTTCGCCAATGAATTCGTCGCCGAGATCGATGGTGCGTTGTCGCCGGCCGAAGCCGACGAATTGGCACGCCGTCACGGCTTGACGCGCATTTCCTCGGAGAATTTCCCGCTGATCGGTGCCACGTTCGGCCTGTTCCGGATCACCGACGGGCGGCCCACCGAGACGGTGCGGCGCGAATTCGCGGCCGACGGCAGCGTGCGCTCGGTCCAGCCGAACTTCCGCTATCTGCTGCAGGACCAGAAATCGACGCCGCTGAGCGAGGGCGATCCGGCGCAATACGCCCTGGCCAAGCTTCGCCTGCCGCAGGCGCATACGCTGGCGCACGGCGCTAACGTCACGGTGGCCGTGATCGACTCCGGCATCGACGCCAGACATCCCGAGCTCGCCAATTCCGTCGCCGACAATTTCGATGCGCTCGGCAGCGCCGAGGGACCGCACATCCACGGCACCGGCATCGCCGGCGCGATCGTGGCGCATGCCCGGCTGATGGGCAGCGCGCCCGAGGCCCGCATCATCGCGATCCGAGCCTTCGGCGGGGCCAACGGCGGCGGCGCCGAAAGCTCGTCCTACATCATCCTGCGCTCGCTGAACTACGCCGCCGAGCACGGCGCGCAGATCGTCAATATGAGCTTTGCCGGGCCGAAGGACGCGGTGATCGAGCGCGCCATCGCGGCGACCGCCGCGCGCGGCGTGGTGCTGATCGCGGCCGCCGGCAATGCCGGCGCGAAATCGCCGCCGCTTTATCCGGCCGCCAATCCCAACGTGATCGCGGTCAGCGCGACCGATCAGCAGGACAGGCTGTTCACCGCGTCCAACCGCGGCAACTACATCGCCCTCGCGGCGCCCGGCGTCGACATCTTCCTGCCGGCGCCGGACGGCAAGTACCAGATGACGTCGGGAACCTCGTTCTCGGCCGCCTATGTCTCCGGCGTCGCGGCGTTGCTGCTCGAGCGCAATTACGCCTTGAAGCCGGAAGCGTTGCGCACGACGCTGACGAAGACCGCGCGCGACCTCGGCTCGCCCGGGCGCGACGAGCTGTTCGGCGACGGCCAGACCGACGCGTTTGCAGCGGTCATGGCTGTTCCAGCCGACAGCGCGACGCCGGTCGCCGCGGCGTCCGGTACAACAAAACGTGAAGATGCCGGGAGGCGTCGCGACGAGCCCAATAGCCGCGCGATCGAGCAACCCTCGCTGTCGAGCGCGGACGATAAATCCACGACTTCTCAGGCGGATAGGCCGGCGACGCGATAGCGGCTGCGGCAATGTTGCGCGCAAGGCCGATGCCAAAAAAGCGACGCCGGCGTTGAACGTTCAGCCAGCTGCCACGACCAAATTATGTGGGAGCGGTTATCCCTCCCCATCAGTCATATCAGGCGCGAGCGCCCATCCACCCCAAGCGCCCATATGGCTCGACCCGTCCGGTTGTCCCCCCGGACGGGTCTTTTCTTTTCAGAACGGCTTTGAGCGAAATGGATTCCGGTACGCGTGAAGAAAACGCGTCAAAACAGGAATCCGGAGCATCGGTTCTGATTCAATAAAGGTGAAGCTCCGGGCGTCGGATTCTTTGAAACTTCGTGCGCGCTCAGCTTTCGGTTGAAAGGTCACGCCGCCGTCCACGCCCATCGCCCGGGCGACGTCCCGCAAGCCCGCTATGCTTGTGCGAAGCTTGACTCGAAAACACAGCAAATCTCCGCACGACTACGGTGTTTGAACGACGGCGGAGTGTGGTTGCTGGACAAGTCAAATCTTTTCCACAAAATATTCATGTCGCGTCTAAATTGATTCGTGTGCGTTGCGTCCCCGCGTCCGTGTTTTCTCCTGACGGGCTGGTTTATGACACATCGCCAAGGATCTGACGGCACGCCTGTTCATGCCGTGGCCGTTGGCCGCGACATCGCGGCGCGCTGGTGCGCTCTCGCCGAGCAGCGGCTGCAACATCTCTCCGAAATGTTCGAGACCGGCCGCTGGCGCCGCTATCATTCGGAGATCGCATTCCTCGAAAACATCCAGGAAGCCAAGCGTGCGGTCCAGACCTGGCGCGCGCTCGCGACCGGCGGGGACGTGGCCGAGGCGGCCGCAAGCGTGACGCCCGCATTCGGCTGGTTGCCGGCGACCATGCCCCGCGTGCCTCCGCGTGAGGCGCAGACCATGCAGCCCAAGACCCTGCAGCCAAAGGCCGTCCACATTGTCCCTGAGACCGCCGTGCCGGTCGGGCTCGATCCGCAGCCGGGCATTTTCGCGGAGATCA
>RXJC01000493.1 GCA_003963435.1 Bradyrhizobiaceae bacterium | reverse complement strand
TATGCGAGCGGCAACCTCGCCAGCCAGAAGCTGGTCGATCCGAAGATCCTGAACGACAAGAACATCTATCCGGACGAGGCGGCGCTCGCAAAGCTCTTCGTCATCACCGCACGCGAGCCGGCGACGCAGCGGATTATCAACCGGCTGTGGACCAAGGTGAAGACGGGAAGGTAATCGCGCCCGTCATTGCGAGGCGCCCGCGACAAACTGCAAAGCAATTTTGCGCTGGCGACGAAGCAATCCAGGCGGCTTCGGCGGAACGACTCTGGATTGCTTCGCTGCGCTCGCAATGACGGAGCAAGATCAGCGCCACCTTCTGTGCAGCCACAACCACTGCTCGGGATGCTCGCGCACCCAGCTCTCCACCACATTGGTGACGGCCTGTGTCGTGCCCTGGATGTCGATCTTGCCCTCGGCGTCGCGCACTGGCGGGATTTCTTCGGTCAACTCGGCTCGGAAGCGAAAGCCGGGCAGGCGGATGATGCGCACGCCGTGGATCGGGCATTCGACCTGGCGCAAGAGGCGCGCCAGCATCGGGTTGGCGCGGGTCTTGCGGCCGAAGAAGGTGACCTCGACGCCGCCGGTCAGGTACTGGTCGATCAGCATGGCGACGTGCTTGCCGTCCTTCAGCGCCTGCGCGAGCCGCAAGGGCGCGTCGCGGCCCGCGGGGATCAGCGTGCCCATGTTGACCTGGCGCATCTCCTGGATGATGCGGTCGGCGGAGGCGATGTTGGGGCGGCGGTAGAGGATCGCGGTATCGAGGCCATGGGCGACGGCGGCGAGCGCCGGCAGTTCCCAATTGGCCAGATGCGCGGCGAAGATCAGCGCGGGCTTGCCGTCGTCGCGGATCCGGTCGAACCGTTCGATGCTGCTCTTGGGCAATTCGATCCGGCTGTTCTCGGGATGGTCGCGGTCGTAATCCCAGACGTGATCCATATGGGCGAATTCGGCGCCGACGCGGCCGAGATTGTCCCACACGCCCATCAGGATCTCTTCGATCTCCTCCGGCGACTTCTCGGGAAAGGCGGCGGTGAGATTGGCGCGGCCGATACGATGCTCGCGCAGGCGCGGGCCGATCGTCTTGGTGACGCGGGCGAAAAAGTCCGAGGTCTTGACCGGATCGAAATAGCGCGTGGTGCGCAGCATGCCGACCGTGGCGGCGCCGATCAGGCTGCCGCCGATCGATTTGGCTGCATTCCGCGCGCGAATCTTCGTGCTGATGGGAATCAGCGCCATGCGTCCCGGTCAGGCCGGTTCGCGGGTCAGGATCAGCGAGGCGTTCTGGCCGCCGAAGCCGAACGAGTTGGACATCACGGCCGTGACGCGGGCATCGCGCGCCTTGTTGCCGACGACGTCGAACAGGATCGTGGGATCCGGGGTGTCGTAGTTGATCGTCGGCGGGATACGCTGATGCTCGAGCGTGAGCAGCGAGAAGATCGCCTCGACCGCGCCGGCGGCCGAGATGGTGTGGCCGACCATCGACTTGTTGGAGGTGACCGGAATCTTCTGCAGCAGCTCGCCGAACACGGCCGATGTCGTGTTGTATTCCATCTTGTC
This sequence comes from Bradyrhizobiaceae bacterium, assembly GCA_003963435.1. Taxonomy (GTDB): domain Bacteria; phylum Pseudomonadota; class Alphaproteobacteria; order Rhizobiales; family Xanthobacteraceae; genus Bradyrhizobium. The sequence continues at coordinate 4,538 of RXJC01000493.1, read as the reverse complement.
GTTTTCGGGCGTCGCGGTGCCGTGCGCGTTGATGTGGTCGATCTGGTCCGGCGTCATGCCGGCGTCGGCCAGCGTCTTGTTCATGCAGCCGATGATCGGCTTGCCGTCGGGCGAGGAGCGGGTGCGATGGAAGGAATCGGTGAGCTCGCCGCAGCCGGCGATCACGCCGAGGATCTTGGCGCCGCGCGCCGTCGCCGCTTCATAGCTTTCCAGCACGAGCGCGCCGGCACCCTCGGCCATGACAAAACCGTCGCGGTTCTTGGAGAAGGGGCGGGAGGCCGCCTGCGGCGGATCGTTCTGGGTCGACAATGCCGAGAGCAGCGAGAAGCGCACCATGGCTTCGGGATTGACCGTGCCGTCGGTGGCGACGCACAGCGCCGCATCGGTCTCGCCGCGGCGGATCGCCTCGACGCCGAGCTGGATCGAGGTGGCGCCGGACGCGCACGCCGTCGACAGCGAAATCGGCGAGCCCTTGGTGCCGAAGGTCTCGGCGAGGTGGGCTGCGACCGAGCCGAACATGAAGCGGTGATGATAGGCGCTGTACTTGCCGCCGCCGGAGATGCGCAGCAAATCGTCATAGGTGAAGTCGGGCTTGCCGACGGCGCGGCCAAGCTCCCGGCGCTGCGGCCATTCCACCTCGACCGGCGCGACCGCGAGGAAGAGGGGGCCCGGGAAATCGGCCTTGGCGCCGATGCCGGCCTGCTCGAGCGCTTCCTGCGTGACGAGCTCGGCCATCCGTTCGGACAGGCCGGTTGAAGAGAACGGATCGACGCTGACGAAATCGACGGTGCCGGCCATCGTGGTCTTCAGGCCGTCGACCGGAAAGCGCGTGATGGTGCGGATCCCGGATTCGCCGGCAACGAGCTTCGCCCAATTGTCGGCCTTGCCGGCACCGAGCGAGGTCATGATGCCCATGCCGGTGACGACGACGACGGGACGCCCGAGTTTGTCGCGTGGTGCAGTCATGTCGATCCCCCGGGTGAGCTAGCTTACTGCTTCGACCAGCGCCATGCCTTCGCCGCGCCAGTGTCCGGCTCCCACCACCACAATCTGGGTGGGCGTGCCCTGCATTTCAATCTCGGTGCCCGTGGAATCGTTCGGCGGGAACAGCGCGCCACGCGAGATCGACAGTGCGGCGAGGGCAATGCCCAGCGGGAATTGCGTTTCCATGGTGTGGCCGAACATCGTACCGGTCGAGCGCACCGGAAAGTCGGCGTGAGCCTTCAGGAAGCCGCGCTCCTCGCTCGTGGCCGGCTCCGCACCGGTCGCGCCGGTGATGATCGCGCCCTTGCCCTCGCGCTTGGGCAGCTTGGCCCACAGCTGCTCCAGCGTCGCGGCCATGTCGCCAGCCTGCTTGCGCCGGGCGAGGTCGGCAACGACGCTCGACAGCTTCGCGAACGGCTTGGCGCCGCGCGCTTCGGCGTGGGCCTTCGATTCCAGCACCAGGAACGCGCCGGCCGAGCCGAGCGCGAAGCCGGGATGGTCCTTGCGGGCCCACACCGGAGCGAACTTGTCCTTGAGGTTGAAATCGCCGAACTCGTAGAGGACGAGCAGATCCTTGCGCTCGCCATTGTGCGAGCCGCCGACCAGCGCGATGTCGCTCTCGCCCGAGGCGATGCGCGACAGCGCGATACGAGCGGCATCGGCGCCCGCGACCTCTTCGCCCATGAAGGTGCGCGAGGTGCCGCCAAGGCCGTGCACGATGGCGATGTTGCCGGCGAGCAGGTTGGAGAGCTGCGCCAGGAACAGGGTGGGGCGCAAATCGCTCATCAGCCGCTCGTTGAGGAAGCCGGGCGCGTTCGCCCCCTTGGCTTCGGCCGTCAGGACGCCGGTGTCGACGTTGAGATCGCGCTCGCCGCCCCCGGCGGCCACCACCATGTCGATCTTCGACAGGATGTCCTTGTTGCCCTTGATGCCGGCGGAGTCGAGCGCAAGGCCCGCTGCATAGGTGCCGATGCGCTGCCAGGCTTCCATCTGGCGCTGGTCGCCCTTCTTCGGGATCTGGGCGTCGAAGCTGACCGGCATCAGGGGATGCACGATGTAGGGCGCAAAGCCCTTCTCGTCGACATTGATGCGCTTTTCCTGAAGTGCGGTCCAGTTGGCATCGAGGCCTTCGCCGAGCGAAGTCGCGAGTCCAATGCCGGTGATCCAGACTTCCGTCTGGCCGCGCTTCGAAGCAGTGTCAGTCATGGCGATACGACCTGTTGCGGGAAGCCGACGCGCTCGGCGACTGTCGTCATGTACCCGCGTATATCCGCATTGGGGAAGGGGATCAGCGTGAAGGTGAGGGCCGAATTGGCGCGCAGCTTGCCGCCGACGCGGATCTTGGCTTCGGTCATGGCATACCCCGAGCCCTCATGGACGAGGCTCGCCTCGATGCTCATGAGATCGCCCGGATAGACCGAGCTGCGCACCTTGGCTTCCTTCACGGCAGCCAGGATCGGCATGCGCTCGAACTTGAACACGCCGAGCTGAAGCCAGCCCGAGGCCTGCGCCATCGATTCGATCAGGAGCACGCCGGGCATCAAGGGGTAACCCGGGAAGTGCCCCTCGAAGATGGTGCTCTGCTGCGGGACCTGGGCTTCGACGACGATCGTCTTCTCGTCGACCTTGAGGTCGACGATGCGATCGATCATGTGGAAGTATTCGAGTTGCATGACCGCGCCCTTAGGCGCTCGCGCCCTTGGCCGCAACCAGTTCGTCGATGCGGGCGCACAGATTCTTCAGCACGAAATACTGTTCGGTGGTCGCCTTGCCGTCGTTGACCTCCTGGGTCCACTTTTCCAGCGGCAGCTTGATGCCGAACTGCTTGTCGATCGCGAACGCGATGTCCAGGAAATCCAGGCTGTCGATGCCGAGATCGTCGATGGCATGGCTATCCGGCGTGATCGTGTCGCGCGGGATGTCGCAGGTTTCAGCGATGATCGTGGCGACCTGATCGAATGTGGAAGACATCACTAAGCCTTTGATATATTGCGGGTATCTGTCAGATTATCCAGAGTGGCACGGTGGGTGGGCATCGCGCCCCTGATGACGCCCTCAAACCCCCCTCTGGCCGGGTCGAAAGCCCGTATATCGGAGCGCCGCCCTGAGTTCAATGGAGCCGGGCGGGCGAGAAGACGGGGCTGGGGATGTCCGCCGGAGCCCCGTCTGCCGGGGGCCGGGCGGGCGGATCGGGTCTAGATATGCGGCGTCGTGATCTTGACGCAGTCGCGGCGGCCCATCAGCACGCAATCCTGGGTTCGGCGCAGGTCCGCGATGCTGACTGCGAGCCAAATTCCGATGGCGGTCAGCGCAATGGTAAAGGCTAGCGCGGCGATGTTGGCGAGCATGCGATGGCGGAAATCGTCCGGCTCGGCGCGCGGCTGCTCGTAGCGTGACAGGTCGAGCGGTTCGGGCGGAGCGCGCAACGGCTGCACGGTACCGCTGCCGCGGTGGACCGGCGGGGAGGACGAGGTGCGCGGCCTGAACTGAAGCACCCGGTGCTCGTCGTCAGAGCTTATGGGCCGCTGGTTATTCATGGGGCGAGGATCACTCCGAAACAGCGATTTTAGATAGCATACGTGATGAAGGCGTTGCAGAAAATCTTTTCAATGCATGCGTGTGTTCGTCGGATCGCACTATTTGTACATGGTCCGCTCCGGAGCGATGGCCGGAACCGGCCCGTCGTCATGCCGGGGCGGGACCGGAGCGTTGCACCGCAAAAACGGCCAGCAACAGCGAAGGACTTCACGGCGTCGTCCCGGTCTACATCTGCTTGTGATCTCGACGTCGTTCGAACACGTTTTGCCGTTGCGGGGCTCATGCCATAGTCGAGGGCGCCTGAACGTCAGTTGCATGCATGCGAGGGGGCCTTCGACCATGACCACGACCAACGCGCGCGAGCCGAGAGTGCATCCGGTCCCGATCCTGTCGCTCCGGCCGACGCAGATGACGGTCGGCATGCGCGAGGTGAAGGAGAAGCGTAAGCGCTGGCGCGAGCATGACAAGAAGAAACAGGCCGATCTGCTCGGCAAGCACATGATCCCCGTCGTCTACGGCCCCGACGCGCGCTATTACGTGATCGACCATCATCATCTCGGCCGCGCTCTGCTCGACGAGGGCGTCAAGGAGGTGCTGGTGACCGTTGTCGGCGACCTCCGCATGGTCGAGCGCGAGGCGTTCTGGGGCGTGATGGACAACAAGCGCTGGGTCTACCCTTACGACGCCAAAGGCGAGCGGCGGTCGTTCCGCGACCTGCCGAAATCGGTCGCCGATCTCAAGGACGATCCGTTCCGCAGCCTTGCCGGCGAATTGCGGCGCATGGGCGGCTTCGCCAAGGACACCACGCCGTTCTCCGAATTTCTGTGGGCTGACTTCCTGCGCCGAAAGGTCTCGCGCAAGGTGGTGCAGGCGGATTTCGACAAGGCGCTGGAGAAGGCGATGTCCGCGGCCAAGAGCCAGGATGCGATCTATCTGCCCGGCTGGTGCGGTCCGGCGGACGAGGATTAGACGCGATCGTTCATCAGTCGCGCTGGAAGATCCTGGCACCTGGATAG
>RXJC01000025.1 GCA_003963435.1 Bradyrhizobiaceae bacterium | reverse complement strand
CTCGAGGAGATGCTGATCGAGAAGGGCTACCTCACCCGCGAGGAGGTCGCCGCCGGTCACGCCATGCAGCCGGCCAAGGCGCTCAAGCACGGCAAGTTCGATCTCGGCCAGGTCGAGCGCGTGATGGTGCGCGGCAAGTTCGCGCGCCCTGCCCCGGCGCCTGCCAGGTTCAAGATCGGCGATCGCGTGCGTGCCAAGAATATCCATCCGGCGACGCACACGCGGCTGCCCCGTTATGTGCGCGGCCATATTGGTGTGGTCGAGCTCAACCACGGCTGCCACGTGTTTCCGGACGCGGCGGCGATGGAGCGCGGCGAACATCCGCAATGGCTTTACACCGTCGTGTTCGAGGGCCGCGATCTCTGGGGCGAGGACGGCGATCCCACGCTGAAGGTCTCGATCGACGCCTTCGAGCCCTATCTGGATCCGGCGTGATGAGCAGCGCGCTTGCCGCCGCCGCGACGGCGGCTATTCCGAGCATTCCCCGCGATGACGACGGCCCGGTCTTCCGCGCGCCCTGGGAGGCGCATGCCTTTGCCATGGCGCTGACCTTGCACGAGCGCGGCGTGTTCACCTGGCCCGAATGGGCCGCCGCACTCGCCGACGAGATCAAGCGAGCCCAGGCGGCAGGCGATCCTGACACGGGCGAGACCTACTACCTGCACTGGCTCGCCACGCTGGAAGGTTTGGTCGCACGCAAGGGCGTCGCCTCGATGGACACGCTGCACCGCTATCGCGACGCCTGGGACCACGCTGCCGACCGCACGCCGCACGGCAAGCCGATCGAGCTGCGGCCAGAGGATTTTGGCTAGCTCGCGGCGCTGGCCGATTGAGCTCCTCGTTGGCCAATCCATTCGAAGCGCTCTTTCGTGCAGCGAGCTGGACTATCTCTCTGACTTGTATCGACACGAGCGGAAGAGCCTTGCCGCCGGATCGCGCTTTGAACTGAATCTAAATTTGGCTTGTTGACCTCCGGCGAAGGCGCGGGGTAACGCATGCGAGCTGACAGCCGCCTCGTCATGTGAGAACTCTGTGAACACACCAGCAGGAAACGACTCTGCGATCACCATCATGGCCGAGGAGGAGCCCGTCGAGATTGGCTTCCCCATGGTGGCCGCCTACCACGGCCAGTCCGCTCTTGCCATGGCCGCGATCGTATTCCAGGCACAGCGGGCAGCGTTCGCCGTGCTGTCGCCCGAGACAATTCCGGCGCGACGCGACATCAGCATCGTGAGCGGACACCCGGGTCCGGGTGTGCGGGACGCGTTCGAATTCGTCACCCGCGCCGTGACCCGCGGCGCCTATAGCGTAGACCGCACGCTGCTCGACGCGAGATTTGTGCCCGGGCACGACATCTCCTACAGCTTTCGAATTTCGGTCGGGGAGCGAACCGTCGAGATGGCGTTGCTGCCTGGGGTCTTGCCGGAGCGGTTCTTCGAGCTCGTCTTCACCAGGGATCGCACCACAGCACAAGAGCGCGAGCTGAGCGCATTGAAGCGGTCCATCGCCGAGGATGTTCTGGCGAAGAAACCAGGCGCTCTCTTCACCATGCGTGCGAGTTGATTGATGAAGCCGGGACTTGCTCTCAGCTTCGGTTATGACGACGGGTCGCTGCGTGCCTTGGCGGACATCAAAGGCGAGCCGGAAATCCTGCTGCGAGACATCTATTCGCTGCCCGACATCGACCTGAACGAATTCAGTGTCCTGTTCGTGAGCATGCACGGCGACCAGCGTTTCCTGGCCGCTCGTGCTGGTCAGATCGAGGAATACCTTGTTCGCGGCGGTATCGTCGTTGCAAACGGTCACCACGCCTATCCCTATCTACCGCGCATGGCAGGTTTCCACACCATCGACAATTACAGGCTGAGCGACATCACGGTGCTGCGCCTCGCCGAGCATCCCATCTGGCACGGCATTGACCCGCATGATCTGACCTTCCGCCGCGGCGTCTCCGGCTTCTACGGCCGGGTCTGGCACGACGCACCGCCGGATGCGCTGGTGGTCCACGCGCTCGGCCGGCCCAACCTGCCGCTCGACTTCATCTATCCGGTCGGTCGAGGTCACGTGCTTTTCCACGGCGGAAATGACCTATGGACATTCGGCGGCGAGGACAAGCAACTGGCGCCCCGGATCATGCAATGGGTCACAGAGGGACGAAACGTCCAATGAGCCTCGCGATCCTCGACGGCGGCACGTTCTACCACCACGCGGCCATTCACGGCCGGCGCTATCGAGAGCTGTTCGACAAGACCATCTACGCTCCTGAACTCACAACGGACGCCTTGGCCGGCGTCACTTTCCTGATCGTGCCAGATCGCATCAATCCGAACGTTCTTCGTGCCAACCGCGATGTCCTGATCCGTTTTGCGAAAGCCGGGCACACGCTGGTCGTGTTCGGCGAGAATCGCGCCGACACGTGGCTGCCAGGTGTCACCTGGACGGCGCGGCCGACAAACTTCTGGTGGTGGCTCGACAAGAACGTGCGTCCACCGAACCGGTTGCTGGCGCCCGATCATGAGCTCTTCCAGGCGGTGCCATTCGAAAGCACGGTATGGCACTTTCACGGCGTGTTGACCCCGCCTGCAGGGGCTCGGGCGCTGATCGACGTGCCGGCCGATCCTGAGGGCCGCGACAGTGGCGGCGCGCTGCTTTACGAGGATCGTGTCACGCTGCCGGGGCGGTTGCTCGTCTCGACACTGGATCCATTCTATCATCATGGCAGCAACTTCATGCCTGCAGCCACGAAGCTCCTCGACGGCTTTCTGCCCTGGGCGAGGCGAAAGACTGTGCCCCAAACCGATCCCGGCCGCTGATCTCAAGGCGCGGGAGGCTGATCCGGAGCTTTCTTGCTCCGCAAGCCGTGCAACGGCACGATCGCCGAGGCCGTCTCCTCATCCGCATCGACATCCACGCGGCGGACCGGCACGCCATACATCCGGGCGAGATTGCTTTCGGTCAGCACCTCCCCGGTCGAGCCGGAGATGTGAGTGCCGTCCCGCTGCATCAGCAAGGTCGTGTCGGCGACGGCGATGGCATGGTCCGGGTGATGGGTCGTGAACAGCACGGTCAGGCCAACGGAGCTTGCGAGGCGCAGGAGCAGTCGAAGAACAACGCCCTGATTGGCCATATCGAGCGCCGAGGCTGGCTCGTCCAGCACAAGGACCTTGCAGTCGCTGGCCAGTGCACGGGCCAGAAGGACGAGCTGCCGCTGTCCGCCGCTCAGCCGGTCGTAACGCTGCTCCGCGAGGGCCAGCAGATCGACCTCCTCGAGAGACTCATATGCACGTTCCCTGTCCTTGCGGCCCGGCGAGCTGAACCTGCCGAGATAACGGCTGCGTCCCATCAGGACCATATCGACGGCACTATAGGACTGATCGGCCGTCAATGCCTGCGGAACGAAACCCACATGGCCGTCGATGTCGATGATTCCCTCCTTGAGGGTCAACGTTCGGCTGATCGCGCGCAGCAAAGTTGTCTTGCCGCAGCCATTGGGCCCGAGGATGGCTGCGATCCGCGCCGAAGGAAGGGTTACGGACAGCTCGCGAAAGAGCCAGTGCTGGGATCCGTAGCTGTGGCCTGCATTCTCGATGCGGATCATGCGGCGCCGCTCTTCGTGGTGCGCCGAAGGAGCAGCGCGAAGATCGGAGTGCCGATGAGCGCCGTGATGATTCCGACCGGAATCTCGGCCGGCGTGAGTGACCGTGCAAGCGTGTCCGCAGCAACCAGGAAGATGGCGCCAAGGAATGTCGAGACCGGCAGCAATTGGCGATTGTCCGCCCCGACGACCATGCGCGCAAGGCTGGGAATGATCAGGCCGACCCAGCCGATCGTTCCGCTGACCGCAACCTGGGACGAGATCGCGAGACAGGCAGCGGCCAGAAGGATCAAGCGATCGCGCCCTGGATTGACGCCGAGGGTTCGAGCCTCGTCATCTCCGAGCGAAAGAACGTTGACTCGCCACCTCATCCCGATGAGCACGCCGGCTGCGACCGTGGTGCAGATTGCAACCAAGCCGCAGTGAAGCCAAGTCGAAGGCGCAAAGCTGCCCAGCAGCCAGAACACGATGACCTGCAGTGTCGTCTCGGGATCGGCCAGATAGGTCACAAGTCCGACCAGCGCGCTGCAGAACGCACTGACGACCACACCCGCGAGGACAAGCGTGAGGGTCGGCGAGAGATTGTCGCTCCGATGAAGCGCGAGCACGGCGACGAGCGCCAAGGCGGCTCCTCCAAAAGCACCGATCTGGACGAGTGGCCCGAACCCGACGAGAAAGATGACGGTGACACCACCGAGAGCAGCCCCGGAGGATGCTCCGATTGTCTGGGGGCCAACCAGCGGATTGCGAAAGATCGCTTGAAGCACCGCGCCACACAAGGACAGACCTGCGCCTGCGATGGCGGCAGTGAGCACGCGCGGCAGCCTCACCGTTTCGACGACGACGGCTTCCGTGGTCGTCCATGTCGTCTTGACTGCGACCAGGTGCGACAAGATGATCGACAGCACCGTGCCGAACGGGACTTGATACCGTCCCGACGCTACCGACCACAACAGGACGATGATCAGGCCCGCGGCAAGCGCACCATAAAGCAGGGCAACAGGTCTTTCACGCGACGACTGGAGCCCGGTCGCCGATCCCGAGACAGCGCTTCCCATCAATGAGTCCCATAGTATTCGTAGCCGACAGAGGCGGCGTTCTCCTTGAGAAACAGGATGCCGTCTATCTCCTCATCCGTGGGACTGTAATTGTAGAGAAAGCCGAACCAGTTTTTCAACGACGTGCGAATATTCTCCTGAACACGTTCTGGATGCAACAGACCGGCCAGCCAGAGCCAGCCCAGAGCCGACTCGTGACTCGGCGGATCCCAGCGATAGCCGCCGAGAGGAACTCGGTAAACGCGGCGCGCCTGAACGGCCTCCACGCCCTGCCAGCGCG
>RXJC01000606.1 GCA_003963435.1 Bradyrhizobiaceae bacterium | reverse complement strand
CCGATGCTGATCCTCTCCGGGCTCAAGATCGACAACAACCTGTATTGCCAGATCGGCCTGATCCTTTTGATCGCGCTGTCGGCCAAGAACGCCATCCTGATCGTCGAGGTCGGGCTCGAGCTGCACGGCCGCGACGGCAAGCCAGTGCTGGAGTCCGCGATCGAGGCGGCGCGCGCCCGATTCCGGCCGATCCTGATGACCTCGTTCGCCTTCATCCTCGGCGTGGTACCGCTGGTGCTCGCCACCGGCGCCGGCGCCAGCGCCCGCAAGTCGATCGGCATCACGGTCTTCTCAGGGATGCTGGCCTCGACCTGCCTCGCGGTGTTGTTCGTGCCGGCGTTCTTCGTGGTGGTGCAGCGCTTCGAGAACTGGCGGGCGAGCAAGAAGGCGCCGAAGGTGGAGACGGTGGCGGCGAAGTAGGCGGCGGCTGCCAACCCAGGTCGTCATTGCGAGGAGCTCTTGCGACGAAGCAATCCAGAGTCCCTCCGCGGAGGGAGTCTGGATTGCTTCGCTTCGCTCGCAATGACGGCAGAGAGACCGTCGCTCAACCCTGCTCCGATGACGTCCGCCGGGCCTCGCCGCTCGACACCAGCAGCACCGAAACCTTCGACTGCCGCAGCACCGCGTCGGCGACGCCGCCGAAGGAGAGATGCTCGCCCTGGATGCGGTCGACGCCCATGACGACGAGATCGACGTCGGTGGTGTCGATCTCGCGCAGGATCGCAGCTTCAGGCGCCCGGTTCACCCGCAGCGTGGTGGTGATGTCGACGTCGTAGCGGCCGGCGAGATCGCTGGCGTCCTTGAGGATGCCGGCCTCCTGGCTGAGGCCGCGGGAGGCGCCGCGCTGCGCGCCCTTGTCGCGCGTGGTCGCGACGTAGATCACCCGGAGCGAGCCTGATCCTCCTTGCGCCAGCGCGACCGCGACCTCGGCGCCGCGCTTGGATATTGCGCTGCCGGAGACCGGAACGAGGATATTGAGCGCGTCGGGATTCGGCTGCTGCAGGTGCTTGCCCTTGGCCGCGACGATCGCGAGCGGTCCTTCGAAGGTCGCGGCAATGTCGTCGATCCTGCGGTCGAAGCGATCCTTGCCGGCAGCCACCTTGTCGATGCCGACGACCAGGAGGTCGAACCCCTTGCGCGCCTCCTCGGTGATGGTCTCGCCGAGCTCGGCGCGCCGCGCGCGGGTGACGACGTCGACGCTGCCGGTTTCTTCTTCCTTGCTGGCAGCAGCCGCCTCGGCCGCCTTCTTCACCACGGCTTCGTGGCTCTCCTCCGCGTCGCGGCTCTTCTCCTGCTCTTTCGCGCTGTTTCCGATATGCAGCACGGTGATCGGCAGGCCGCGCATGCCGGCAATCAGGCCCGCGACATGCGCGGCGAAGGTGGCGTTGACGCTCTCGTCCACCGCCAGCAACGGGCGTTCGAGATTGGCAAGGAAGCCGCGCTTCTCGAACTCCTCCCGCTCCAGCCGCTCCTTCTCCTCCTTGTTCATCGGCAGCCTCGCCAGCGCCGCGCGCAGCATCGGCGGCATCGCCATCGTGGTCACGATCGCCATAGTGACGATCATCGTGAACAGGTTCTGGCTGAGCACGCCGATGGACAGGCCGATCGTCGCGATGATCACCTCGGTCGAGCCGCGGGCGTTCATGCCGCTCGCCAGCGCCAGCGATTCCCGCGTGCTGAGGCCGCCCAACGTGCCGCCGACAAAGGCGCCGCCGAACTTGCCGACGCTGGCGATCAGGACCAGCAGGCCGGTCAGCATCAGCAGATTGGGATCGCGCAGCACCGAGAGATCGGCGGCAAGACCGGCCAGGCCAAAGAACACCGGCATGAAGAAGCTGGAGATCAGCCCGCGCAGGCGCTCGTCGATCTGCCGGGTCAGGATCGGAGACTCACCGACCAGGATGCCGGCGACGAAGGCTCCGAGCACGGTGTGAACGCCGATGGCGTGCGTGATCATCGCCATCGCGCACATCAGGAGCAGGATCACGGTGATGACCGCCGCGGCGCTGACGAGATTGTCGTTGGCCCAGCGGATCAGCTGGAACACCAGGCCGCGGCCGATGGTGAAGCTGACCGCGAGGAAGGCGAGCGTGCCAAGCACCGCCTTCGCCACCGAGGCGATGTCCAGCGTGCCGTGCGAAGCGAGGCTGAAGATGACGGCAATGATGATCCAGCCGATGGTGTCGTCGATCACCGCGGTCGCGACGATGATCTGGCCGACATTGCGGCGCATGAAGTTCATCTCGCGCACGACCACGGCGACGATCTTGACCGATGAGATCGACAGCGCCGTGCCCATGAACAGCGAGGCCACCAGGCGCTGTTGTGGATCGGGCAGCAGCGCATCGGGCAGGAATTCGCCGAGCGCGAAGCCGCAGGCAAAGGGCACCAAAATGCCGGCGATCGAAATCGCGATGGCGGCCTTGCCGACCTTGCGGACCAGCTTGAGATCGGTCTCCATGCCCGTCAGCAACAGCAGCAGCAGGATGCCGAATTGCGCGATGCCGTCGATCATCGCCTTCTGCTCGGGGGTCTTGGGAAAGATCGCGGCTTGCGCCTCCGGCCAGATCCAGCCGAACAGCGACGGCCCGAGGATGATGCCCGCGAGCAGTTCGCCGATCACCGAGGGCTGGCCGATCCGCTGCATGATTTCGCCGAGGCCGCGTCCAACAGCGATCAGCAGCACGATCTGCGCCACCAGCAGGAATTCGGAGGGACCTGTGGGTTTGCCCGTCTCAGCGCCGGCCGCGATGGTCGTAAGCATGAGCGCCGCTAGGGCAAGCCCAGCCGGACGGAGCAGGCGCCATGGCATGCAGTGATTTCCCCCTCACCCCGGTGTCCCGGGGCCACTGAGCTAGAACCCGCGGAAGCTGGAACTGGTTCCAACGGTCCCCAGCCTGCCGTGGGGGAAAAAGTGAAAAACAACCCCATGCACAGTAGGGATGGGATTGAAAAGGCTCAGGAAAATTTCGGCCTTGCCGAAGCGGTTTTGCTTCGTCGGGCAAAACAGGGGGTAGAGTTGCATGATCGGCGGCGTGCGTGACGTGCCGCTCCGTTTCACGTCATTCCGGGGCTTCGCGTCGCGAAGGGCCCGGAATGACGGAGAGCTCACACCGCCTGCGGCGTCCGGATCTCGCGGGGCAGGATGATGGCGGCGGCGATCGCCAGCAGGCAGAGGCCGGCGAACGCGTGCAGCATGGTGACGAAGCCGCCCTGCTCGTAGAGCCAGGCGACCAGGCCCACGGAGGCGCCGGCCGCGGTGAAGCCGATGAAATAGCGCACGGCGTAGGCGCGCGAGCGCCATTCCTCGCTGGTGTATTTGCCGACCATGGCATCGTTCACCGTGACCTGCCCGAACGCGCCCATGACGATGCCGATCGACACGAGGATCAGCGGCAGGTTGTTCAGGCTGGCGGCGAGGTACAGGAACGGCGCCAACATGAAGGACAGCGGCAAGGCTACCGTCTTCAGCGAATAGCGGTCGAGCAGCCGGCCGATCGTGTACTGCGTCATCGCGCCGAACACGTAGACGCAGGCGGCGATGACCCCGAGCAGCGCCGGACTCTTGGTCAGATCGGCGAGCCGCTCCGCAAACAGCTTTGGCAACGCCACGGTGACGGCGTTGAAGGTGGTCGAGATCGCGATCACCACGATCAGCAGCGACAGCACCACGCGCCACATGTCCTGCTTGGCCACCCGCGCCTGCGCCGCCGCCTGCTTGGCGCCCTTGCGGTCCTCATGCACGACCAGCATCGCAAAGGCGATGCCAATCAGGATCGTGACGACGCCGGGCACGATGAAGGCAAAACGCCAGCCGAGATATTGGCCGATCACGCCGGTGACCAGCGCCGAGGAGGCCACACCGAGATTGCCCCAGACGCCGTTGATGCCCATCTCGCGGCCGAGCCTGTCGGCATAGGACACGATCATGGCGGTGCCGACGGGGTGATAGATCGAGGCGAAGATGCCGATCGAAAGCAGCGCGGCGCCGAGCTGCGCCGGGCTCTGCACCAGGCCGACCGAGATCATGGACGCCCCGATGCCGACGAAGAAGATCAGCATCATGTGGCGGCGACTCCAGCGGTCGCCGAGCCAGCCGGTGAGCAGCGATCCCGCGCCGAAAGCCACGAAGCCAGGCGTCGCGTAAGGCAGGAGTTCCGAATAGGCCATGCCGAGCGCCGGGCCCATGATGATCACGGCGGCGGCGAAGATCAGCATCGAATAATGGTCGATGAAATGGCCTGCGTTGACGAAACTGATCACCCGGCTGGGGCTGTTCATGTCCCGAATCCTCTCCTGCGCGAAAATGAGTTATATGTCCTCCCCATGACGGGATGCCGCCAATGACTGTCTTGGAAACGCCAATCTTGGAAAGGCCAATCCTGCGGGAGGTCCGCAGCAACCACCGCTCGCCCGCGGGCGTGCACCTGGTGGCGCGCGACTACCCGAAGGGCATGCGGATCGAGCCGCATTTGCGCCGCGAGGCGCAGCTGATCTATGCGGCCAAGGGCACCATGCAGGTGACGACCCCCGGAGGACGCTGGCTGGTGCCGCCGGACCGGGCCGTCTGGGTCCCGGCCGGGCTCGAGCACGCCATCGACCTCCTCGCCGACATCGAGATGCGCACACTGTATTTCGACCTGTCCTGGCTGAAGCGCGAGCAGCGCTATGAGGGATTGACCCGCGAATTCGTGGTGCGGGTGTCGCCGCTGCTGAACCAGGCGATCCTCGCGCTGTTCGACTCTGGCAATACCGAGGAACGCACCGAGCTCCTGGTGCGCCTCGCCATGCTGGAATTGCACCAGGCCGAGGATTCCGCGACCTTGTGCCGCTGCCGCACGAGCCGCGCTGCCGGCGCGCCGCGATGATCGTGCTCGACGACCCTACCGGCCTGCACGACATCGACACGCTGGCGCGCGCGGTCGGAAC
>RXJC01000363.1 GCA_003963435.1 Bradyrhizobiaceae bacterium | reverse complement strand
CACCTGATACTGGCCGAGCGGCATGTAGAGCACCTGATCGTAAGCCTCCTTCTGGATCTCGGTCGCGATCTTCTTTCGCTCCTCGAGCGAGGCGGCGCGAACGAAGGCGTCCTTGAGCTGCTCGATCTTGGCATCCTCCGGCCAGCCGAACCAGCCGCCCTTCTTGCCCTGTCCGCCGACGGCGACGTTGGTGATCGGATTGTCCGCGTCGGCACTGACCCAGTTGGTGACGAACATGTTCCAGCCGCCCTCCTTCGGGGGCTTCTGGCTGGCACGCCGGCTCACCACGGTCTGCCAGTCGGTCGCCTGCAGGTCGACCTTGAAGCCGGCTTCGCGCAGTTGCTGCGCGACGACGATGGGTTGCGCCTTCAGCGTCAGCACGTCGCCCGGCGCCATCAGCACGACAGGTGTGCCGTCGTAACCGGACTCGGCCAGCGCCTTCCGGGCCGCGGCCACGTCGCCTCCCTTCGCCAGCGTCTCACCACCGACCTCCGTCGCGAACGGGGTGTCGCAGATGAAGGCCGCGGCGCAGGTCTTGTAATATTTGGGATCGCCGATCAACGCATCGAGCACGTCCTTCTGCTTGACCGCCAGAAAGGCCGCGCGGCGAACCTTGACGTTGTCGAAGGGCGGATGAAGGAAGTTCATCCGCGCACCGGTCTGGAATCCGAACTTGTTCAGGATCTCGAGCTTGAGTCCCTTGTCGGCTTCGATGGCGGGCACCATCTCGATGGCGGGATTTTCCATGAAATCGACGTCGCCCGACTGCAGTGCGTTCAACGCCGTCTGCGCGTCCGGCATCGTGATCCATTCGACGCGGTCGACCTTCACCACCTTGCCGCCGGCGGTCCAGCTCGCCGGCTCCTTGCGCGGCACGTAATCGGTGTTCTTGACATAGATCGCCTTGACGCCGGGCTGGAATTCCGACGCCACGAACTTGAAGGGGCCGGAGCCGATCTGCTCAGGAATCTGCTTGTCCACCGGCGTGTCGGCGAGACGCTTCGGCATCATGAAGGCGACGCGCGAGGACGGCTTGCCGATCGATTCCAGCACCAGCGCGTAAGGCTCCTTCAGCTTCAGCGTGATGGTCTTGGGATCGGTCGCCTCGATGCTCGCGGTGAAGTCCATGAGCTTCTGGCCCATGCCGTCGACGGCCGCCCAGCGCTTCAGCGAAGCCACGCAATCCTCCGCGGTGACGGGCGTCCCGTCATGCCACTTCAGTCCGTCGCGCAGGGTGAAGGTGTAGGTCAGCTTGTCGTCGGAGATCTTCCAGTCCGCCATCTGCGGCTGGATCTTGAAGTGCGAATCGGTCGCGACGAGCGTGTCGTAGACCATGTAGCCATGGTCACGCGTGATGTAGGCCGTGGTGAAGATCGGATCGAGGATGCGCAGATCCGAATGCATCACCGCCGTGATGGTCTTGCCTGCGGCAAGAACTGGCGAGGCCAGTGCCGAAAGTGCCGCGACTGAAAGCGCGAGCTTGGAGGCGAACGATCGACGCCCCCGACGCATGAGTTGGAACATTGACGTTCTCCTGGCGAGCGGATGGCGCGCGGCGCCGCTGATGACGGCGGCGCCGCGAAACGTTTCGGGGGTGAAAGGCGCGCGATGCGCCCTTCCTTCGTAGGACTGTCCCTTACTCCGACTTGTCGACGTTCCAGAACAGAGGCGTCGCCGGACCGTCGAGCACGCCGGTCAGCGATTTGCGCCAGCCGCTCGGCGTCTGGTACTGCCCGAGCGGGATATAGATCACCTGCTCATAGGCTTCCTTCTGGATGTCGGCTGCGATCTTCTTCTGCTCGTCGAGCGAGGGCGCGCGGACGAAGGCGTCCTTGAGCTGCTCGATCTTGGGATCGTCTGCCCAGCCGAACCAGCCGCCTTTCTTGCCCTGGCCGCCGATCGAGAGATTGGCGATCGGGTTCGACACGTCGGGCGCGACCCAGTTGGTGAAGAACATGTTCCAGCCGCCCTCCTTCGGAGGCTTCTGGCTGGCGCGGCGGCTCACCACCGTCTGCCAGTCGGTCGCCTGCAGGTCGACCTTGAAGCCGGCCTCACGCATCAGCTGGGCGGCAACGATCGGTTGCGCCTTGAGCGTCGTGACGTCGCCGGGCGCCATGATCACGACCGGGGTGCCGTCATAGCCGGACTCGGCCAGCGCCTTCTTGGCTTCGGCCATGCCATTGCCCTTCGTCAGCGTCTCGGCGCCGACCTCGGTCGCAAACGGCGTATCGCAGATGAAGAACGCGCCGCAGATCTTCTGATACTTGGGATTGCCGACCAGCGCGTCGAGCACGTCCTTCTGGTTCATGGCCAGCAAGGCAGCACGTCGCACCTTCACGTTGTCAAACGGCGGATAAAGGAAGTTCATCCGGCCGAGCGTCTGATAGCCGAACTTGTTCAGGACCTCGATCGTGAGTTCCTTGTTCGTTTCCAGCACCGGCAGCATGTCGTACGGCAGGTTCTCCATGAAGTCGATGTCGCCCGACTGCAGCGCGTTCACCGCGGTCTGCGAGTCCGGCATGGTGATCCACTCGACGCGGTCGACCTTCACCACCTTGCCGCCGGAAGTCCAGCTCGCCGGCTCCTTGCGCGGCACGTAGTCGGTGTTCTTGACGTAGACCGCCTTGACGCCGGGCTGGAATTCCGACGCCACGAACTTGAAGGGGCCGGAGCCGATCTGCTCCGGGATCTGCTTGTCCGGCGGGGTTTCGGCGAGGCGCTTCGGCATCATGAAGGCGACGCGCGAGGACGGCTTGCCGATGGAGTCGAGCACGAGACCGTAGGGCTCCTTCAGCTTCAGCGTGATGGTCTTGGCGTCGGTCGCCACGATGCTCGCGGTGAAGTCCATGAGCTTCTGGCCCATGCCGTCGACGGCCGCCCAGCGCTTCAGCGAAGCGACGCAGTCTTCCGCCGTCACCGGCGCGCCGTCATGCCACTTCAGGCCGTCGCGCAGCGTGAAGGTGTAAGTGAGCTTGTCGTCGGAGATCTTCCAATCCGCCATCTGCGGCTGGATCTTGAAGTGCGAATCAGGAGCCACCAGCGTGTCGTAGACCATGTAGCCGTGGTCGCGCGTGATGTAGGCCGTGGTGAAGATCGGATCGATGATGCGTAGGTCGGAATGCATCACCGCCGTGATGGTCTTGCCGGCCGCAAGCACTGGCGAGGCCAGCGCGATCGAAAGCGCGACGACAGACAGCGCAAGTTTGGAGGCGAACGCGCGAGGCCCCCGGCGCATGAAGTGCAACATAAAAAGTCTCTCCTGACGTGAAACTGTTCAAAGGCGGGTTATTGATTGAGCATGTGGTTCGTTCCTTGGGCGAACTAACCCCATGCAACGCCTTTATCTTTCGAGACTTGCAGACAGTGCCGAGCGCGTCAATCCGGTTTCGCTGCAAGCCTTGGCGGCGCGGCCGCGGGCTCCACAAGGATCGGTTTGGCTCTACAACACTCTCCGCTCGTCTCGCCCCGCGGCGATGCAATGCGCGTTCCATCTTTCGAAGCTTGAGAGACATTAAGATGAATCCAGCCAATCTTCCCTTCGATTCCGAGGCCATGCTCGAAGGCCTGCGCACCTGGGTGGAATGCGAGAGCCCGACCTGGGATGCCGATGCCGTCAACAGGATGCTCGATATCGCAGCGCGGGATATGGCCATCATGGGTGCGACGATCGAGCGCATTGCCGGCCGCCAGGGCTTTGGCGGCGTGATCCGCGCGCGCTTTCCGCATCCGAAGCAGGGCGAACCCGGCATTCTGATCGCCGGTCACATGGACACCGTCCACCCGGTCGGCACCATCGAGAAACTGAAATGGCGGCGCGAGGGCAACAAGTGCTACGGCCCCGGCATCTACGACATGAAGGGCGGCAACTATCTCTCGCTGGAGGCGATCCGGCAGCTCGCGCGCGCATCCTTCACCACACCGCTGCCGATCACGGTGCTGTTCACGCCGGACGAGGAAGTCGGCACGCCCTCGACGCGTGACATCATCGAGGCGGAGGCCGCCCGCAACAAATACGTGCTGGTGCCCGAGCCCGGCCGCGCCGACAACGGCGTCACCACCGGACGTTACGCCATCGCACGCTTCAATCTCGAGGCGACGGGCCGGCCGAGCCACGCAGGCGCCACGCTGTCGGCGGGACGCTCGGCAATCCGGGAGATGGCGCGGCAGATCCTCGCCATCGACGCGATGACGACGGAGGACTGCACCTTCTCGGTCGGCGTCGTGCATGGCGGGCAATGGGTCAATTGCGTTGCCACGACCGCCACAGGCGAAGCGCTCTCCATGGCCAAGCGACAGGCCGATCTCGACCGCGGGGTCGAGCGGATGCTGGCGCTGTCCGGCACGACCAACGACGTCACCTTCAAGGTGACGCGCGGCGTGACGCGGCCGGTCTGGGAGCCGGATGCCGGCACGATGGCGCTGTACGAAAAGGCGCGCGGCATTGCCAAATCCCTTGGCGCGGAATTGCCGCATGCGAGTTTCGGCGGCGGCTCCGATGGCAACTTCACCGGCGCGATGGGCATCCCGACGCTCGACGGCCTGGGCGTGCGCGGCGGCAACGGCCACACGCTGGAGGAGTACATCGAGATCGAAAGCCTGGTCGAGCGCGGTCGCCTGATGGCGGGGCTGCTGGCGACGCTGGAGTGATCGAGGTTGTCATTCCGGGGCGCGCGGAGCGCGAACTATGGTGCGCACTTGCGCATCTGAGAGTCTCGAGATTCCGGGTTCGATGCTCCAGGCCGCGCTTCGCGGTCCTGACGCATCGTCCCCGAATGACGCCGACGAGGCTGACGCTCAAGGGCATCCCCCCCAAATCAGGTGACCGCACTGCAAAAACTGTGGCCCTGATGGCACGGGAATTGCTGAAATGTTAGGCTAGTGGCAGAACTGACCATCGCATCTGCCGCCGATTTGACTCTAATCAGACGGATTCAACTTGCTCGGATATCTCCTTCGCCGAATCTTCGCCGCCGTGCCCGTGATGGGCGTCGTCGCGCTGTTCGTCTTCCTCCTGCTCCGCCTCACCCCTGGCGATCCCGCCGCGATCCTCGCCGGCGACAACGCCACGCCCGAACGGCTGGAGCGCATCCGCACCTCGCTCGGCCTCAACGAGCCGTTGATCGTGCAGTTCATCACCTGGGTCAACAAGCTGCTGCACGGCGACCTCGGGACCTCGCTGATCTCCAATCTGCCCGTGATGAAGATGATCGGCCAGCGCGTCGAGCCTTCGATCTCGATCGCGCTGTGCACCATCATCCTCGCAGTGATCGTCGCGGTTCCCCTGGGCGTGATCGCAGCGTGGAAGCACGGCACCTGGATCGACCGTTTCGTGATGGGCCTCTCCGTGCTCGGCTTCTCGGTGCCGGTGTTCGTGGTCGGCTATCTCCTGATCCAGGTCTTCGCGATCGACCTGCGATGGGTTCCGGTCCAGGGCTTCAAGAGCATCAGCGTCGGCTTCGGCGCGTTCTTCGAACGCATTATCCTGCCGACCTGCGCCCTCTCCTTCATCTACATCGCGCTGATCGCGCGCATGACGCGCGCAGCGATGCTGGACGTGCTCGGCGAGGACTACGTCCGCACCGCGCGCGCCAAGGGCATCAACGAGGTCGCCGTGATGATGCGCCATGCGCTGCGCAACGCGGCCGTGCCCGTGATCACGGTGATCGGCACCGGCTTTGCGCTCCTGATCTCCGGCGTCGTCGTCACCGAGAGCGTGTTCAACATCCCCGGCATCGGCCGCCTCACCGTCGATGCGGTGCTGGCGCGCGACTATCCGGTAATCCAGGCGATGATCCTGCTGACGTCGCTGATCTATGTGGTCGTCAATCTTCTGATCGACGTCGCCTACACTCTGCTCGATCCCCGGATTCGGTACTGAGGCAAGGATTTAACAACGAACATGTCGGTCGATACCCTTCCCCAGTCGTCCATTCCGATCACGTCGCCGCTGCGGCCGCGCCTCGGATTCCTCACCTCCACGCCGATCATCGCCACGGCGACGGTGCTGCTGGCGCTGATCGTGCTGATCTCGATTCTCGCGCCGCTGATCGCGCCGCATGATCCGATCCAGCTCGCACCGTCGCAGCGGCTGAAGCCGTCCTCGGCGCAATTCCTGCTCGGCACCGATGCCTATGGCCGCGACCTGGCGTCGCGCGTCCTCTATGGCGGCCGCATCTCGCTGCTGATTGGGATCGGCTCGGCGATCCTGTCGATCGCCATCGGGCTTGCGATCGGCCTCGTCTCCGGCTTCTTCAAGCTGGTCGACGCCGTGATGATGCGCGTCATGGACGGCCTGATGGCGATGCCGAGCATCCTGCTCGCGATCGCCGTGGTCTCGCTGTCCGGCGCCAGCCTCTGGACCGTGTTGATCGCCATCACCATTCCCGAGATCCCGCGCGTGGCGCGCCTGGTGCGCTCCGTGGTGCTGTCGGCGCGCGAGGAGCCTTATGTGGAGGCCGCGATCTCGGTCGGCTCGTCCTTGCCGAAGATCATGTGGCGGCACCTGATGCCGAACACGATCGCCCCGCTGATCGTCCAAGGCACCTATGTCTGCGCCTCCGCGATCCTGACCGAGGCGATCCTCTCCTTCCTCGGCGCCGGCATCTCGCCGGAGACGCCGACCTGGGGCAACATCATGGCCGAGGGCCGCCAGTACTTCCAGATCAAGCCGTCGCTGATCTTCTGGCCGGGCCTTCTGCTCTCGATCGCCATCCTCAGCATCAATTTGATCGGCGACGCCGCCCGCGACGCTCTCGATCCCCGCATGAAGCAGCGGGAGGGGAAGTGATTTGTCTCGCCGGCCCTGCCCCATATTCCGTCATTGCGAGCGAAGCGAAGCAATCCAGTCTGCATCCGCGGAAGGATCTCTGGATTGCTTCGTCGCTTCGCTCCTCGCAATGACGACGGAGTGACCTGATGACCAACACCATCCTCGACATCAACAACCTCGTCGTGTCCGTCGGCAAGAAGCCGGGCGGACCCAAGATCATCGACGGCATCTCGATCCAGGTGCGCGAGCGCGAGACGCTGTGCCTCGTCGGCGAAAGCGGCTCGGGCAAGTCGGTGACCTCGCTCACCACGATGGGCCTGTTGCCAAAGGGCACGCTGGTTCCCACTGCCGGCAGCGTCAAGCTGGTCGGCGAAGAGCTGCTCACCGCGACCGACCGCCGCCTGCGTCAGCTCCGCGCCACGCAGATGGCGATGATCTTCCAGGAGCCGATGACCGCGCTCAATCCGGTGGTGCCGGTCGGCCGCCAGATCGACGAGGTGCTGCGTGCGCACACCAGGCTCGACGCCAGGGCGCGCAGGAAGCGCATTCTCGACATGATGGAGCAGGTGCACCTGCCCCAGGTCGAGCGCATCTTCGCCTCCTATCCCCACCGCCTCTCCGGTGGCCAGCGCCAGCGCATCATGATCGCGATGGCGCTCGTGCTGGAGCCAAAGCTGCTGATCGCCGACGAGCCGACCACCGCGCTCGACGTCACCACGCAGAAGCAGATCCTGAGCCTGATCCGCGAGCTTCAGCGCGATCACGGCACCGCCGTGCTGTTCATCACCCACGACATGGGCGTGGTCGCCGAGATCGCCGACCGCGTCGCGGTGATGCGGCAGGGCCGCCTGGTCGAGACCGGCCCGCTCGATACCGTGCTGCGCAATCCGACGATGGAGTACACCCGCAACCTGCTGGCGTCGGTGCCGAGCCTGGTGCCGCGGCCGCCCCGCGAGGAGAGCCGCGAGCCCGTCGTGCTCGAAGCCAACGACCTCAGCAAGGTCTACAAGGAGCGCGCCTTCTTCGGCAAAGGCCGCGAGGTCGTCGCCGCCGACAAGGTGACGCTCACCTTGCGCAAGGGCCGCACGCTCGGCATCGTCGGCGAAAGCGGCTCGGGCAAGTCGACGGTCGCGCGCTGCATCGTGCGCCTGATCGACCCGACCTCCGGCGGCGTTCGTCTTGCCGGCCGCGAGATCGCCGACATCTCGCGCCGCCTGCTGCAGCCGCACCGGCAGAAGATCCAGATCGTGTTCCAGGACCCCTACCGCTCGCTCAACCCGCGCGTCACCGTCGGCGAGAGCATCGCGGAAGGCCCGATCAACTACGGCGTCGCGCATGCCGATGCGATCAAGCGCGCCCGCGAGCTGCTCGAGCTGGTCGGCTTGCCGGCCGACGCCGTGTCACGCTATCCGCACCAGTTCTCCGG
Source organism: Bradyrhizobiaceae bacterium (assembly GCA_003963435.1). Taxonomy (GTDB): domain Bacteria; phylum Pseudomonadota; class Alphaproteobacteria; order Rhizobiales; family Xanthobacteraceae; genus Bradyrhizobium. The sequence goes on along the minus strand of RXJC01000363.1, from coordinate 3,753 downwards.
CGGACAGCGCCAGCGCATCGCCATCGCGCGCGCGCTCGCGCTCGATCCGGACGTTCTGGTCGCGGACGAAGCGGTCTCCGCGCTCGACGTCTCCGTGCAGGCGCAGGTGCTGGAACTCCTGGACGAGATCCAGAAGCGGCTCGGCATCGCCATCCTGTTCATCACCCACGATCTGCGCGTCGCAGCGCAGATCTGCGACGAGGTCGTTGTCATGCAGCACGGCCGCGTGGTCGAACAGGGCCCCGCCGGCGAAGTGCTGACGCACCCGAAGGAGGCCTACACCAAGGCACTGCTGGACGCGGCTCCCGGCCGCAATTGGGACTTTGCGAACTTCCGGCCGGTGGCGGAAGCCGTGGCGGCGAGCGCGTAATTCCACTCTTTCGTCGTCATTCCGGGGCATCGCGAAGCGATGAGCCCGGAATCCCTCAGGCCGCAGACTCCGTCGCACGATGGATTCCGGGCTCGCGCCACGTGGCGCGCCCCGGAATGACGGCGGAGTGTGGGACGCAGCATTCCCAAAACGATCTGACCCCATGCGCGGCGCGATGGCCTCTCACCTTGCTCTCTGCGCGGAGCCAAGGCTAACGTCGCGCACTTTCCAACGCTGGACTTGAATTGATGACACGTATCGCCGTCGGCGGCTTCCTGCACGAGACCAACACTTTCGCTCCCACCAAGGCAACCTTCGCCGATTTCCAGCATGGCGGCGGCTGGCCGGCGATGACGCAAGGCGCCGACGTGCTGAAGGTGATGCGGCGCATCAATGTCGGCCTGGCCGGCTTCGTCGACAGCGCCGAAGCCAATGGTTGGGAACTCGTTCCGACGATTGCCGCCGCTGCGAGCCCTTCCGCGCACGTCACCAAGGACGCCTTCGAGCGTATCGTCAAGGTGATGGTCGACGGCATCGCAGCCGCGGGCCCGATCGACGCGGTCTATCTCGACCTGCACGGCGCCATGGTGACCGAGCATCTCGACGACGGCGAAGGCGAGATTTTGGCGCGGGTGCGCCGCGTCATCGGCAAGGATGTTCCGCTGGTCGCAAGCCTCGACCTGCACGCCAACGTCACGCCGGAGATGATGGAACATGCCGACGCGCTGATCGCCTATCGCACCTATCCGCATGTCGACATGGCCGACACCGGCCGCGCCTGCGCGCGGCATCTGGCGCTGCTGCTCCAGACCAAGCAGCGCCTTGCGAAATCATTCCGTCAATTACCGTTCCTGATCGCGATCAGCTGGCAATGCACCAACGATTTTCCGACCAAGGGCATCTACGAAAAGCTCGCCGCGCTGGAGAGCGATGCGGTCCCGACGCTGTCGTTCGCGCCGGGCTTTCCCGCCGCCGACTTCCGCGATTGCGGGCCGAGCGTGTTCGCCTATGGCCGGACGCAAGAGGACGCCGATCGCGCCGCGGACGCGATCGTGAGGCTGGTTGAAAGCCACGAGGACGATTTCGACGGCAAGATCTGGACGCCCGATGACGGCGTGCGCCATGCCATGGAGCTCGCGAAGGGCGCCAGCAAGCCGATCATCATTGCCGACACCCAGGACAATCCCGGCGCCGGGGGTGATTCCGACACCACGGGCATGCTGCGCGCGCTGGTGCGCAACAAGGCCAGCGCGGCGACCGGCGCGATCTACGATCCGGAATCGGCCAAAGCCGCGCATGCGGCCGGCGTCGGCGCCACCGTCACGCTGTCGCTCGGCGGCAAGTCCGGCATTCCCGGCGACGAACCCTACACCGAGACTTTTGTCGTCGAGAAGCTCTCCGACGGCCGCTTCATCGCACCAGGTCCGTACTATGGCGGCCGCGAGATGGAGATGGGCCCCTCCGCGGCCTTGCGCATCGGCGACGTCCGTGTCGTCGTTTCCTCGCACAAGGCGCAGCTCGCCGATCAGGCGATGTATCGCTATGTCGGCATCGAGCCGACGCAGGAGAAGATCCTGGTCAACAAGAGCTCGGTGCACTTCCGCGCCGATTTCGAGCCGATCGCCGAAAAGCTGATGATCTGCGCCGCGCCCGGCGCGATGCCGGCCGACACCGCCTCCCTGCCCTGGACGCGCCTGCGGCCGGGCATCCGCGTCAAGCCGAACGGCCCCGTTTTCAATCCCCCTTCACGCTAACCGGACAGGACACATGCCCACGATCGACCGCATCGACGGCTATGCCGACGAACTCACCGCCATCCGCCGCGACCTCCACGCCCATCCCGAGATCGGCTTCGAGGAGGTTCGCACCTCCGGCATCGTCGCCGACAAGCTGAAGAGCTGGGGCATCGAGGTCCATCGTGGCCTCGGTGGCACCGGCGTGATCGGCGTCATCAAGGGCAGGGGCTCGGGCAATAAGCGCATCGGCCTGCGCGCGGACATGGACGCGCTGCCGATGGAAGAGAACACCAATCTGAAATGGAGCTCGAAGATCCCCGGCCGCTTCCACGGCTGCGGCCATGACGGCCACACCACCATGCTGCTCGGCACCGCGCGCTACCTCGCCGAGACCCGGAATTTCGACGGGACCGTGCATCTGATCTTCCAGCCGGCCGAGGAAGGCCTCGGCGGCGCCCGCGCCATGATCAAGGACGGCCTGTTCGAGAAGTTTCCCTGCGACGAGCTCTACGGCCTGCACAACGCGCCCGACCTGAACCATGGCGAGATCGCGATCCTGCCGGGACCTGCGATGGCCAGCGCCGACTTCTTCGACCTGCGCATCACCGGCTACGGCGCGCATGGCGCGATGCCCGAGCGCTCCAAGGACGCGGTGATCATCGCGACCACGCTGGCGCAGGCGATCCAGACCATCGTCAGCCGCAACGTCGAGCCGCTGCAGGCCGCGGTGGTGTCGATCACCCAGATCCACGCAGGCTCTGCCTACAACGTCATTCCCGGCGACGCGCATCTGTGCGGCACCATCCGCACCTTCTCGAAGGAAGTTCGCAGCCTCGTCAGCGAACGCATCCGCACCATCTGCGCCGGCATCGCAAGCGCCTACAATTGCGTGATCGACGTCGACATCCGCGACACTTTTGGCGTGCTGATCAACCAGGTCGAGCAGTCCAAGGTGGTCGAGGAGGTCGCGCGTACCATCGTCAACCCCGCCAACGTGATCACCCGCGCCCAACCGAAGATGGGCAGTGAGGATTTCGCCGACATGCTGGAGACCATTCCCGGCGCCTATTTCTGGGTCGGCCATGACGGCTCGGTGCCGGTGCACAACCCCGGCTTCGTGCTCGACGACAAGATCCTGCCGATCGGCGCCAGCATGTTCGCCCGCATCATCGAGACCCGCATGCCGGTAGGTGGCCATGCCTAAAAAGAGCGCCAAAGAGGCGGTCACCTCGCTGCACGATCTGTCCGCGGTCGATCTGATCGCGGGCTATCGCGCCAAGCAATTCTCGCCGAGCGAGGTGCTGGAGGATTTGCTCGCGCATGTCGCTGCGTGGGAACCGCATCTGAAGGCGCTCTATGCGTTCGATCCAGACAGTGCGCGCGAGGCCGCCAAGGCCTCGACCGCGCGCTGGAGCGGCGGCGAGCCGTCCGGTGCGCTCGACGGCGTGCCGGTGACGGTGAAGGACAATATCGCCACCAAGGGCGTGCCGGTGCCGCTGGGCGCGGCCAGCGTCAAGCTGGTGCCCGCCGAGAAGGATGCCCCGCCCGCCGCGCGGCTGCGCGAGGCCGGCGCCATCATCTTCGCCAAGACCACCATGCCCGATTACGGCATGCTGTCCTCCGGGCTCTCCTCCTTCCATGCGCTCG
>RXJC01000260.1 GCA_003963435.1 Bradyrhizobiaceae bacterium | reverse complement strand
CGACCAGCGCGCGCCGCATGCCCTGGCTTTCAACCTGGAACACGCCGACCACCTCGCCGCGCGCCAGCATCTGGTAGCTCTCGGTATCGTCGATCGGCAGCGTGGCGAGATCGACGTGGATGCCGCGCGGCTTCAGGAGCTTCACCGCGACGTCGAGCACGGTCAGCGTCTTCAGGCCGAGGAAGTCGAATTTGACGAGGCCGGCCGGCTCGACCCATTTCATGTTGAACTGGGTCACCGGCATGTCGGATTTGGGATCGCGGTAGAGCGGCACGAGCTCGCTCAGGGGACGATCGCCGATCACGATGCCGGCCGCATGGGTCGAGGCGTGGCGCGTCAGGCCTTCGAGGCGCTGGGCGATGTCGAAGGCGCGCGCCACGATCGGATCTTCGTCGCGGAACGCCTGCAGCTTCGGCTCGCTCTCGATCGCGGCCGCGAGGGTGACGGGCGCGGCCGGATTCTGCGGCACCAGCTTGGTCAGCTTGTCGACCTGGCCGTAGGGCATCTGCAGCACGCGGCCGACGTCGCGCAACACGCCGCGCGCCTGCAGCGTTCCGAAGGTGATGATCTGCGCCACCTGGTCGCGGCCGTAGCGTTCCTGGACGTACTTGATCACCTCGCCGCGGCGGTCCTGGCAGAAGTCGATGTCGAAGTCCGGCATCGAGACGCGCTCGGGATTGAGGAAGCGCTCGAACAGCAGGCCGAACTTGATCGGATCGAGGTCGGTGATGGTCAGCGCCCAGGCCACCAGCGAGCCGGCACCTGAGCCGCGGCCCGGCCCGACCGGAATGCCCTGGCTCTTCGCCCATTTGATGAAGTCGGACACGATCAGGAAGTAACCCGCGTATTTCATGCGCATGATGACGTCGAGCTCGAACGCCAGGCGCTTGCTGTAGTCCTCTTCCGTGGTGCCCTGGGACAGGCCGTGGACGCGCAGCCGATTGGCGAGCCCCTCCTCCGCCTGGCGCTTCAACTCGGCGGCCTCGACCGAAGCGGCGTCCGAGCTCTGCGCGGCGCCGACGGTGAAGAACGGCAGGATCGGCTTGCGGGTCATCGGGCGGAACGAGCAGCGCTCGGCGATCTCCACCGTCGAGGCCAGCGCCTCCGGAATGTCGGCGAACAGCACGGCCATCTCGGCGCGGGTCTTGAAGCGGTGATCTGGCGTGAGCTGCTCGCGCTCGGTCTCGGCGATCAGCCGGCCGCCGGCGATGCAGAGCAGCGCGTCGTGCGCCTCGTAATCGTCGGTCGAGGCGAAATACGGCTCGTTGGTCGCGACCAGCGGCAATCCCTTGGCATAGGCGATGTCGATCAGCCCACTCTCGGCGCGCCGCTCCTTGTCGGTGTTGTGGCGCTGCAATTCGACGTAGAGGCGGTCACCGAACAGGCCGGCCAGACGCTCGCAGCGCAGCGCAGCGAGCTCGGCGTGCCCGCCGGCCAGCGCCAGCGAGATCGGCCCGTCCGGCCCGCCCGTCAGCGCGATCAGACCCTCGGTCTCGCCCTCGAGCCAGTCGAACTTGATGAACGGCGCGTGGCTGTCGGGCGATTCCAGGAACGCGCGCGAGTTGAGCCGCATCAGGCTGCGATAGCCGCGCTCCTGCGCGGCCAGCAGCACGACGCGGGATGGCGCCATCGCGTTGCGCGCGTTCGGATCCTGGTCGCCGAAATCGATGGCCAGCTCGCAGCCGACGATTGGCTGGATGCCGGAGCCTGCCATCTTGTCGGAGAACTCCAGCGCACCGAACAGATTGTCGGTGTCGGTCAGCGCCAGCGCCGGCTGGTGGTCCTTCTTGGCAAGCTCGGCGAGCTTGGCGATCTTGATCGAGCCCTTGAGCAGCGAATAGGCCGAGTGAACGTGAAGGTGAACAAATCCGGCGCTCGGCATGGTCGCGTGACGGCCTCTTGCAGATGGAATGGAGCGCTCGCCGGCGCCTCAGGGCATCATGCACCCGTCCAGCCGACTCGCCTCGCAATGGTGGGGTGCTGCGCCGCGAGAGTCCACGCCGCAGCGGCCACTTCGCACCGCCATCCCGCTTTTCCCCAACCAGCCATTTTTTCCCAGCCAGCCCAAGCGTGAAGCAAGGACTCAGAGCTGCGGTAGGACCTGGGCCCAGATCGCGATCATCCCGACGAACAGCGTGATCGACGCCAATGCGGCGGCCTCTTCGACGAAAACCCTGAACATGCCTCGCTCCTTTGCTAGAACGTATGAAGAACATTGTTCTCATTTCGTTCTCAGGAGTCAAGCGCCGCGGGCGATCTCGCAAGACAATGGTTAACTTGCTGAATTGACGCAATAAAAAAGCCCCGGCCAAGGCCGGGGCTTTCGACGACCGCTCCGGTGGGAGCGATCAGGCTCAGTAACGGCCGAGCATCGGACCGCCGAACTTGTAGTTCAGGCGGACGAGACCCATGTCGACGTCCTGCTTGACGTTGACGGCAAGGACACCGCCGGGGCCGGTCAGGTTCTTGTCGTCGCCACCCAGGAAGATATGGTCGTACTCGACGCCAACCGACCAGTTCGGAGCGAAGCCGTACTCGAGGCCAGCGCCGACGGTGCCGCCCCAACGGGTGTCGTTGCCCGACGCCAGCGACACGCCGGCGAGCGAGGCGTCATACTTGGTGCTGACCACAGCCGCACCGCCCTTGACGTAGAGCAGGACGTTGTTCCAGGCGTAGCCAACCTGACCGGTGATCAGACCGAACGCATCGATCTTGGTGTTGTTGGTGAAGCCGGAGATCGCGCCGACATGGCTGCCGGAAAAGTCAGCCCAGTTGCCCTGGCCTTCCAGGCCGAACACGAACTGGCCGGACTGCCAGCGATAGCCGATCTGACCACCGACCGTGCCGCCGGTCGCGTCGTGCGAACCATCACGGCCGAAACCGACCAGGTCCCACTTCGCGTTCGACGAACCGCCGCCACCGTTGAGGCCGATGTAGAAGCCGCTCCAATCGTAGATCGCCGCGACCATCGCCGGCGCTTTGGTGTAGGGCCGTGCCGCGAGGTCAGCAGCCAGCGCCGGCGCCGCCGCGCTCAGCGCGACGAGGCTCACAGCAGCAAGCAACAAATTCTTCTTCATTTGATTCCCGTTCCAGTTTCTTCAGTGGGCCCCCCGGCCGTGCATCGGTCATATCAGCGATCGCCGGAATTGCTGTAACCACGCCGCAACAGTTCGAGCGAAAGGACCTTGCTCATTAACGAATGTTTATTGGCCGGTGCGCGGAAACCCTTTGAAACAAGTATTTTCATGAGTTCCAATGTCGACTACAGGACATAAACTTCACGCGCGCGTAACGACGTCGCACGCACATTCACGTGATTGGAGAATTGAAATGCGCGGCCGCTGTCTTCATCCCATTGTCGCCACATTTTCGCTCGCATTCATCACACTCGCTCTCGCGTCAACCGCAAGCACGCCCGCGCACGCATTCGGCAGGAACCATCCCTTCTGCCTCACCGGGGATGAATGGCCCGGATTGAGCAATTGCAGGTTCGACACCTACGCGCAGTGTCAAGCGAGCGCGTCCGGTCGCGCGCTGACATGCATCGCCAATCCGTACTTCGCCGGACAGAGCGACGACCCCTACGCGTATCAGAATCGTCCGCGCGCGCTGACGCCGGGCTACTCGCCAGGCTATTACCTGCCGCGCTGAGATGCGTGGCGCCCGCATCGCACTCGTCCTGTTCGGCCTGCTCTTCGCGGGCGCTGCAGGCGCGCAGACCTACGATCCGAGCTATCCGGTGTGCATGCAGATCTACGGTCCTGTCGGCTATTTCGACTGCCGCTACGATTCGCTGGCGCAGTGCCGCTATCTCGCCGTCGGACGTTCGGCGAGTTGCGTGGTGAATCCGTACTTCGTACCGCAGCAGAAATCCCGGCGCCGCTCACGGCCGGCCACCCAGGCACCGACGCCGCGATCGCCCTGATCGCGACCGCCTCCTCGAGATCATCGACCGCCTGGCGTGATCCGCCCCGGGCCTCGATGCCTCAACCAGCCAGCGTCACGATCAAGGGTCCGTTTCGCGTGGCGATCACGGTGTGCTCGTACTGCACCGTCGGCGCCTCCGGACTGCTGTAGAGCGTCCACGCATCATCGCCATTCTCCGCCCACTCGGCGCCCATGGAGAGGAACGGCTCGACGGTGAAGACGAGGCCATCGGTCATGATGCGGCGTTCGGAGCGATCGGGCCATGTTGCAATCTCCGTCGGCTCCTCGTGCAGCGACAAGCCGACACCGTGACTGGCGAGGTTCCTGACCAGGCTGTAGCCGTTCTTCCGCGCGAAGGTCCCGATCGCCTGGCCGATCCCGGCGATCGGCTTGCCGGCGCCGACCTGCTGCAGGCCGGTCCACATCGCCCGCCGGCCGTCCCGGCAAAGACGTTCGATCGCACGGGCGACGGGTGGAACGGCGAAGGAGGCGCCCGTATCGGCAAAGAAACCGTTCTTCTCGGCGGACACGTCGATGTTGACGAGGTCGCCGCGCGCGATCCGCCGCTCGCCCGGGATGCCGTGAGCGATTTCCTCGTTCACGCTGATGCAGGTCGCGCCGGGAAAATCGTAAGCCAGCTCCGGGGCCGAACGCGCCCCGGCGGCCTCCAGGAGCTTTCGCCCGATCTGGTCGAGCTCGGAGGTGGTCATGCCCGGCTCGACCGCTTTGCCCATCGCCGCCAACGTGGTGGCGACGACGCGCCCGATCTCTTTCAGGCGCGTGAGGTCGTTGTCGTCGGAGATCGTCATGTCGGGGCTCTCTGCGAAAGCCGGGACATAGCGCTTGTGAGCGCGGCTTGCAAACCTGGAACGGGATCTTCGCCCGATATCTCCTCAACCCTCGTCGAGCAGACTGCGCACCTTGACGGCGAGGTCTTCGATCGCGAAGGGCTTGGAGAGCAGGTGCTTGCCGGCGTCGAGCATGCCGTTGTGAACGATCGCGTTGCGCGTATAGCCGGTGGTGAACAGC
>RXJC01000550.1 GCA_003963435.1 Bradyrhizobiaceae bacterium | reverse complement strand
CGTGTCGAGCTGGAGCGGCACCGAGACCAGCATGCCCTGCCGGTAGTTGCCGACCGAGGGAATGAAGATCGGCCGCCGCGTCAGGTTCGAATAGAGCTGCATCTCGGGCAGATGCTTGTGCTCGAAGCCGAGGCCGTAGAGCTCGAAGGACGGCGCGCTGCCGTCTTCGAAGCTTGCGATCATCGACTTGCCGCCGCCGGAATAGCCGCTCACCGCGTTGACGGTGACGGGATAGTCTGGCGGCAAGAGGCCGGCGTCGACGATCGGCCGCAACAGCGCGATCGCGCCGGTCGGATAGCAGCCGGGATTGGAGACCTTCTTGGCGGCCTTGATCTTGCCAGCCTGGTCGGCCGTCAGCTCGGGAAAGCCGTAGGCCCAGTCGGGCGCGACCCGGTACGCGGTCGAGGCGTCCAGCAGCTTCGGCGCGTGAGCCCCCATGCTGTCGACCAGCGCGACGGTTTCCCTGGCGGCATCGTCGGGCAGGCAGAGGATAACGAGATCCACCTCCTCCATCAGCGCCTTCTTGGCGGCGGGATCCTTGCGCTTGTCGTCGGCAATGGTCTTCACGGCGACATCGTTCTGAAGCTTGAGCCGCTCGTTGATGCCGAGCCCGGTGGTGCCGGAGCCGCCGTCGACGAAGACGGTGGCCGGCTTCTTGGCCGCGCTGGTGGTGGGGGCTTTGGTGGTGTCAGCGAGGCTCATGATGCGCTCCCTTCGAGCATGTTCGTGTCGTCTGAGAAAACCTGCGGCCTTGCCTGCCGCATCAACTGCGAGATCTGCCTGGCATCGGCAGCGCCGGCGCTGAGTGCATTGGCGATCGCCGCATAGTCGGCGTCGGACTTGTGCTGGTTCAGCTTGAAGCTGCCTTCGACCTCTTCAACGTTCATCACCAGGCCCACGATCGCCTTCTTCATCGTCTCGAGCCGGCCCGCCGTCATCTTCGCCGAGGTCCACGGCTTCTTCGGCAATAGCCAGCTCTCGAACTTGTCGCTGAGCGTGTCGATCTGCACCGCCAGCTCGTCGTCCGACAACAGCCGCACCGGGCCGCTCAGATGCACCGACTGGTAAAGCCAGGTCGGCACTTGGTCCGGCGAGACGTACCAATCCGGCGATACATAGGCATCGGGCCCGTTGACCGCGAGCAACCAGGACGCATCGCCGCCCACCAGCTTTAGCAGCGGATTGTGACGGGCGACATGAAAGGCAGCCTGCGGTGTGCCGTCGGCGGCGTAGGTCAGGTAGAACGGCAGCGGCGAGGCGACCGGCTTCCTGCCGTCGAAGGCGCACATGGTGCCGAAGCCGCGCTCCTCGGCGAATTTCAGGCTCGCGGCGCGGTCCTGCTTGAAAAAGGGTGGCGTGTACATCGTGGTCTCCTGCTGGGCCTCCTGGGGGAGCCGCCGGATCAGATCGCGCTGACAGGAGAGAGAATGCCGCGGATCGGATCCAGCGGCAAAGACGATGATCTCAAACGCGATCGACCGCCCAAACCGCTAAAGAGCGGCGGCGGCGACGGGCGAACAGAATGGTCGCGGCGTTGATCATGGCGCGCGGCTATAAAGCCAGACGCCGTTCCCGTCAAGATTTGGGGGGCGTCAGACCGCCCGCCAGATCCATTCCATGATCCTGGCGAGCACGTCGCCGAACAGCAGCAGCACGGCCGACCAGACCAGGGCCGAGATGAAATTGGCGATCTGGAAGGTCCAATAGGGCATCTCGAAAATGCCCGCCGCGAGCGGCACCGAGGCGCGCAACGGACCGAAGAACCGGCCGATGAAGATACTGGGAATGCCCCAGCTCCGCACGAAGGCCTCGCCTCTGGGCAGCAGTCCCGGATAGCGCGAGAGCGGCCACATCTCGGCGACCTTCTCCTTGTAGCGATAGCCGAACCAGTAGGAGACCCAGTCGCCCAGCGCCGCGCCGAGGCCGCCGGCGATCCAGACCGGATAGAAGCTGATGCCGCTCACCCCGATCAGCGCGCCGATCGCCACCAACGCGCCCCAGGCCGGGATCAGCAGCGAGATGAAGGCGAGCGACTCCCCGAAGGCCAGCAGGAACACGACCGGAGCCGCCCAAGCCTGGTGAACGCGCACGAAATCGGCCAGGGCGTGCGCAAACTGCTCCATCAAAAATAGCCTTCCGCCCCGTCTCAAGGTGCTGCTCGATGAAAAGGACTGGTAAGCCAAGGACTTGTGTGACATCAAGTCACAAAACCCGGCATGGGTCGGGCCTTGACGTCAAATTGGCGGGAATGGATGGGCCCGCGGCGTAAAATCGCCGGGATTGGCCCCCAACCACACCGCCCGGCCGGTCCGCCCATAACCTTTCCTGGTCAGAAGTGGCATACTCGGCCCAATCGATTCGCCGCTCATGCGGCCCTCAAAACGCATCAAGATATATGTCCAAGCAGTTGAAACCCAAAGCAAAAGACGACTTCTTCGGCGGCGACGAGCCGAAACCTCGCGCAGCCAAGGCGGCGCCGCGCGGAGGCGGCGGAGAAGCCGACTACACCGCGGCCGACATCGAGGTGCTCGAAGGCTTGGAACCGGTGCGACGCCGGCCGGGCATGTATATCGGCGGCACCGACGAGAAGGCGCTGCATCACCTGTTCGCCGAAGTGATCGACAACTCGATGGACGAGGCGCTGGCCGGACACGCGACCTTCATCGGTGTCGAGCTGAGTGCTGACGGGTTCCTGACCGTCACCGACAATGGCCGCGGCATCCCGGTCGATCCGCATCCAAAATTCCCGAAGAAGTCGGCGCTCGAAGTCATCATGTGCACGCTGCATTCGGGCGGCAAGTTCGACAGCAAGGTCTACGAGACCTCCGGCGGCCTGCACGGCGTCGGCATCTCCGTGGTCAACGCCCTCTCCTCGCGTCTCGAGGTCGAGGTCGCGCGCGGCCAGAAGCTGCACCGCATGATTTTCGAGCGCGGCCATCCCAAGGGCAAGCTCGAGGACCTCGGCAAGGTCAACAACCGCCGCGGCACGCGCGTGCGGTTCAAGCCCGACACCGACATCTTCGGGCCTAAGGCCGCGTTCAAGCCGCAGCGCCTGTTCAAGATGACGCGCTCGAAGGCCTATCTGTTCGGCGGCGTCGAGATCCGCTGGAACTGCGCGCCCGAGCTGCTCAAGGGCATCGAGGACGTTCCGGCGGAAGCGACGTTCCACTTCCCCGGCGGCCTCAAGGACTATCTGGCGGCGGCGATCCACGCCGACACGCTGGTGCATCCCGACATCTTCTCCGGCAAGTCGGGCCGCAACGGCGCACACGGCGCCTGCGAATGGGCGGTGGCCTGGACCGCGGATGCCGACGGCTTCCTCTCCTCCTACACCAACACCGTCCCCACGCCCGATGGCGGCACGCACGAATCCGGCCTGCGCAGCGCGCTGCTCCGCGGCCTCAAGGATCATGCCGAGCGCGTCGGCCAGGGCAAGCGCGCCTCCTCCATCACCTCGGAAGACGTGATGGTGGGCGCGGCCGTGATGCTGTCCGTGTTTGTGCGCGAGCCTGAATTCCAGGGGCAGACCAAGGACCGTCTCGCCACCGCCGAAGCGCAGCGCATCGTCGAGCAGGCGATGAAGGATCCGTTCGACCACTGGCTGTCGGGCAATCCGAACATGGCCAACCGGCTGCTCGACTTCGTGATCGACCGCGCCGAGGAGCGGCTGCGTCGCCGCCAGGAAAAGGAGACGGCGCGCAAGACCGCCGGCAAGAAGCTGCGCCTGCCCGGCAAGCTCGCCGACTGCACCGACGCCGGCACCGAAGGCTCCGAGCTCTTCATCGTCGAAGGCGACTCGGCCGGTGGCAGCGCCAAGCAGGCGCGCGACCGCAAGACACAGGCGGTGCTGCCGTTGCGCGGCAAGATTCTCAACGTCGCTTCCGCCGGCAAGGACAAGCTGACCGCGAATGCGCAGCTGTCGGATCTCGTGCAGGCCATCGGCTGCGGCCAGCTCCTGCAGTATCGCGAAGAGGATCTGCGCTACCAGCGCATCATCATCATGACCGACGCCGACGTCGACGGCGCGCACATCGCTTCGCTCCTGATCACGTTCTTCTACCGGCAGATGCCGAAGCTGATCGACGAAGGCCACCTCTTCCTCGCGGTGCCGCCGCTCTACAAGCTGACCCATGGCACCAAGTCGGTCTATGCGCGCGACGACAAGCACAAGGACGAGCTGATCAAGACCGCGTTCAACGCCAACGCCAAGGTCGAGGTGAACCGCTTCAAAGGCCTTGGCGAAATGATGCCGGCGCAGCTCAAGGAGACCACCATGGATCCGGCCAAGCGGACGCTGCTGAAGGTCGTGCTGCTCGCCGACGACCGCGACACCACGGCAGACTCCGTGGAACGCCTGATGGGCACCAAGGCCGAGGCGCGCTTTGCCTTCATCACCGACAAGGCCGAGTTTGCCAGTGAGGAACTGCTGGACGTTTGAATCCTCAAGTGCCTTCGTATTGCGTTCGCGAGCCTCGGCGCCCAGCCGAGGCTCGTTTGTTTTGGCCGCACTCCTTGGCGGCACGCTTGCCCCAGTCCGCGGGCTCAGAGGCGATTCCCAGCCCGTCGGGGCGACTCGGTCAACGACTCACAGCGTCCGGGCCGAGCGTGGAGCTGCCTCCATTTCGGACAGAGCGGCATTTCCTAACGAAAACTTACCCGGAGCGGCGATTTCAAAATCGCCATATCTCTTTGATTTTACGTGTTTATCTGCATTATTGAGATTGGCGCCCCAAATCGGCGCGGCGCCGCGTTTTCCGGCGACTGTGCCTGCCCGGCAACAGCATTTCGGCTGGAAACGTCTATAGTCCGGGTCATCAGATGACACGAACTTCAGTGCGCTCGCGCCTGTTACGACAGACCAAGGTTGGGGATTTTGACATGAAGAAGGTTTTGCTCGCTCTGACCGCGGTTGCCGCGATGACCGGTTCGGCCTCGGCGGCCGATCTGGCTGCCCGTCCCTACGTGAAGGCCCCGATGGCGGCGCCCGTCGCCAACTGGACCGGCTTCTACGTCTTCGGCGGTGGCGGCGGCGGCCTCTCGAATGCTGACCAGCACGTCCAGACCACCGTCGGCGCGGTCCCGCTGACGATCGACCAGCGCCAGGGCGGCTCGGGCTGGTTCGGCACGGTCGGCGCCGGTTACGACTGGCAGTTCAGCGGCACCTGGGTCGCCGGTGTGTTCGCCGACGGTCAGTTCGGCAGCATCCGCGCCACCCTTCAGGATCCGACCGTTGTGGGCGGCCTGACCGGCAGCCAGAAGCTGGAAACCTCCTGGGCCGCGGGCGTTCGCCTCGGCTGGCTGGTTGCTCCGAACGTTCTCTCCTACGTCAACGGCGGTTACTCCGGCGCTCACTTCGGCCAGACCAACTTCACGAACCTCGCCGGCACGCCCGCGGGCATCCACCTCAACAGCTACAACCGCAACGGTTGGTTCATCGGTGGCGGCGTCGAGAACAGCCTGAACATCTTCGGCATCACCTCGCCCGGCTGGTTCATGAAGACCGAATATCGTTCGGCCTTCTACAACGCCAAGACGATGGATGAACTGGTCGACGGCACCAACGCCCTGGCCGGCAACTCCATCCGCGCCAACAGCTGGAACCAGACGATCTCGACCTCGCTGGTCTACCGCTTCAACTGGACCGGTCCGGTCGTCGCGAAGTATTGATCTGATCTCACGATCAAGCGTCAAAGCCCCGGCATCGCCGGGGCTTTTTCGTTGTGGCTTGTCGGCAGCCAATCCTCACCTCCAAGGGCGGTGCGCAGCGTCGAGCTGACTTCGATCATCCGCTCCGCTGCCGGCGCTGCCATTGTATCCGACCCAAACCTGCGGGTACTGTGAGCCCAAGCTTTCGCGGCGGCGATGATCCTCATCGCCGCGCCGCGCGACAGAAGCGAACCGATGGGGAGGAATGCATGCGCAGATTTCTGCTTGTCGCAGGCCTGTTTGCGACTGCCCTCGGGCTGCTCTGGATCGGACAAGGCACCGGCACGGTCCCCTGGCCACGATCGAGCTTCATGGTCAATCAGCTGCAATGGGCCGGCTATGGCGCCGCCATGGCCGGCTTCGGGCTGGTGCTGATCTGGGAAAGCAACCAATAGAAGAAACCAGGGAATACAAGCATGACATCCAGCCGGTTCGATCTCCGCGGCAAGGTCGCGGTCGTCACGGGAGGCAATGGCGGCATCGGTCTCGGCATGGCGCGCGGCCTCGCCGATGCAGGCGCCGACATCGCCGTGGTCGGACGCAACGAGGCGAAGTCCAAGGCCGCCGTCGAAGATCTCAGGCAGCGCGGCGTCAAGGCGATCGCCGTTGCGACCGACGTCACCGACAGGGCCGCGATCGAAGCCATGATCGCCCGCGTGGTGAAGGATCTCGGCCGCATCGACATTCTCGTCAACAATGCCGGCATGAGCATCCGCAAGCCGCCGCACGAGCTCGAGCTCGACGAGTGGAACAAGGTGATCGGCACCAACCTCACCAGCGCCTTCCTGTGCTCGAAGCTCGCCTATCCGCACCTGAAGGCCTCGGGCAACGGCAAGGTGATCAACATCGGCTCGATGATGTCGATCTTCGGTGCGAGCTTCGCCACCGCCTATGCGGCGAGCAAGGGCGGGATCGTGCAGTACACGCGCGCCTGCGCCAACGCCTGGGCGCCCGACAACATCCAGGTCAACGCGATCCTGCCGGGCTGGATCGATACCGACCTCACCCGCGGCGCGCGGCAGCAGGTGTCGGGACTGCACGAGCGGGTGCTGGCGCGTACGCCCGCGGGGCGCTGGGGCGACATCGACGACTTCGCCGGCATCGCCGTATTCCTGGCATCGCCCGCCTCGAACTTCGTGACGGGCACCGCGATCCCCGTCGATGGCGGCTTCTCTGTGATGGCTTGAGAGCGGGACTTCACCACGCAAAAAAGAAGCCCCGGACCAGGCCGGGGCTTTTGAATTTGGCAGTGCTTTTCTTGATCGTTGGTCGCGTTGCGTCGTCGACGTGCTCAGTAACGGGCGATGACAGGTGCGTCGAACTTGTAGCTCGCGCGCACGACGGCCCACTGGATGTCGCGCGGCTTGGCGTCGAAGGTGTAGTTACCCGCGGTGCCGCCGAGCTGATAGGTCTGGCTGCCAAAGGCTGCGTAGTTGTATTCGAGGCCCACGATCCAGTTGCGGGTGACGCCGTATTCCCAGCCGGCGCCGATGGTCCAGCCGTTGGCCCAGTGAGTCTGCCCGCCCGAGCCCGTCGCCGGACCGACCGTGTCGGTGACCGA
>RXJC01000344.1 GCA_003963435.1 Bradyrhizobiaceae bacterium | reverse complement strand
AAGACCAACACGCCGGAGTTCGGCTTTGGTGCGGTCTGCACCAACAGATTGCGCGGGCCGACCCGCAATCCGTTCAATCTCGCGCTGACATCCGGCGGATCCTCCGGCGGCTCTGCCGTCGCGGTCGCGGCCGGCATGGTGCCGCTGGCGCACGGCACCGATTTCGGCGGCTCGGTGCGCACGCCCGCCAGCTTCTGTGACGTCGCCTCGATCCGGCCGACGCCCGGCCGCATCCCCTCGCCGCGCCGTCCGCTCGGCTGGGACATGCTCGCCACACACGGCTTTCTCGCGCGTGGCGTCGAGGATCTCGAACTCGCCCTGTCGGTCTGCGCCGGAGGTGATGCGAATGATCCACTCTCGCTCGGCAGCGTCAGCGACGATCGAGCCATCGCCGGCCGTCCGCGGATCGCCGTCACGCCCGACTTCGGTCTTGCGCCGCTTGCGCGCGACGTTCGTGCGCGCTTCTCCCGGACTTGGGAGGCGCTCGCGCGTGTTGCCGATGTCGTGCCGTCCTCGCCGGATTGTGGCGGGGCGATCGAAACCTTCCGCACCTTGCGTGCCGCGCACATCGCCAATGCCTACGGCGAGTTGCTGAGGACCCGGCGTGCCGAGCTCACGCCGACGGTGATCTGGAATATCGAGGCTGGTGCGAACCTGTCTGCGGAGGACTACCTGAACGCCGAACGGCGCCGCACCGCGATCTACCGCAGCTTTCGCGAGCTGTTCACGCGAGTCGATTTCCTGGTCGCGCCGGCCGCGTCGGTGTTCCCCTGGCCGAACGAGATCAGTGACGTCACGGCCATCGACGGTGCGGCGCTGGAGACGCCGATCGACTATCTCGCCGTCACCTTCATCGTGTCGCTGGTCGGTTTTCCGGTCCTGACCATACCGGTGCGGCGAGCGGTGAATGAGCTGCCCTTCGGCGTCCAGGTCATCGCGCCGCCGGGATGCGAAGCCCGCTTGTTTGCCTTCGGCCGTATCCTCGAAAACGAACTGGGTTTTTCGCATCGCCGGCCGCCTCTCTGATCAGCTGTCGCGATGCTCGAGCCGGGCGGCAAGCGCGTCGGCAAGACCAATGGTGGGTTTGGCGGCGGGGCGGCGGAACGTGCCCGCCGTGGCCTTGCGCAGGCGCAGCGCGTGAAGCGCCTCGGCTTGCTTGACCGAGGCGATGACCTGATCGACCACAGGGACGGGGATGCGGTCGGCGACGCGCTCGGCGAGGCCCGAGAGCGGGGCGCCCGCAAAGATCAGCACATCGGCCTCGTCTTCGAGGATGGCGCGCTGCGCGAGCTCGACCAGCACGTCTTCCTTCTCGGTGCCGACCCCGGAAATCGCCTGAAACGGCGTGTCGAGCATGCGGATGCCGGCGCAGCGCTCCCATAGCCCGTGGGCGCGGACGCACTCCTCGTACCAGGGCCCCAGCGCCCGGGCGAAGGTGACAATGGCAAAGCGGCGCCCGGCCATGCAGGCCGTCAGCATGGCCGCCTCCGCCATGCCGACCACGGGAATGTCGAAGGTCTCGCGCGCGGCGAACAGGCCAGGATCGCCGAAGGCCGCGATGATCGCGGCGTCGACCTTCTTGTGCTGCTCGGACAGCATCTCCAGCGCAATGGCACCGCCGATCTGCGCCTCGGTGCGCGTCGCGATGTAGGGTACGCCGCGGGTCGCGGTGCACGGGATCAACTCGGTGCCTGGCGAGGCCGCGCGCTGCCCGACACCCAGCATCAGCTGCGTGACTTCGGTGCTGGTGTTGGGGTTGAGCAGCAACAGCTTCATGGTCAGGCCGCCGTCAGCTTGGGCTTCGGGGCAAGCGTCTCGAGCAAGGCGGTGCCGGTCTGGCGGACATGGGCGCCGAGCAGGCGTCCCGCGGCCTCGCTGTCCCGCGCTTCCAGCGCGGCCAGGATATCGGCATGCTCGTTGACCGAATTGCTCCAGCGCTTGTCGGCGCCGAGCGCCAGATAGCGCGCGCGCTCAGCGCGGGAGATCAGCGTCTCGTGCGCCTCGCGCAGCGGCGTGTTGCGGGCCATGCGGACGATGGTGTTGTGGATCTCGCCGTTGATGGCGAAATAGTCGTCGAGCTTGCCGTTACGATGATGACCTTCCATCCGGGTCTGGAGCGTGCGCAGGCGGGCGAGATCGCGCTCGGTGGCGCGCTCCGCCGCGAGCTCTGCAGCGAGCCGCTCGATGCCGGCGAGGGCCTCGAACAATTCGGAGATGCCGTCGACCGCGATATCGGCAATGCGCGGGCTGCGGTTGGGACGAAGCTCAATCAACCCTTCCGCCGCAAGCACCTTCATCGCCTCGCGCAACGGGGTGCGCGACACGCCGAGCTCCTTCGAGAGCTTGGTCTCCTGGGTCTGCGCGCCCGGCGGCAGCTCGCCGCGGATGATCATCGTCCGCATCCGCGCGGCGGCGCGCTCATGCAGGCCCATCCTCTTGAGTTTGGGCGACTTTCGTCCCTTTGGCGCATCCGATTTCTGCTGCACGCGTGCCTCACTGCTTCCGCTCATCCTAGCCGTTTCCGGCGCCTTTGCTTGCCCAAAATACCGACGCATGTAGCTGAAAACAATGGCATAGCGCGCAAATTGTATGCAGCATGCAAAAACCGGATTGCGCTGCGGCGAAGCGCGGCGGATGATCGTTTCGACGCGCGAGATCACGCGCCTTCGAAACGGAGTAAGCGATGCGGACGAGTTTGCGACTGGGCCTCGTGGTGGTGATGGCGGCGATGTTCGGCGGAGGCGACCTGGCCGGAGCGCAGACAGCGAAGATCAAGCTCGGCTACGCCAAATGCGCGCATTGCCTGCCGATGTCGCTGATCCCGGGGATGGCGAAGGGCGTCGAGGTCGAGGCGACCGGTTTCAACTCGGGCAACGACGTGCTGACCGCGCTGGTGTCGAAGAGCATCGACGTCGCGCAGGTCACCTACCTCCACTATATCACCGCGCTCGACAAAGGCTTTGACGTCGTTGCCGTCTCGGGCCAGATCAACGGCGGCTCGGAATGTCTGTCATCCGCCAAGCTGAACCTGCCGCCGGACGACTGGGCCACGTTCAAGGCGACCGCTCTGAAGGCGAAGAGCGATGGCCAGCCGCTGAAGGTCGCGGCCTCCCGCGGCAACGCGCAGGACATCCACATGCGCGGCGCGTTCCTGAAGCAGGGCGTCGATCCAAACAAGGACATCCAGTTCATCAACATCCCCAATCCGTCCGATCATCTCGCGGCGCTGCAGCGCGGCGAGGTCGACATGATCTGCTCGGTCGAGCCGTTCGCCTCGCAGATCCGGCTTGCCGGCGCCGGCAAGCACTTTGTGCTGCCGTATGACCAGGCGGCCGGAAATCTCACCAACCTCATCGTCACCCGTTCCGATGTGATCGCGAGTCAGCGTGCCGGCGTCCAGGGCGTCGTCACCGCCGTCGTCGAGCTCGACAACAAGCTGATTGCCGACAAGGCACCGTGGATCGAGGTCATCAACAAGCTCACCGGCCTCGACAAGAATGTGGCGACAGAGGCGCTGAAGAATGCATCGCCCGATCCCGCGATCCATCGGTCGCAGACGCTCGCGATCGCCGCGATGATGCGCGATCTCAAATACATCGCCAAGGACGTCTCCGCCGAAGCTGAGAAGAACATGGACTATTCGTTCCTGGAGAAGGCCACAGGAAAGGCTAGGAATGACCTCGGTTACTGATACGGCTCCAGCCAGGCCGGCGTTCCGGCTGACGCGGGCGTTGCAAGGGGGCGAACGCCTCGTCGTGCCCGCGCTGCTGATCGCGGGCTGGGAGGCCTTCGCCCGCAGCGGCATGTTGCCGCCCGCGCTGCTGCCGGCGCCGAGTGCGGTGCTGCACGCGCTCGGCGACTGGGTGTTCGGTTTCGACGAGACGACGCAGACCTATTCCGGGCACTGGCTGCGCGACGCGCTCGCCAGCGCGCTTCGCGTGTTTGGCGGTTTTGCGCTCGCTAGTCTCCTCGGCATCCTCGCCGGTGTTGCCATCGGCTGGTCGCGCCTGTTCGAAAAGACGCTGGAGCCGACACTGCAGATGCTACGCCCGATCCCGCCGGTGTCGTGGATTCCGCTCGCGATCATCTGGTTCGGCATCGCCGACAAGCCGGCGATCTTCCTGGTCTTCCTCGGCGCGTTCTTTCCCGTGCTGATGAACGCCATTCACGGCGTGAAGACCGTGGACCACAATCTGGTGCGTGCCGGCGCCATGATGGGCGCCAACGGCCGTCAGATGCTGACCGACATCGTGCTGCCGGCGGCGTTGCCCTCGATCTTCGCCGGCCTGCGCATCGCGGTCGGCTCGGCCTGGATGCTGACGGTCACGGCCGAGATGGTCGCGGTGAAGAGCGGCCTTGGCTATGTCCTGTGGGATTCCTATTACTTCCTGCGCTACGACATCGTGCTCGCGGCGATGATCTCGATCGGGCTGCTCGGCTATCTCTCCGATCTCGGCCTCAAGGCGATCATGGCGCGCACGCTGCGCTGGCAGCAGACAACCACCGTGCAGGGCAGGGCAGGCTGATGGCGGCCATCGAGCTTCGCAACATCGTCAAGGTGTTTTCCGACAAGCGGCGCGGCCGCGACCTGCTGACGCTGGACAATATCAACCTCGACATCGAGGCCAACGACTTCGTCTGCCTGCTCGGCCCCTCCGGCTGCGGCAAGTCGACCTTGCTCAACATCATCGCCGGGTTCGAGCAGGCGACCTCCGGTCGCACGCTGGTCGACGGCAAGCAGGTGGAGCGACCAGGCTCGGATCGCGGCGTGGTGTTCCAGCAACCGACCCTGATGCCGTGGCTCACGGCGATCGACAACATCGCCTTCCACCTCAAGCTCAAGGGCGTTGCCAAAGCAGAGCGCAACGATCGGGCCATGGAGTTCATCGATCTCGTCGGCCTGCGCGGCTTCGAGCACCATCACCCTTCCGAGATGTCCGGTGGCATGAACCAGCGCGTCGGCATCGCCCGCGCCCTGCTGATGAACCCGAGCGTGATCCTGATGGATGAACCGTTTGCGGCGCTGGATGCACAGACCAAGCTCGAAATGCAGGAGGAACTGGTCGCGATCTGGCAGAAGCGCCGCTGCACCATCGTTTTCGTCACCCACAGCGTCGACGAGGCGCTGGTGCTCGGCAACAAGATCGTGGTGATGACACGGCGGCCGGGCCGAATTCGCGAGGCCGTCAATTTCGACCTGCCGCGGCCGCGCGACATCACCAGCCCCGAATTCAATGACGCCAAGCGCCACATCCTGTCCCTGATCCGCGAGGAGTCGACGCGCCTCGCCCAGGCATCGTAAGGTCCGGCCATGCGCAAGCGTCTCGGCATGATCACGCCGTCCTCGAACTCGGTGCTCGAACCCGTCACCAGCGCCATGCTGCACGGCGTCCCCGGCGTCACCGCGCATTTCTCGCGCTTCCGCGTCACCGAGATTGCGCTCGACACCGCCGCGCTGAGCCAGTTCGATGCCTCGGTGATGTTGCCGGCGGCGGATCTGCTGGGGGATGCCAGGGTTGACGCCATCGCCTGGAACGGCACGTCGGCGAGTTGGCTCGGCGTCGGCCGGGACAAGAGCCTCTGCGAGGCGATCACGGCGCGCACTGGCGTGCCCGCGACGACCTCGACGCTCGCCTGTATCGACGCCGCCCGCGCGCTCGGCGCCAGGCGCGTCGGCCTGGTCTCGCCCTATACGGATGACGTGCAACGGCGGATCGGCGATGTCTGGGCGGAGGAGGGCATCGCCCCGCATGCCGAGCGGCATCTGGGCTTGCGCGACAATTTTTCCTTTGGCGAGGTCTCGCCTGCAACGATCGCGGACATGATCCGGTCCGTCGCAGCCCAAGGCGCCGATGCCGTCGTCATCCTCTGCACCAATCTCGACGGTGCCACGATTGCCGCCTCGCTCGAGCGGGAACTGGACATTGCGGTCCTCGACTCCGTTGCGGTCACGCTGTGGCGGACGCTCGACCTTGCCGGCGGCGACATCGGAGCCCTTGCGCGGTGGGGCCGGATCTTCCAGACATCAGCAGCCGGCAAGTGACGGAGACGCCTGTGACCCAGCTCGATCTCGCCATTCGTGGCGGCACCATCGTGACGGCCAGCGACGAATTTCGCGCCGATATCGGCGTCCGCGACGGCCGCATCGTCAGCATCGCCGATCGTATCGAGGGCGCGGCACGCGAGATCGATGCGACCGGCCTGCTGGCGCTGCCGGGCGGTATCGACAGCCATGTCCACATCTCCCAGCCGTCGGGCCCGGACGTGGTCATGGCCGACGATTTTGCCTCAGCGACGCGTGCGGCGGCGGCCGGCGGCAACACCATGGTGCTGCCCTTCGCGCTCCAGGAGAAGGGCACGTCGCTGCGCACCTGCGTCGAGAACTACCGCAAGCTCGCGGAGGGCGAGTGCTACATCGATACCGCCTTTCATCTCATCATCTCCGATCCGACCGCGGTCGTGCTCGGGCAGGAGCTGCCGGCCCTCGTCAAGGACGGCTACACCTCGTTCAAGGTGTTCATGACCTATGACGACCTCGTGCTCAGCGACAAGCAGTTGCTGGAGGTGTTCGACGTCGCGCGCCGCGAGGAGGCGCTGGTGATGGTCCATTGCGAGGGCTACGACGCCATCCGCTTTCTCACCAGCAAGCTCGAGCGCGAGGGCCACATCGCGCCCTACTATCATGGCACCTCGCGACCCCAGGCGGTCGAGCGCGAGGCGACGCATCGCGCCATCAGCCATGCCGAGGTGATCGGCGTCCCCATCATGATCGTGCACGTCTCGGGGCGCGAGGCGATGGAGCAGGTTCGCTGGGCCCAGCAGCGCGGGCTGCCGGTGCATGCGGAGACCTGTCCGCAATATATCACGCTCACGGCCGACGACATGAAGGGCCTGAATATGGACATCACGGGCGCGAAATACGTCTGCTCGCCGCCGCCGCGCGATGCCGAGAGCCAGCAGGCGATCTGGGAAGGCATCACGACAGGCGTGTTCCAGACCTTCTCATCCGATCACTGCCCATTCCGCTACGACGACCCCAAGGGCAAGCTGACGCCGAACGCGCGCACCTCGTTCCGCTGGGTGCCGAACGGCATTCCCGGCGTCGAGACGCGGCTGCCGATCCTGTTTTCGGAGGGCGTGTCGAAGGGGCGGATCACCCGCCAGAAATTCGTCGAGCTGACCTCGACCAACCATGCTCGAATCTACGGTCTTTATCCGCGCAAGGGGTCGATCGGCATCGGCTTCGATGCAGACATCGTCCTATGGGACCCCGAACTGAAGAAGCCGATCCGACAAGCCGATCTGCACCACGGCGCGGACTACACGCCCTGGGAAGGCTTCGATGTCACCGGCTGGCCCGTCACCACGATTGCCCGCGGACGTGTGGTGTACGAGCACGGCGAGATCGTCGGCGACAAGGGGCAGGGCGAGGTGCTGAGCCGAGGCAAGTCGAGTCTGGTGTGACGAAGGCGTCGCACCGGCTGGCGGCCCCAGCGCAGTCAGTGGTGCGCGATTTCGGCCTCGCCGCTAGCTGCCTGCGCCGCTCGCGACGATCGAGGAGGGCGACGTCACGAGCCTGCTCAGCGCAAGATAGGTCAGGCTCGCCACGCCGATCCCAAACAGCCAGCTCAGATCGGCGCCGCCGAGCAGGTTGATCGAGATCGGACCCTGGAGCGCGCCGACCAGGCCGTCCTCCACCAGCCAGCCCGCAACGAGGCCGGCGAGGAATGCGACCATGCCGGCCCAGTTGATGTCGCCATAGGCGCTGGTCTCCGGCGAGCGGTAGAGCTCGGCGACGTCGATCCTGCCCTTGCGCTTGATGAAGAAGTCCGCCAGCACCACGCCGGCCCAGGGGCTCATCCACAGCAGCAGGCTGATCATCCAGTTGTCGAACGCCTTGGCGAAAGACGGCGCGAAGATGAAGTAGAGCGTGACCAGATAGCCTGCGATACCGACAATGACGGTGAGCCAGAAGCGCGAGAACTTGAGGCCTGCGCTCAGCGCCGCCAGCGTCGCCGAATAGACGTTGAGGATGTTGGTGGCGATCGGGCCGTGCAGCACCATCAGCAGCACGAGGATGCTGACCGGCCCGCCGAACACCGCGCTGACCATCTTGGCGGGATCGGTGTCCAGCGTCGTCGAGGCGATGGTGGCACCCAGGATGCCGAGCCAGACCGTGGGCACGAACATGCCGACATAACTGTACCAGAACACGGATTTCGACGGCACGCTTTTCGGCACGAAGCGCGAATAGTCCGAGGCCCAGGTCACCCAGGAGATGCCCCAGCCGACGCCGATCGCGGTCGTCAGCAATGTCAGCATCGCCATATGTGCGCCCGGCGGCAGCGAGGTTGTCAGGCTCCAGTTGACGACACCGGGACGCGTCCAGGCCAGGACGCTCATCAGCACCATGATCGCGATGGTCGGCGGCACCGTGTATTTTTCGAAGGTTCGGATCGCATAGAAGCCGTAGATTCCGATCAGCACCTGCACCGCCATCACCAGCGTGATGACGACGATCTCGATCGGCCAGGTGTCGGGCACGCCGAACTGGCCGAGAATGCCCATCGAGACTTTCACCGGGAAGTAGGTGTTGACGCCGATCCAGCCCAGCGTCATCAGGAACATCAGGATGCTCGGCAGATAGGCGCCACGGACGCCGAAGGCGGACCGGCTCAGCACCATCTGGTTGACGCCGGTCTTGTGTCCCATCACCGTGAAGGTCGCGAAAATCGCGCAGCCCACGATGTTGCCAAGCACGATCACCGCGATCGTCTCCATCAGGCCGAGCTTGAGGATGATGCCGAGCGCGCCGAGCGCCCAGTTGACCGGTGCGATGTTGGCGCCGGCCCAGATCCACATCTGCTGCGGCCCGGTCGAGTCCCGGTCCGCATCGGGAATTGGCTCGATGCTGTGTCCATCAGCGCGAAGTTCGGAATCCGTCATGACATCCCCCAAATACGAAGCACGCTTCGCATCATCGCAGCATAAATCGTGCCATGGCGGCGGCGACCCCGCTTCAACGGCGCGATCTGCGCGAATTGCCGCGCTCCTCACGACGGATTGCTTTTGAGATTTCAAGCGCGCTTGGGCGTCGCGCGCAGCAGCGCACCTGCACCTTGAGAGCGGTTTTAAATCCGCGCGTGCGTTCAGGCGGCGGTCGCAGGCGCTGCACGGCCGGGCAGCGGTACGATGATAAATTGAGCAGCCCCACCTCAGAATCGCGGCAGTCGCGCCTAATCGAATAGGGCAGCGGCACTGTCGCGGCTTGGATTGCCGGCCACGATGCGTTGCATCATCTCGATGAAGATGTCCCGCTCCCGCGCGCTAAGATCGCCGAGGGTTGCACGATGCGCGCGGCGCGCCGCGCCTTCGATCTTGACCAGCAGCGCGGCGCCGGCAGGCGTCAGCCGGCACAGCCTTGCCCGGCGATCGTCCTGGTTGACCGCGCGTTCGACGAGGTTCCGTGCGGCCAGCCGCTTCAATGCGCCGGTCGTGGTGGTTCGATCGAGGGCGATATCGGCCGCTAAAGTGGTCTGATCGGCGGTTTCTCGCACCGCCAGCGCGGAGAGCAGGCTGTATTGCAGCGGCGTGACCTCGAACGCGCCGCAGGCTTCCTGAAACAGTGCGACGTGAATCTGGTGTAGCCGTCGGATCAGATAGCCGGGGCGCTCGGCCAAAGGCCACGGCCGATGCTTGCTTCCGCTGCGACGTTTCTGCGCTTGCCGCACTGCACGCTCTCCCACCTGGAACCTCTCTCGCGCTTAGCTCGATTCGAATGCATCCGCCACCTCGGCGTCATGGCACGCGGCTTGCTTCTGGGAAATGCGAAGCATGCTTCGTAATTCGGCGGCTGGCCAGTCGCCTCGCGAGATCAAGGAGAGAGCCATGTCCGTCACAGCGAGCTTCGACCTTCTGCTGCGCGGCGGTCGCGTGATCTGCCCGGGCTCGGGCGTGGACGGCATCCGGGATGTCGCGATCCGCAGCGGCAAGATCGCGGCGGTCGCGCCTGACATTCTGCCGACCAGCGCGAAGGAGGTCGTCGATGTCGGCGGCAAGCTGGTGCTGCCCGGGCTGATCGATACCCACGCGCATGTCTATCAATATGTCTCGGGGCGTTTCGGCATGAACCCCGACATGGTCGGCGTGCAGTCGGGCGTAACGACGCTGGTCGATCAGGGTGGCCCGTCCTGCATGACGCTGCCCGGTTTTCGCCATTTCATCGCGGAAGCTTCGGCCTCGCGCGTCTACGCGTTCCTGTCGGCCTATCTTGTCGGCGGACTAGAGGGGCACTTCTATCCGCAGCTCTACAGCCCGGATGGCGTCGATATCGACGCGACCGTCAAGGCGGCGACGGCCAATCTCGACATTGTCCGCGGCATCAAGGCCCATGCCGAGATCGGCGGCTTCGCGCGCTGGGGCATCCGCGTCATCGAGATGGCGGCGGAAATCGGCAGGCGAGCCGATCTTCCGGTCTATGTTCATTTCGGCCAGCTCTGGGGCCTGCCCGAGAGCGGCGCCAATGGCGAGGATGCCGACACCATCCTCACGCGCGTGATCCCGCTGCTGCGCGAGGGCGACATCCTCGCCCATCCCTTCACGCGCCATCCCGGCGGCTTCGTCAACCGCGAGGGCGAGGTGCATCCGGTGATCCAGGCCGCGCTGGATCGCGGCCTCAAGGTCGATGTCGGCCACGGCAGCCACTTCTCGTATCGGCTCGCCAAGAAGGCGATCGCCGCCGGCATCGTTCCGACCACGCTCGGCGCCGACATCCACGGTTACAACACCCATGTGCCCGCGCCGGCCGGAACGCCCGACCAGCACGAGGACGAGGAGAACCATCCCTTCGCCGGCCAGGCCAAGTTCAGCCTGGTCCAGGCGATGAGCTCGATGATGGCGCTCGGCCTGTCGCTCGAGCAGGTGGTGCCGATGGTCACCTCGAATCCCGCGAAAATGCTGGGCCGCAGCGCGGAGATCGGCGCGCTCAAGGTCGGCATGGTGGCCGACGTCTCCGTGCTGTCGGAGAAGAGCGGTCGCTTCGTCCTGAAGGACAACGAGAACAACGAGGTGATTGCAGAGCGTCTGCTCCAGCCGGCCTTCTGCCTGCGCGCCGGCACGCGCTTCGACGCGGTCGCGCCGATCCTGCCGCAGGCCGTCGCGGCATAAGGCCGGGCGGAGAAGGAGGGCGCCGACGTGCGGAGCGAGCGAGAGTTTCCTTCGGGCCGATCCGGGCAGGGCGTGGGTGCACGACTGCCACGGAAGGAGGACGATCGCCTGATGCGCGGCCGAGGCCAGTACGTCGCCGATATCAGGCTCGCAGGTCTTCAGGACGTCGCCTTCGTGCGCAGCCCACAGGCGCATGCGCGGATCCGCGGCATCCACGTGCCGGAGCGTCATCGCGGCAGCGTGTTCACGTCAGCCGATCTCGTCGGCATCAAGCCGATCCGCGCGGTGTCGGGACTTCCGGGCTTCAAGATATCCGAGCAGCCGGTGCTCGCCACCGGAAAAGTGCGCCAGGTCGGTGAGCTCGTCGCGATGTGCGTTGCGCCGACCCGCGCCGAGGCCGAGGACATCGCGGCCTCCGTCACGCTCGACCTGGAGGAGCTGCCCGCTGTCACGGACATGCTGAAGGCGCGCGAGCCCGGCTCGGCCCTGGTGCACGAGCATTGGGGCGACAACGTCTTCCTCGAGACCAATTACGAGGTCGACATCTCCGCCGCGCTCGACGCGCCGATCAAGGTGACGCGCGAGATCTCGACCGCGCGGCAATGCATGTCGCCGCTGGAAGGCCGCGGCGTGGTCGCGACGTTCGACCGGCGGCTCGATCAGCTCACGCTGCATTCGGCGGCGCAGATGCCGCACATCACGCGCAGCGGCCTGGCCGAATGCCTGGGCATGGAGGAGGGCCAGATCCGGGTCATCTCGCCGGATGTCGGCGGCGGTTTCGGCCACAAGGGCATTCTCCTGCCGGAAGAGGTCTGCCTGTCCTGGCTGACCATGCAGCGCGGCCATCCCGTGCGCTGGATCGAAGACCGACGCGAGCACCTCGTCGCCAGCTCGAATTGCCGCGAGCATCATTACAGGATCACGCTCTATGCCGACCGCGACGGCACGCTGCGCGGCATCGATTGCGAGGCGACGGTGGACTCCGGGGCCTACTCGTCCTACCCGTTCTCGGCGTGCCTGGAGGCCGCGCAGGTCGCGAGCATTCTGCCCGGTCCCTACAAGATGCCGGCCTATCGCTGCCGGACCTTCTCGGTTGCCACCAACAAATGCCCGATCCTGCCCTATCGCGGCGTCGCGCGGACCGGTGTCTGCTTTGCGCTGGAGCTGATGCTCGACCTCGTGGCGGCCGAGGCCGGGCTCGAGCCCGGCGAGGTGCGGCTGCGCAATCTGGTGCTGCCGGAGCAGATGCCGTTCGACAACATCACCAAGAAGCATTTCGACAGCGGTGACTATCCGGAAGCGATGCGCCGCGCGCTCGCGGCGGTCGACATCGATGCCATTCGCGTCAGACAAGGCCGGGGCGAGGCCGACGGCCGCCGCATCGGCGTCGGCGTCTCCATCTATTGCGAGCAGGCCGCGCACGGCACCTCGGTCTATTCCGGCTGGGGTATCCCGATGGTCCCGGGCCACGAGCAGGCATCGGCGCGCCTGACGCCGGACGGCGGCCTCGAATTGCGGGTCGGCGTGCATTCGCACGGGCAGGGCATGGAGACGACGCTCGCCCAGGTCGCGCATGAAATGCTGGGAATAGACGTCGCGAAGATTCGCATCGTCCTCGGCGACACCGCGCTGACGCCTTATTCGACCGGCACCTGGGGCTCGCGCTCGATGGTGATGGCAGGTGGTGCGGTGGCGACAGCCTGCCGCGAGCTCGGCGAACGCGCCAAGCGCATCGGCGCAAAGCTGTTGCAGCACGATCCGGCCTCGGTGGTGTTGCAGAACGGCGAGGTACGCGGCGTCAACGGCAGCGTCAGCCTGAAGGTCATCGCCCACACCTGGTATCGCCGCCCGCAGGATCTGCCCGCCGATGTCGATCCCGGCGGACTGGAGGTGACGCAAGGCTACAAGCCCGTGCGCGACAGCGGGACCTTCAGCTATGCCGCGCATGCCGCCGTCGTCGCCGTCGACCCCGATCTCGGCGAGGTGGAAATTCTCGACTACGTGATCGTCGAGGACGGCGGCGTGCTGGTCAATCCGCTCGTCGTCGACGGCCAGATCTACGGCGGTCTCGCTCAGGGCATCGGCACCGCGCTCTATGAAGAGATGCCGTTCGACGCGTCCGGTCAGCCGCTGGCGACGACGCTGGCCGATTATCTGCTTCCCGGCGCGACCGAAGTTCCCGCCGCGCGCCTCGACCACATGGAGACGCCGTCGCCCTACACGCAGTTCGGCGTGAAGGGCATCGGCGAGGGTGGGGCGATCGCACCCCCCGCTGCGATCGCCAACGCCGTCAACGACGCGCTACGCCCGCTCGGCGTCGAGCTGATGCAGTCGCCGATCACGCCGCATCGCGTCGTCGAAGCCGTGCTGGCGGCGCGCGCGGCCGCAAGGAGCGCGGCATGAAACCGGCGCCTTTCAGCTATGAACGTCCGCGCGATCTCGACGCGGCGCTGTCGATGCTGGCGGCAAGCAACGGGTCGGCGAAGATCCTCGCCGGAGGTCAGTCGCTGGGGCCGATGCTCAATCTGCGGCTGGTGCAGCCGGAGCTGATCGTCGACATCTCAGGCCTGGCCGAGCTCAAGCGCGCAGACATATTCGGCGAAGAGCTCGTGCTCGGCGCCCTCGTCACCCATGCCGATATCGAGGATGGGCGCGTCGTCGACGTGACGCGCGGCGCCATGCGCGGCGTCGCCGCCAACATCGCCTATCGCGCCGTGCGCAACCGCGGCACGATCGGCGGCTCGCTCAGCCATGCCGATCCCGCCGCGGACTGGATTTCGGCGCTGTCGGCGCTGGGTGCGCGTGTGACGCTGCGCAGTCTTGCCGGCGCACGAACGATGGCGATCGAAGCCTTTGTCGTCGGCGCCCTGGAATCGGCGCTGCAGGCAGGGGAGGTCGTCGAGGCGATCCACGTCCCAACACGCTCGGCGTCGGCGCATTGGGGCTACGCCAAGAGCTGCCGCAAGACCGGCGAGTTCGCCCACGCCATCGGCGCGGTGCTGATTGATCCGGCTGCCGCCACCGCCCGGGTCGTGATCGGGGCGATCGATACGGCGCCCATCGTCGTCACCGATGCGGCCGGGCTGTTCGGTGGGCGGATCGCTGCGGACTACAAGGAACGTTTCGACGCACGATTCGCTGACGCACTTCTGGCCAGGGCCGGCATCGATGACGTCGTGCAGCGGCACATCCATGTCGGCGTGCTGAGGCGGGCGGTCCAGGAGGCCGCGGCATGACCACGATCGCGCTCAACGTCAACAAGCGTGCGGTGGAGCTATCGGCCGAGCCGCGCACCTGCCTGGCCGATTTCGTCCGCGACAAGCTCGATCTCACCGGAACGCATCTCGGCTGCGAGCACGGCGTCTGCGGCGCCTGCACCGTGCTGCTCGACGGCGTGCCGGTGCGATCCTGCATCACCTATGCGGTGGCCTGCGAGGGCGCCGACATCACCACGATCGAAGGTCTCGACGAGGACGAGGTCACGACCGAGCTGCGCGCGGCTTTTACCCGGGAGCATGCGCTGCAATGCGGCTATTGCACCCCGGGCATGCTGGTTTCGGCGCGCGATCTCGTGTTGCGTCTGTCTGACGCCGACGAGCGCCGCATCCGCGTTGGCCTCAGCGGCAATCTCTGCCGCTGCACCGGCTATGTCGGAATCGTGCGCGCGGTTCAGACCGTGATCGAGGCGAGGCGCGCACGCAGCATCGCGCCGCTGACCGATGGCGACCGCGCCGGTCTCGGCCCCGCCGGATCGGGGCGCGCCGCAGCCGGTCGCAGCGAGCCGCAGCCTGCGCGGCAGGCGTTCGCGCCGACATCAGAGCGTCCGACGCAGAGTCGCATACCGGACTTCACCCCGGCGACCGTGCTCGATCAGCGCTTCACGCTGGCGCACCCGCCGGCAAAAGTGTTCGCAATGTTCGATGACATCGCCGGCATCGCGGCCTGCCTTCCCGGCGTATCGCTGACGGCGCCGCCAAAGCCCGAGCGCGTGGAAGGCCGGATCCGCGTCAGGCTCGGGCCGATCGCCGCGGCCTTCGAGGGCGCCGCGCGCGTCGAGCGCGATCCCGCGACGCTCTCGGGGCGCATCGTCGGCATCGGCACCGACCAGCGCAGCCATTCGGCGACGCAGGGCGAGATTCGTTATCGCCTGCTGCCGATCGACGGCGGCGCGGCGACCGCCGTCGAATTGTCGATCGGCTACACGCTCACGGGGACGCTCGCCCAGGTCGGTCGTCCCGGTCTTGTGCGCGATCTGGCCCGGCGCCTGGTCGCGGATTTCGCCGCCAATCTCGATCGCCACATGTCCGGTGTGCCGTCGGGGTCGGGGACGCCGGCGGAGCTCAGTTTCTGGTCGATCGTATCGGACGTTCTGCGCGCACGGATCGCCCGCATCCTTGGCCGCCGGAGCGAAGCGGGGTGACGGTGTGCTCGCACATTGAAAAGTGACGAAGCCTGGACTGCTCTAGACATCAACAGCGTGGGATTTGGAGAGACAACATGACACGAGTACTTGGACTGGTTCGGACAATCGCGCTGACGACGGCCTTGGTCGGCGGCACGGCGGGGGCGCAGACCATCAAGATCGGCGTCAACGAGCCGCTCACCGGCGCGTTCGCGGCGTCCGGCACCTACGTCGTCAACGGCGCGAAGATCGCCGCCGACGAGATCAACGCCAAGGGTGGCGTGCTCGGCAAGAAGATCGAGCTTGTCATCGAGGACAACAAGAGCAACCCGACCGAAGCTGCCGCCGTCGCCGAGAAGCTTATCACCAGCGACAAGGTCCCGGTGCTGATGGGCGCCTGGGGCTCGAGCCTGACGCTCGCGGTGATGCCGAAGCTGATGGAGTATGAGACGCCGATGGTGGTGGAAACCTCGTCCTCCGGCAAGATCACGACGACGGGCAATCCCTTCATCTTCCGTATCTCGCCGCCCTCGGCGGTCGAGGCCGCGGCGTTCAAGGGCATCGTCGACAAGCTGGCGCTGAAGAAGGTCGACTTCCTCGTCATCAACAACGATTGGGGCCGCGGCACCGCCGAAGACTTCAGCAAGATGATGAAGGAGAAGGGCATCGCCGTCGGCCTGGTCGAGACCATGGACCAGGGCGCGCAGGACATGAGCGCGCAGCTCTCCAAGATCAAGAATTCCGATTCCGAGACGGTCATCGTCACGACCGCGGTCGATCAGTTGACGCTGATCTTCAAGCAGGCGGCTGCGCTGGGCCTGAAGAAGCGCATCATCACCACCGGCGGCTCGCAGAACCCGGACCAGATCATCGCCCAGGCAGGAGCAGCCGCCAACGGCACCATGCACCTGACCACCTTCCTGCCCTGGTTCCCGGACAAGACGCCGAACCCGGAGGCAACCAACTATTTCATCACCGAATGGAAGAAGCGCGGTTTCGAGTTCGCCGGCTGCACCGAGAGTTTCCGCGGCTATGACGGCATCCGCACCGCGGCGGCCGCGATCGAGAAGGCCGGCAAGGCCGAGCCGGCTGCGATCAAGGCGGCGCTCTGGGACATCAACATCAAGGGGCTGAACGGCGATATCGTGTTCCGCAAGTCCGGCCCCGAGGGCAAGGAGAGCGGTCAGAGCCAGCCGAACGTCTATCTCATCGAGATCAACGACGGCAAGGTCGGGCTGAAGACGCTCTAGCGTCGGGTCAGGGCGAGGGCGGCATACCGCCGCTCTCGCCGGATTGTGGAATCTTCGGGAGCGGCCTTGAGCGAGTTTCTCCAGCATCTGGTCAACATGCTCGTGCTCGGCGGCACCTATGCGCTGCTGGGCATCGGGCTGACGTTGATCTTCGGCATCATGAACGTCGTGAACTTCACGCACGGCGTGCTGTACACGTTCGGCGCCTACATCATGTTCATCGTGGTGCAGCAGCTCGGACTGAATTTCTTTCTCGCGCTCCCCGTCGCCGTGCTGGCCGGATGGTTGCTCGGGGCGGCCATCGAGCTGACATTGCTGCGGCCTTTGCGCGGCTCCGATATCGACACCACGATGCTGGTGATGATCGGGGCCTGGATCGCGATGCAGTCGGGCGCGCTGTGGATCTGGGGCGGCGTCGCCAAATCGGTCACGACGCCGTTTCCCGAGGCGCCGCTGGTGCTCGGGCCGGTCTCGGTCTCCTGGCTGCGCCTGTTCGTCCTCGCCGCGGCGGCGCTGCTGATCCTGGTGACGTATCTGCTCATCAACAGGACCAGCCTGGGACGTGCGATGCGGGCGACGTTCCAGGACCACGACACGGCCGCGCTGATGGGCGTCAATGTCGACATGATCTACACCTCGACCTTCGCGATCGGCTCCAGCCTCGCCGCCGCGGCGGGAGCTCTGCTCGGACCGGTCTACGTCATCTTCCCGCAAATGGGTGACCTCGCCGCGGTCAAGGCGTTCGCCATCGTTATCCTCGGCGGCCTCGGCAACATCACCGGCGCTGTGATCGGCGGCTTCATTCTGGCGCTCGCCGAGGAGCTTGGTGCCGGTTACGTCTCATCGGGCTATCGCGACGCCATGGGTTTTCTGATCATCATCGCGGTCCTCATCTTCAAGCCGACGGGCCTGTTCGCGCGCGCGGAGCGCGTCGGATGAGAATAGCGCTCACCATTCTCGCGTTCCTGGCCCTTGCCTCGGTGCCGCTCTGGCTGCGCGATCCCTATCTTCTCAACGCGCTGATCACGACCGGAATCTTCGTCATCGGCGCGATGAGCCTCAACCTGCTGCTCGGCTTTACCGGCCAGCTCAGCCTCGGCCATATCGCGTTCTTCGGCATCGGCGCCTATGTCAGCGCGCTGACGTCGCTCGGCTTCGATGTCGGCCTGCCCGGAGACCTGCGGCTGGTCCACGCGCCCTGGCCGCCCATCGCGGGCTTCGTGCTGGCCATCCTGGTCGCCGGATTGTGCGGCTATTTCGTCGGGCTGCTCTCGTTCCGCGTCCGCGGCGCCTATTTCGTCATCGTGACGATCTCCTTTGCGGAGGTCGTGCGGCTGGTGGCGCTGAACTGGGTCGAGCTGACACAGGGACCGCTGGCGCTGACCAATATTCCCTCGATCGCGCTGCCTTTGCCCGGCTTCGGCGAGATGACGCTGCGCACCAAGATGCACAACTATTATCTGGTGCTGGTCGTGGCGCTGATCGCCTATCTCTTGATCGCGCGCCTCGTTCATTCCCATTTCGGCCGCGCCATGCGCGGGCTGATGGAGAACGAGACGCTGGCCGTCTCTGTCGGCATCGACGTCACCAGGACGCTCACGATCGCCGCCGTGATCTCTGCCGCGATCGCGGGCGCCGCCGGCAGCCTCTATGCACATTACATCCGGATCATCGACCCCGAAGTCTTCGCCTTCATCAACACCGTCACCATGGTGATCATGGTGATCAGCGGCGGCAAGGGCTCGCTGGCCGGCCCGGTCGTCGGCGGCCTGATCTTCGGCCTGCTGCCGGTGGCGCTGCGGCCGGTCATGGCGCCGGAGGCGCAATGGATAGCCTATGGCAGTGTGCTGATCGCCATTCTGTTCGTCTTGCCCCGTGGCATCGTGCCATCGCTCGCCCAGCGGTTCTCGAGGCGGCGGAGCAATGCACCGGCGCTGGCTCCGGTGGCTCTCACCGAAACCGGCGCCAAGGAGCCGGCGTGATGACGGCGCGCAATATTGCGATGACGATCGATCAGGTCGCCGTCCGCTTCGGCGGGCTGGTCGCGATCTCCGACATGAGCTTTACGGTGGGCGAGGGCGAGATCGTCAGCCTGATCGGGCCGAACGGGGCCGGCAAGACCACCGCCTTCAACGTCATGACCGGCTTCCTGACGCCGAGCGCGGGCCAGGTCACCTATCAGGGCACGACGCTCACCGGATTGAAGCCGCACGAGATCGCCGATCTCGGCCTGATCCGCACGTTCCAGCGCACTTCGGTGTTCCCCAACGACACCGTCTACCACAATCTCCTGATCGGCCTGCATCGTCAGGGCCGGGTGCGGCTGCTCGATGCCATCCTTGGCCTGCCCGGCGCGCGCGCTTCCGAGCGCAAGCTCCGGCAGAAGGCGGGCGAACTGATCGAATGGGTCGGGCTCGAACGCCGTGCACACGATCTGGCCGGTTCGCTCTCGTACGGCGAGCAGCGTCTCGTCGGTGTCGCACTGGCGCTTGCCGCCGAGCCGTCGATGCTGCTGCTCGACGAGCCCGTCTCGGGCATGAATGCCTCGGAGACGCACCGGTTCGTCGAGCTTATCCGCAGTATCCGCGACCGCGGCATCACCATCCTGCTGGTCGAGCACGACATGCCGATGGTGATGACGGTTTCGGACCGCATCGTGGTGCTCAACTACGGCCGCATCATCGCCGAGGGGACGCCAGAGGTGATCCGCAACGATCCGGCCGTGATCGAGGCCTATCTCGGACATGGAGCGGCGAGTGCTTGAGATCCGCGACATGGTGTGTGGCTATGGCGGCGTCACCGCGCTGCGCGGCATTTCGCTTGACGTGAAGGCCGGACAGCTGGTGGCCCTGATCGGCGCCAACGGCGCCGGCAAAAGCACGACGCTTCGCGCGATTTCCGGTCTCGTCCCGCCGCGCTCCGGGCAGATGCGGTTCGAGGGCATCGACATCACTGGCGCGAGGCCGCCGCGCGTGCTGGCCAGCGGAATCGCGCATTGTCCGGAAGGACGGCGGGTGTTTCCGCACATGAGCGTCGAGGAAAATCTCGACATGGGGGCTTACCTCCGTCGCGGGTCGAGCGAGATCGCTGCCGATCGCGACCGCATCTACGCGGAATTTCCGCGGCTCGCTGAGCGACGCAAGCAGGCTGCTGGCACGCTGTCGGGCGGCGAGCAGCAGATGCTGGCGATCGGGCGTGCGCTGATGTCGCGGCCGCGGTTGGTCATGTTCGACGAGCCTTCGCTCGGACTCGCGCCGAACATCGTCGAACGTACCTTTGCGATTATCCGCGGCATCCGCGATGCCGGCACCACGGTCCTGCTGGTCGAGCAGAACGCCTTCGCCGCGCTCGAGATGTGCGACCACGCCTATCTGCTCGAGAATGGCCGCATCGTGCTGTCCGGCGCTGGCGCCGAGCTGATCGAGAACGAGCATGTGCGGAAGGCCTATCTCGGTGGATGACGAGACCGGGTGGATTCCGGTCTGCGATCTCGGCCGGCTGAAGGGAGAGATGATCGTTCGCGTTGCCGGACGCGATTTGCTCGTGATCTGGAACGACGGCGATGTCGTCGCCTGCGCCCGCGCCTGTCCGCACGAACAGGCCGATCTCGGACTTGGGCATGTGGCTGCCGGGAGGCTGTTCTGCCCGCGCCATGCCGCGTCATTCGATTTGCGGGACGGCGCGATCACGGCGGGATGGCCGAGTCCGCCGTTGCGGCTCTATCCGGTGCGGATCACAGGTGAGCAAATCTGGATTGGATCGGGGGAGTCGCGGTCGGGGCGATGATGTCATCATGCCCCTGTTTTGCCCGACGTGTCGATGCCGCCCACGACGTCACTTTGCCGCCAGAAATTCGCCTTTGAGAACAAACGCATCTATACTGTGCATGGGGTTGTTTTCGCAGTTTTAGTCGACCAGCCCGCGGGCAGCGTCCACCAGAATGCCGCTCGGCCTCCGCAATGCCTCGAGAATGGTGAAGTGATCGGCGCCTTCGACCGGGATGA
>RXJC01000609.1 GCA_003963435.1 Bradyrhizobiaceae bacterium | reverse complement strand
GGCCGCATCCATCCGCTGAGCCAGGTCTGGGACGAGCTGACCACGATCTTCGCCGACATGGGCTTCTCGGTGGCCGAAGGTCCTGATATCGAGACCGACGATTACAATTTCACCAAGCTGAACTTCCCGGAAGGCCATCCGGCGCGCGAGATGCACGACACGTTCTTCTTCCATCCGAAGGAGGACGGCTCGCGCATGCTGCTTCGAACCCACACCTCGCCGGTGCAGGTGCGCACCATGCTGAGCCAGAAGCCGCCGATCCGCGTGATCTGCCCGGGCCGCACCTACCGCATCGATTCGGACGCGACCCACACGCCGCAATTCCACCAGGTCGAAGGCCTCGTCATCGACAAGCATTCGCATCTCGGCCACCTCAAATGGATCCTGCACGAGTTCTGCAAGGCGTTCTTCGAGGTCGACCACATCAACATGCGCTTCCGTCCGTCGTTCTTCCCGTTCACCGAGCCGTCGCTGGAGGTCGACATCCAATGCCGTCGCGACAAGGGCGAGATCCGCTTCGGCGAGGGTGAGGACTGGCTCGAGATTCTCGGCTGCGGCATGGTGCATCCGAACGTGCTGCGCGCCTGCGGCATCGATCCCGACGAGTACCAGGGCTTCGCCTGGGGCATGGGCATCGACCGCATCGCCATGCTGAAATACGGCATCGCCGACCTGCGCCAGTTGTTCGACAGCGACGTCCGCTGGCTGAGCCATTACGGCTTCAGGCCGCTCGAGGTGCCGACTCTCGCAGGAGGGCTGAGCTCGTGAAATATCTCGATGCCATGATTTCGAGATTTGACGCGCTGACGCTTCGATTCTCTTCGGATCAGGATTTGAAGCAGCGCGAAGAGGAATTTAGGAATGAGATACCTCTGTATGCAAACGCTGCTAACCGGCTGGTCAACGAAGCTTACGATTCCGTTGATACAAAGGCGACTGCAATACTTCAGCACGTCTCCATCATGATCGCCGTTTCCGGGCTGCTTTACTCGCAAGCGGCTTCATTTCTTCGATTTTTCTTCGTCGGAGAAATGCTGCTCTACATCATCTTAGCACTGTACTGCCTGCGGCTATTGATGATGCAGCATGTCTCTCCGGCTTATTCAGATGTCCAGAACGCAGTTTGCAAAGAGGCAGTCCTCGATCTCACTGCAAAGCTTACCTTTCTTGTATCGGTGGCGCTTGTGCTCACTGTTGTGGCTGAGGTGCTCGTAAAATGAAATTCACCCTCTCCTGGCTGAAGGATCATCTCGAGACTGACGAGCCGCTGGACAAGCTCGCCGAGAAGCTCACCATGATCGGGCTCGAGGTCGAGTCCATCGAGGACAAGGCGAAGGCGCTCAAGCCCTTCACCATCGCGAAGGTGATCTCGGCCGAGCAGCATCCGAACGCGGACCGCCTGCGCGTCTGCATGGTCGACACCGGCGACGGTGGCGCGCCGGTGCAGGTCGTGTGCGGCGCGCCGAATGCGCGCGCGGGCCTCGTCAGCGTGTTCTCGCCGCCCGGTACCTACATTCCCGGCAAGGACATCACGCTCGGCGTCGGCACCATCCGCGGCGTCGAGAGCCGCGGCATGCTGTGCTCGGCAGCCGAGCTGCAGATCTCCAACGACCATGACGGCATCATGGAATTGCCGGCGGACGCGCCGATCGGCGCTGGATACGCCGAATGGGCCGCGCTCGGCGATCCCGTGGTGGAGATCAACCTCACTCCGAACCGGCAGGATTGCACCGGCGTGCACGGCATCGCGCGCGATCTCGCCGCCGCCGACATGGGCAAGTTCAAGGATCCGACGATCAAGCCGATCAAGGGCGAGTTCCCGTGCCCGGTGAAGGTCACGGTCGAGGACGCCGCGCTCTGTCCGGGCTTCGCGCTTCGCCTCGTGCGCGGCGTCAAGAACGGCCCGTCACCGGAATGGCTGCAGAAGCGGCTGACCGCGATCGGGCTGCGCCCGATCAACGCGCTGGTCGACATCACCAACTTCATGACCTACGACCGCGCGCGCCCCCTGCACGTGTTCGACGCCAAGAAGGTGAAGGGCAATCTCGTCGTGCGCCGTGCGCGCGACGGCGAGACGCTGCTCGCGCTCGACGGCCGCACCTACAGTCTTGATCCCGCGATTTGCGTGATCGCCGACGAGCACGGCGTCGAATCGCTCGCCGGCATCATGGGCGGCGAAGCCTCGGGCTGCGACGAGACCACCACCGACGTGCTGATCGAATCGGCGCTGTGGAACGAGATCAACATCGCCCAGACCGGCCGCAAGCTCGGCATCAATTCCGATGCGCGCTACCGCTTCGAGCGCGGCGTCGATCCGGCCTTCATGGTGCCCGGCCTCGAGCTCGCGACCAAACTGGTGATGGAGATGTGCGGCGGCACGCCGTCGGAGAACGTCGTGGTCGGCAAGGCCTTCGGCGACGATCGCGTGATCGACTTCCCGGTGACCGAGGTCAAGCGCCTCTCCGGCATCGAGGTGCCGCAGGCGGAGATGAAGCGCATCCTGACCCATCTCGGCTTCATGATGGCGGGCGCAGGTCCGGTCGTGAAGGTCGCGGTGCCGTCGTGGCGCTCGGATGTGCACGGCAAGGCCGACATCGTCGAGGAGATCGTCCGCATCTTCGGCGTCGACAAGGTGCCGATGACGCCGTTCGAGCGCGGCGAGGACGCGCGCAAGCCGGTGCTGACGCCGCTGCAGCTGCGCACCCGCCGCGCGCGGCGCGCGCTCGCAAGCCGCGGCATCATCGAGGCGGTGACCTGGTCGTTCATCACCAAGAGCGCGGCCGAGCTGTTCGGCGGCGGCCAGCGCGAGCTCGAAGTCGCCAACCCGATCGCGTCCGACCTCTCCGACATGCGCCCGACCTTGCTCGCCGGCCTGATCGCGGCGGCACAAGCCAACGCCAATCGCGGCGTGAGCGATGTCGCGCTGTTCGAGGTCGGCCAAGTCTTCAGGGGCGATCGCCCGCAGGACCAGTTCATGGCGGCCAGCGGCGTGCGCCGCGGCTTTGCCTCGTCCGAAGGGCTGGGACGGCACTGGACCGGCTCGGCGCAGGCCGACGTGTTCGACGCCAAGGCGGATGCGCTGGCGGTGCTGGCAGCAAGCGGCGCGCCGATGCAGGCGCTGCAGATCGTCGCGGGCGGCCCGAAATGGCTGCATCCGGGGCGCTCCGGCACGATCCAGATCGGGCCGCAGAACGTGCTCGGCTATTTCGGCGAAGTTCACCCGCGCGCGCTCGAGGCGCTCGGCGCCGACGGCCCGCTTGTCGTGTTCGAGGTGATCCTCGACCGCATCCCGGAGGCGAAGAAGAAGCCGACCCGCGCAAAGCCCGTGATCGAGCTGTCGGCGTTCCAGCCGGTGTCGCGCGATTTCGCCTTCATCGTCGATCGCACCGTGAAGGCCGCGGACATCGTGCGCGCCGCGCTAGGCGTCGACAAGAAGCTGATCACCGGCGTGAACGTCTTCGACGTCTACGAGGGCAAGGGTATCGACGAGGCCAAGAAGTCGATCGCGGTCGCGGTCACGCTCCAGCCGCGCGAGAAGACCCTGACCGATCAGGAGATCGACGCTGTCGCGGCGAAGATCGTGGCGGAGGTCACGAAGAAGACCGGTGGCACGCTGAGAGCGTGATGCTCTGGAATAGCAGAGCATGAACATCACCGACTTCCTTCCGAAGGACGTCAGCCTCACCATTGCGATGGCGCTCTGCGCCGTCGCTTTCGTTTCCGGCACCGCGCGCGGCTTCTCCGGTTTCGGCTCGGCGCTGATCTTCATGCCGCTGGCGAGCAGCATCGCCGCCCCGCGTCTCGTTGCCGCGCTTCTGCTCGTCATCGATTTCGTCGCGGCGGCGCCGCTGCTGCCGGATGCGTGGCGAAAGGCCGACCGCAAGGCCACCGCCGTGATCGTGCTCGGCGCGCTGGTCGGCGTGCCCGTCGGCACCTATTTCCTCAGCGTGCTCGAGCCCGTCACCACGCGGTGGATCATCTCCTGCTTCGTCGCGGCGCTGTTGCTTCTGCTGCTGTCGGGCTGGCGCTACCGCGGCAAGGACCACGCCTGGCTCTCGGTCGGCATTGGCGGACTGTCCGGCTTCTGCAGCGGCCTGGCGCAGACCGGCGGCCCGCCGATCGTCGGCTACTGGCTGGGTCGTCCGATCGCACCCGTCGTCGCGCGCGCCAACATCCTGCTGTTCTTCGGCGCGTCCGATTTTTTCTCGATGGTCAGCTACGCGACCACGGGACTGATCTCGCGCGAGTCGCTGCTGCTCTCGCTGATCGTCGGGCCGGTTTATGCCGTCGGCGTCGCGTTCGGCGCCTCGCTATTCGGACGCGCCAGCGACAAGGTGTTTCGCGGCATCTGCTATGCCCTGATCGCGATGGCAGTGATTGCCGGGCTGCCGGTGCTGGACGGGGTGTTGCGGTAACCACCGCGGTCGTCCCTGCGTTCGCGGGCACGACAGCGGTGTATTTGGCGAATTGATTGGCCTATCGCCGCGGCGCGCGTCGTTTCTTCGTCGATTGCGTCGGCACGTCGGCGGGCTCGTCCTTGAGCGCGCCGATCTTGCGCAAGGCCGCGTCCGCGGCGCGCTCGCCGCTTTCCCAGGCGCCGTCGACGGTGCCCCATAGCGTCTCGTGGGTGGCCTCGCCGGCGAGGAACACATTGCCGATCGGCTCGGTCAGGATCTTTCGCGAGAGCTGGCCGCCGGGGGATGCCGCCGACATCGCGCCCATCACGTGAGGTGACGCGTTCCAGCGGGTCGCGCTGGTCTTCTGGATGGCGGAAGCGGCCTCGCCGCCGAACAATTTTGTGATCCATTCCCTGGCGAAGGCGGCCATGGCCTGCTCGCCCTGCTCGGAGAGATCGCGGCCGAACGCGCCGCCGACGTCGATGGAGCAAAGCGAGGAGCCGCCGATATTGGCGAACATCAGCGCCGTGCGTGTCGAATTGCTCTGCTCGATCAGGATATCGTCGCGCGACAGGCCGAGCGG
>RXJC01000423.1 GCA_003963435.1 Bradyrhizobiaceae bacterium | reverse complement strand
CGTGAACCTCGGCAACGCGATGGGCCATCCGTCCTTCGTGATGTCGGCGTCCTTCACCAACCAGACGCTGGCGCAGATCGAGCTGTTCGCCAACAACAAGGACGGCAAGTACGAGAAGAAGGTCTACGTGCTGCCCAAGACCCTCGACGAGAAGGTCGCCCGCCTGCACCTCGCCAAGATCGGCGTCAAGCTCACCGAGCTGCGCAAGGACCAGGCCGACTACATCGGCGTGAAGCAGGAAGGCCCGTACAAGTCGGACCATTACCGCTACTGATGCACTGATTTGATCGACCATCGACGCGAAGCCCCGGAGCAATCCGGGGCTTCGCTGTTTCGGCGCATGGAATTCAACTCGCTTTGCAGTTGCTGCACAGCTGATTGCCAATTGACGGCTAGCCGCAGCGGGCGGACAATCCGCCGCGGCGGAGGAAACCATGCAACAAGAACATTTCGACGTCCTCATCGTCGGCGCCGGCTTGTCCGGCATCGGCGCGGGCTATCATCTGCAGACCCGGTGCCCGACCAAGAGCTACGTCATCCTGGAGGGGCGCGACTGCATCGGCGGCACCTGGGACCTGTTTCGCTATCCCGGCATCCGCTCCGACAGCGACATGTTCACCCTCGGCTATTCCTTCAAGCCCTGGACCGACCCGAAGGCGATCGCGGACGGGTCGCAGATCCTGAACTATGTGCGCGAGACCGCCAGCGAGAACGGCATCGACAAGCACATCCGCTTTCGCCATCGCGTCAAACGCGCGTCGTGGTCGACGCCCGACGCACGCTGGACCGTCGAGGCCGAGCGCATCACGGGCGAGGGCGTGACCGAGCTGGTGCAGTTCACCTGCAATTTCTTATTTCTGTGCTCGGGCTACTACAAATACGAGGCGGGCTACACGCCGGAGTTCAAGGGCGCTGCGGACTTCGCCGGCCGCATCGTGCATCCACAGAAATGGACCGAGGACATCGACTACGCGGGGAAACGCGTCGTCGTGATCGGCTCGGGCGCGACCGCGGTGACGCTGGTGCCGGAGCTTGCCAAGAAGGCGGCGCAGGTCACCATGCTGCAGCGTTCGCCGACCTATGTGGTGTCGCGACCGG
The DNA here is from genome assembly GCA_003963435.1 of Bradyrhizobiaceae bacterium. GTDB lineage: Bacteria > Pseudomonadota > Alphaproteobacteria > Rhizobiales > Xanthobacteraceae > Bradyrhizobium. The sequence continues at coordinate 8,880 of RXJC01000423.1, read as the reverse complement.
CGCAGGATCCGGTCGCCAACAAATTGCGCCGCAATCTGCCGGCGCGGCTTGCCTATCATCTGATCCGCTGGCGCAACGTGATGTGGGGGATGTTCTTCTTCCAGCTCAGCCGGCGCAGGCCTGCGAAGGTAAAGGACCTCATCCTCAAGGGCGTGCAGATGGCGCTCGGTCCCGACTACGACGTCGCGACCCATTTCACCCCGCGCTACAATCCCTGGGATCAGCGGCTGTGCCTGGTGCCCGACGGTGATTTGTTCAAGGCGATCCGCGAAAAGCGCGCCGGCGTCGTCACCAGCGAGATCGACACGTTCACGCATGACGGCATCCGGCTGAAGGACGGAAGCGAGCTTGCCGCCGACATCATCGTGACCGCGACGGGTCTGGTGCTTCAGGTCGTCGGCGGCCTCGAGGTCAGCGTCGACGGGCGCGCAGTCGATTTTGCCAAGACGCTGACCTACAAGGGCATGATGTATGCCGACGTGCCCAACATGGCCTCGGCCTTCGGCTACACCAACGCGTCCTGGACGCTGAAATGCGATCTCACCTGCGAATATGTCTGCCGTCTCATCAACTACATGGATCGGCACAATTTCCGGCAATGCATGCCGCACAATGACGATTCCACCATCACCTCGCAGCCCTCGCTCGATTTCACCTCGGGCTACGTGCAGCGCTCGGTCGCGAAAATGCCCAAGCAGGGCTCGAAGCGGCCGTGGCGGCTGTATCAGAATTACGCGCTCGACGTCGTCTCCTTGCGTTTCGGCCGGATCGACGACGGCGTGATGCGGTATTCCTGATCACGCCGGCAATGCGTTGTTTTGCGTATACGGCGGTCCGCCTGAATCAGCGATGGTTCCAAAACGGTTAACGCCGGATTAGGAGATCAGTCTTAGCCTGTCTCGGCCGGGGTTACTCGCAAGGCCGAGGTGAGCCCAATGGAAGCCCAGAGAATTGCAGTCGACGCCGTCGTCGCGCTGACCGATTGCGACCGCAACGCCGTCACCGCCTTTATCCGCCAGCTCTATCTCGCCGGCGTCAAGGACCCCAAGCGCCTGACTTTCAAGGGCCTGCAGGCGCTGTCGCGGGCGTGAAGCGCGCGCTCACTCGCGAATCTACTTTGCCCCGATAGTCGGATCGTTGATCCGGATCGAGGTGACGCGGCCGCCCCGCACCTCGAATGAGAACGGCCACGGCCCGTAGGTCCAGAGGTCGGTCTTGTCGAGGCCGCTGGGGCCGACGTGATGGGGACTGCCGAATTGCCCCATCAGCTTGTCGATGCCGTCGCCGAGATTGACCTGGTTGAAGCTGTACCCGGGGGCCGGCGCCTCGCCGCTGATCTGAAGCGCGACGACGCGGTTCGCTGTGAGAGTGGCGGCAAGGTACGGATATTGGTTGGCGTTGCCGAGGAAGTAGACGTAGTTCGTGGCGCCGTTCGAGGGAGGCAGCTTGCGGTGGGGCTCGCCAAGCACAGCTTTGAGTGATGCTTCGGAGATGCCGACACCGAGCGCGCCCATGCGTTGGCAGGCATAGCTGAGGATTTCCGGCTCGGGTGCCGTGGCGCGCTTGCCGGTTTCGACCTTGCAGGCAAATGCCGATCCCGCCCTGAGCCACTGCCCGCGGAGCTCCGGATCCGGCGTCTTGGCCTGCTGTGGCCGCGGCAGGGCGGCTTGACCATTCGCGACGACGGTCACCCCAAACAAAGACAATGCGAGCGCCGAGCCCGCCAGCAACCGCAACATTCCCAAGACGCCACTCCCGTTCCCCTGTGGAACCAGGATACCATGTGCCCGAAATCGGCTGCAATGCCGGGATTGACGGGGGTGTATCTACAATTTTTAGTTGTGATAGCTGGACTTAAGCCGTATCGATCACGACCGGCGGAGCAGCGGGAGGATGTATCGCCTTTGCCTTGCCGCTCGGGCCGGCTCGGAGTAGATCACGTCCCCGGCTGGGTCACTTGGGATTGGGGAAATGCTGAAACAGCTTTTTGCGCCGCAACTTGTCATTTTGTATGTGCTGGCGGCCTCGACGATCTATGTCCACTTTCGCGGCAAGCAGCGGCTGCGTTTCGCGCGCCAGCTCGGCGATCACTCGACCTATCTCGCGCCCTACAACGTGTTGATGTATGCGGGCTCGGCGGTGCCGAACAAGCCGGTGATCGCGGTCGAGCAGTTTCCGGAGCTGAAGCCGCTCAGCGAGAACTGGGAGACCATCCGCGACGAGGCCGTGCGCCTGTTCGACGAAGGTTTCATCCGCGCGGCAGCCAAGAACAACGACTGGGGCTTCTACTCCTTCTTCAAGAGCGGCTGGAAGCGGTTTTACCTCAAATGGTACGACGACTTCCTGCCGTCGGCGAACACGCTGTGCCCGAAGACGGTGGAGCTGCTCAAGTCGATCCCGAGCGTGCACGGCGCGATGTTCGCGATGCTGCCGCCTGGCGGCAAGCTGGGCGCGCACCGCGATCCCTTCGCGGGCTCGCTGCGCTATCACCTCGGCCTCGTCACGCCGAACTCGAACAAGTGCCGCATCCTGGTCGACGGCGTCGAATGCGTCTGGCGCGACGGCGAGGCCTTCATGTTCGACGAGACCTTCATCCACAGCGCCGAGAATGCGACCGACGTCAATCGCATCATTCTGTTCTGCGACGTCGAGCGCCCGATGAAGTACGGCTTCATGACCGCGATCAACCGCTGGGTCAGCCATCACATCGTCAAGGCGTCGGCGACCCAGAACGTCGAGGGCGAGAATGTCGGCGTGCTCAACAAGGTGTTCGGCAAGCTCTACGAGATCCACCTCGGCAGCCGCAAGGTCAAGGAGTGGAACCGCAACGTCTACTACACGCTGAAATATTCGCTGACGGCGCTGATCCTCGGCCTCATCGTGTGGTCGGCGTTGCGGTGATCGGTGCCGGAATGGCGTCCCTGCCGACTGCGAACACGGAGATCACGGAGTTCTTCCGCGCGTGGCTGGACACCTTCGCGGGCTATGTCCGCGAGGTCGACTACGCCTCGGCGCGGCCGCTCTTCCATCCGGATGTGCTGGCCTTCGGTACCCATAATGACGTCATCCCCGGCCTCGACCAATGGGTCTCGACGCAATGGGACAATGTCTGGCCGAAGACGACCGACTTCCGCTTCGTGCTCGATCAGGCCTCTGTCCTGGCATCCGCCGACGGCACGATGGCGACGGTGATCGCGCCTTGGACGAGCACGGGCTATCATCCAGATGGCAGCCCGTTTGCACGCCCCGGCCGGGCGACGATGGTGTTCTCGAGACATGGCGATCGGTGGCTGTGCGTGCATTCGCACATGTCGCTCAACCGCGGTGTGCCGCAAGCGAGCCACGCCAATCGGCCGGTGAAGGCCTGGTAGTTTGTCGTAGGGCGGATTACGCTTCGCTAATCCGCCCTACGTTCGCACTTATTCCGGCTGGCCGATTGACACCTTCAGCGTGCCGACGCCGTCGACGCCGCATTCGAGCTTGTCGCCGGGTTGGAGCTGGGACACGCCGGCGGGGGTGCCGGTCATGATGATGTCGCCGGCGGCGAGCTTTACCTGCTGCGAGAGCTGCCAGATGATCTCGGGCACGTTCCAGATCAGCTCGGTGAGGTCGCCCTTTTGCGCTTCCTTGCCGTTGACCGTCAGCCATATCTTGCCCTTGGCGGGATGGCCGATCTTCGAAGCCGGTTGAACCGCGGAGCACGGCGCGGAATAGTCGAACGACTTGCCGATCTCCCACGGACGCTCCTTCTTGCGCGAGGCGATCTGGAGGTCGCGGCGGGTGAGGTCGATGCCGACGGCGTAGCCATAGACGTGGTCGAGCGCCTTGTCGGCGGGGATGTTGAGGCCGCCGCTCTTCATCGCGACGATCAGCTCGACCTCGTGATGCAGATCCTTGGTCAGCGGCGGATAGGGGATCGTGGCGCCGTCGGGCACCAGCATGTCGGCGTGCTTGGCGAAGAAGAACGGCGGGGCGCGCTCGTCATTGCCCATCTCGCGGATATGTTCGAGATAGTTGCGGCCGACGCACCAGATGCGGCGGACCGGATAGCGGCCGCTCTCTCCGACGACGGGAAGCGAAGCCTGGGGCGGAAGCGGGATGACGTAGGAGGCGGCGTTCATGCGGGTCTCGCTGCTCTTGAGGTGGAACGAACTCTATGCGGTTGCGCTGATCGGCGCCAGTGCGCCGGAATCGTGATGTTGCAGGCGGAAGAACGAGGCGTAGCGGCCGCCGCGGCGCAGCAGATCGTCGTGCCGGCCCTGCTCGACGATCTCGCCGCCCTCGACCACCAGAATGCTGTCTGCGTGCATGATGGTGTGCAGGCGATGCGCGATCACGATGGTGGTGCGGTTCCGGCACAGATGCTCGATCGCCTCCTGCACCTGCCGTTCGGATTCCGAATCGAGCGCGGCGGTGGCTTCGTCCAGGAGGATGATCGGTGCATTCTTGATCAGCGCGCGCGCCACCGCAATGCGCTGGCGCTGGCCGCCGGACAGCTGCGTGCCGTGCTCGCCGACCGGCGTGTCGTAGCCGAGCGGGAAGCTCATGATGAAGTCGTGCGCGCAGGCCGCTTTCGCGGCCTCGATGATCTCGTCCTCGCTCGCGCCCGGCTTGCCGAAGGCGATGTTGCTGCGAATGGTGTCGCGGAACAGGTAGACGTCCTGGCCGACATAGGCGGTCTGCCTCCGCAGCGATTTGCGCGAGACCGCGCCGATCGACTGGCCGTCGATCACGATTTCGCCTTGCGTCACCTCGTAGAAGCGCAAGAGCAGCGCCAGCACGGTCGATTTGCCGCCGCCGGACGGGCCGACCAGCGCGGTCACCTTGCCCGGCTCGGCCACGAAGCTCATGCGATTGAGGATGGTCTCATTGGCGCGATAGGAGAAGCTGACGTCGCGCAGCTCGATCCGCGCGTCGGAAAGCTCCAGTGCCGGCTTGTCGTCGTCGGAATGCTCGCTGGCCGGGCTGTCGACGACTTCCAGCAGCATGCGGGCGCCGACCAGCTGGCTGTTGAGATCGATGTTGAGCCGCGCCAGCCGCTTGGCCGGCTCGGTCGCCATCAGGAACGCCGTCATGAACGAGAAGAACGCGCCGGGCGTGGCGTTCAGCGCGACCACGGCATAGCCGCCATACATCAGGCAGCCGGCGACGGCGAAGCCGCCCAGCATCTCCATCAGCGGGTTGGAGCGATTGGCGACGCGCGCCATCTTGTTGGCGTTGCGCTCGACGACGGCGATGTTCTCGTCGATGCGTTTCTGCATGGTGTCTTCGAGCGTGAACGCCTTGACGGTGCGGATGCCCTGCAGCGATTCCTGCATCGTCTCCATGATGTCGGCGGTGCCGGTGAACTGGTTGAAGGCGAGGCCCTTGATGCGCTTGACCAGCTTGCGCAGCACCAGCATCGCCGGCGGCACCGCGACGAGGCCGATGAACGACATCAGCGGGTCCTGCCACACCATCACGCCGATCATGGCGAGCAGCATCAACAGGTCGCGCCCGATGGCGTTGACCAGCATGTTGAGCACGTCGGTGATCGACTTGGCGCCGGCCGTGAGCCGCGCCAGGAATTCGGAGGAATGGCGCTCGGAAAAGAAGCCGACGCTCTCGCGCATCAGTTTTGCGAACAGCTGGCGCTGGTTGGTGGCGAGGATCGCGTTCGAAATCTTGGTCAGGATCACCATGTGGCCGTAGGTCGCCACGCCCTTGACGAAGAGCAGGAGCACCGTGATCCCCGAGAACATCGCGATGCCCGGGATGTTTTTGTCGACATAGGCCTGGTTGATGACCTGGCCGAGCACATAGGTTGCGCATGCGGTCGCGCCGGCGGCAATCGCCATCAGCGTGAAGGCCACGAGGTAGCGTCGCCAGTAGACAATCCCCTGTTCCGTGACCAGGCGGCGCACGAGGGCCATTGCCGCATAGGGATCGTCGGTGATTTTCTTTGGAAACTGAGCCATCCGGTGTCCATTGACGGCGCAGGACAAAGCCTGCCCGCGCGTCAGGGATCGATGGGCTTCTGTGCCCGCTCAAGCCGGGTTTTTCAAGCCCAATTAAGGGCTTGCGCTGGGGATGATTCTAGGCCGAGGCGGCGTGGCGGAGTTCGCCGTGGCGCTCGTGGAACAGCTTGTCCTCCCACGCCAGAGCGTGGGCTGCGATGGTCTCGAGATCCTCGTATTGCGGCTTCCAGTCGAGCAGGCTGCGGATGCGGCTGGTGTCGGCGACCATGGTCATGATGTCGCCCGGCCGGCGCGGGGCGTATTGCACGGCGAAGCTGCGGCCCGATACCCGCCTCACGGCGTCGATGGTCTCCAGCACCGAATAGCCGCGGCCATAGCCGCAATTCAGCGTCGTCGAGGCGCCGCCGTTGCGCAGATAGGCCAGAGCCGAACGATGCGCCTGCGACAGGTCGGTGACGTGGATGAAGTCTCGGATGCAGCTGCCGTCGGGGGTCGGGTAGTCGGTGCCGAACACGTCGATCTTGGCGCGCTGGCCGGTCGCGGCTTCCACCGCGATCTTGAGCAGATGCGTGGCGCCGACGGTGGCAAGACCAATGCGCGCGTGCGGATCGGCGCCGGCGACGTTGAAATAGCGCAAGGTGACGTATTGCATGCCGTAGGCGGCGGCGACGTCGTGCAGCATGATCTCGGTCATCAGCTTCGACGAGCCGTAGGGAGAGAGCGGCCGCGTCGGCGCGTGCTCGGGCACCGGCACCTGGTCCGGATTGCCGTAGACGGCGGCGGTCGAGGAGAAGATGAAGCGGCTGATGCCGCGCTTGACCGCCACGTTGAGCAGGTTGCGCGCGGTCATGAAGTTGTTGCGGTAATAGCCGAGCGGATCGCGCATCGAATCCGGAACGACCACTGAGCCCGCGAAATGAATGATGCTTTCGATGTCGTGCTGGGCGATCACGCCTTCGAGCAGGTTCTCGTCGCCGGCATCGCCGATGAACAGCGGCACGCCTTCGGGCAGATAGGCGGAGAAACCGGTGGAGAGATCGTCGATCACGACGACGTCCTCGCCGGCTTCCGCCAGCGCGAGGACCGTGTGACTTCCGATATAGCCGGCGCCGCCGGTGACTAGCACAGTCATGATCTCACCCGTCTTCGATCAACGCGGCAAGTTAACGTTTGCGCGGTGAAGAGGGGGTTTCGGCGTAGCTGAACTGGTCACTATGCTTAATGTTGCGTATAGGGGTCCGGTCAAACGGAGCGTGACGTGGCCAATTTCCCCGGCGATCTCGAAGTGATCGTGCCAAATCTGCACAGGCGCTATTCCGGGGTCACCGCGACCAACCGGATGGTGGCGCCGCGGCTGGCGAAGCTGTATCGCGCCGCCTGGTTCGGCTCCGACGCGCCGGCTGGGATTGCGCGCTTGAGCGTTGCCGATTTCCTCAAGCTATGGCGTCGCAAGGCGCCGCTGATCTGGCACGCGCGGCGCAACAACGAGATGATCGCCGGCGTCGTGCTGCGCGCGCTCGGCTGGCCGCTCAAGCTCGTGTTCACCTCGGCGGCGCAGCGGCATCACAGCTGGATCACGCGCTGGCTGATCCGGCGCATGGACGCGATCATCGCCACGAGTGACATCTCGGCGTCGTTCCTCAAGGTGAAGGCGACGGTGATCCCGCACGGCGTCGACACCGATGTCTACGCGCCGCCGATCGATCGCGCTGCAGCCTTCGCCGAAAGCGGTCTGCCGGGCCGTTACGCCATTGGCTGCTTCGGCCGCGTCCGTGCGCAGAAGGGCACCGATGTGTTCGTCGACGCGATGTGCCGCCTGTTGCCGCGCTATCCGGATTTCACCGCCGTGATCGTCGGTCAGGTCACGGCCGAGCAGGCGCCTTTTGCCAACGACCTGAAAAAGCGGATCCAGGCCGCCGGCCTGCAATCGCGCATCGTCATCACCGGCGAGCTGCCGATCGAAGACGTGCAGCGCTGGTACCAGCGGCTGACGATCTACGCCTTCACCTCGCGTAACGAAGGTTTTGGCCTGACTTTGATCGAGGCGATGGCGGCGGGCAGTGCGCTCGTCGCCGCGCGCGCCGGCGCGGCCGAGCTCGTGGTCGAGGATGGCGTGAGCGGTGTGCTGGTTCCGTCCGGCGATGCCGACGAGCTGGCGGCGGCGCTCGAGCCATTGATGCGAGACGTGGCTGCCGCGACGGCGATGGGCGAACGGGGGCGGGCGCGGGTGCTGGCGAAGTTCAGCCTCGATGCGGAAGCGGCGCGGATCGGCGAGGTCTATCGACCGCTGCTTTGAGCCGCGCTTTCAGGCGCCGATCATCAAAAACTGCGAAAACAACCCCATGCACAGTAGCCGGTCACAGCGGAATCAATGACTTGCGGGTCGGGCACGATATTGGTCTGACGATGCGAAAATTGATTGACCTGTCGGGCAAAACAGCTCTCGGCTTTCATCAGCGCAACGTCATCAGCTCTCGCGAAACAAAGGCATCTCACTGGCCGAACCCGGCCACGATGAGGGCGACGACAACGATCATCGTGAGCGGCTGACGAAGCCTGCGGTACCACGGCGGGACCAAACCTTGACGCGTGGACCGGATATCCAGCAGCAGGTTCGCGGCGAAGCCGACCGCCAATAGCGCGAGGCCATATCGGGCATCGATCAGCAGCGACGCCCAGCCGACGAGCGAGGGAACGACACTGATGCCGAGCCTGCCGGCATCGATGCCGTGATCCGTCTGCAAGATCGACCGGGTCATCGCGGCGCCCCAATGGATGCCGCCGAGGAACGACAGGATGACAGCGCCGTAGGCCAGCAGTCCGCGCAGGGCGGCGGTCTTCAAATCGCCCTCGATTGCCTGGGAGGCGATCGAGAGCCCGACGAACGGCACCAGGCCCAATCCGCCGAGCCATGCTGCGGCGG
>RXJC01000602.1 GCA_003963435.1 Bradyrhizobiaceae bacterium | reverse complement strand
GCGCGCCAACTTAATATTAGGTTGATATCTTGCATATTTGCGGAGCGCCGTTGCAGAGCAATTCGCCGTATTGACCTCCAGATATTTCAGAGGTCATTCAAGTTGGCAGCGCCGCAGAGCGCGATGTTCAATTCTTGCAGGACGATTTCTTCCGGATAGCGGCTCCTCGTTGCCCTCCCGTGACCGAGTCCGGATCCATCCCGTCCCGTCGATTGCCGCTGCTAGTACATCAAACACCGCTGATGTCTTCATGCTACCAGACTGAGGCTTAGTCCGGGAGTCTTGGATCTGTCCCTGTCGGATGGCACGCACGGCGCTCGCTTGGTAATCTCTATAGCACTCGACGGGTGTACTCTCGTTCGGGAAGCGACCAGATCGGATGTCTCAAACGTCGATTGTCAGGGAAAATTCAGACAGGATTGTTAGAGAACAAACTGGGAATAATATAATGCACGTACTTGAGGCTACTCTTTGCTCATTTGCATTACGCCGCTGTATACGAGAACACGAACTGCATCGATCCTAGCGCGAACCACCCGCTGGAAGCGTTGTGCTCTTACGTTATTGAGCACAACGATATTTATTGCGTACTTTGCAATTAACTCGTCGCCCACATCAGCTTTGAGCGACGAGGATTGGGACTCGTGCGTGCATGCGGCCGAAATCGTACCCGATCGCTCGATCCGGGGATGCACAGCGGTTATCCAGGCAGGCGAGCGGATGATCACCCAGTTGGCGGCGGCTTATAACAATCGCGGTGTCGCGCTGCGGTCGAGTGGAGATATCGACCGTGCCATGGAGGATTACGATCGAGCACTTCGTTTGTCCCCCGACTACTATGTCGCGCTCAACAACCGAGGCGTTGCTTTAATGAGCAAGGGAGAGCTTGATCGCGCGATTTCTGATTTCGATCGCGCCGTACAACTGAGGACTGACTACCTCGGTGCCTATTATAATCGCGGGAAGGCACTCGGGCGTAAAGGACTCTTTGATCGTGCCATCGCGGATTATGATCTGGTCATCAAGGCTGATCCGAAGAATCCGACCTTCTTGTTCGAACGCGGAACGATGAAAGCGAACGCTGGAGATCAGAGCGGCGCGGATGCTGATTTCGAGCGCGCCGAATCGCTCAGGTCGAATGGTGCGCGGACGACGCGGCCACGATGAAACTCGCCCAACCTAGACGCCGTTGAACTTGTCAGGCTGATGGGAGCCGCAACTCCGCGTGAAGGCCTCCATTTCTGCCATTGGATAGTTCGACAGAGCCGCCGTGCAGTGTGGCGAGATCGCGGACGATTGCGAGTCCGAGCCCGCTTCCCGGTTTGGCCTCGTCGAGCCGCTCGCCTGGGGCGAACGCGCGGTTTAGTGCATCAGCCGGGATGCCTGGCCCGTCATCAACGATCGTAATAAGGAGCTGCCCCGTCGGGGTATCGCGCGTAGCCTTGATCGAGACAACACCACGAGCCCACTTGCAGGCATTATCGACCAGGTTGGCGACCATCTCGTCAAGGTCGTTGGGATCGACGGCGGCAAGCAATTCCGTCTCGGCTGTATGGACGATCGTCAGCTCACGATGAGCATAGAGCCGCCGCATCGCCGCGGCTATTGATGCGAAGGCAGGTTCGACCTGCGTGATGACGCCAGGCAGGCCGGCGTTGGCTGCGGCACGGGCTCGGGCAAGCTGGAAATCAATCTGGCGCTGCATCCGCCCTGTTTGCTGAGTCAGGACCGCGGCGCCCTCGGTATCACCTCTCGCGAGCAGCCGGCGCGCTTCGTCCGTCAGCACGGCCAATGGTGTCTTCAGGCCATGCGCGAGATTGCCCGCCTGCGTGCGGGCGCGGCGAACCATCTGGGTATTGGCGTCGATCAGAGCGTTGAGATCATCGACCAGCGGCCGAACTTCGGACGGGAAGTCACCAGGCAGGGTTTCTGCTTTGCCCGCGCGAATGTCGCCCAGCGCGTCGCGCAGACGGCGCATGGGACGCAGACCAAACCAGGCCTGCAACGTGCCGGCCCCAATTAGGGCTATTGCCAGTGTGCCGAGTGACAGGGCCAGCGCCTGATTAAAATGTCTCAGTACATCATCGACGATCCGCTGGTCGGCGCCAATTTGAAGCACGTAACCGTTTTCAGCGGTCTGCCACGGTCGCTCATATGCGATCATCGGCTCACCAGCCGGGCCAGCTTCGACTGAGCGAGTAAGCTGCCGATCCGCCCCCCGCGCGGGTGGCGGAAAACGCCGTTGCGGTTCGAGGGAGGCTGATTGTAGGACGATGCCGTTGCGATCGCTCACCTGCCAGTAATAGCCAGTCCCGGGCTGCGCGAAGCGCGGATCACTGAGCCTTTGTGCCAGAGCGACATGTCCGTCGGCCGTGCGGGCCAACAGACCTTCGAGCTCGTCGAGATGACCGATCAGCTCGGCATTGACAAGCTCCGTGACGTGCGCCCGGAACAGCGCGGAAATCGAAACGCCAGCGACAGCGATACCTGTCACGGTCGTGAGAATAACGCCAACCAGCAGCCGGGCGCGCAGACTTCTGACCATCAGCCGAACCTGTAGCCCAGACCGCGCAGGGTCCTGATGGTATCGCGGCCGATTTTGCGTCGCAGCCGACCGACATAGACCTCGATCGTATTCGAGCTGCGTTCCTCATTCAGGCCGTAGAGATGGTCGAGCAACTCGGCTTGCGTCACGACGCGGCCGACGCGATGCAGGAAGAGGTGGAGCAGGCGAAATTCCTGTGCCGTCAATTCGATCGGCTGGCCCGCAACATTGGCGGTGCCGGCAACGGGGTCAAGCACGATATCTCCGTGGCGCAATTCGGAGGTGGCTTGGCCCGCGACGCGCCGCATCAGCGCGCGCAGGCGAGCTGCGACTTCGTCGACGTGAAACGGCTTCGCCACATAGTCATCAGCCCCTGCATTGAGACCTTCCACCTTCTCAGTCCAGCTGCTGCGCGCCGTCAGGATCAGGACCGGTGTGGCGGCCCCGGTACGTCGCAACCTCCGTAAGACCTCGATGCCTGACAGGCCGGGTAAACCGAGATCGAGAACGATCGCGTCGAATTCTTCTTGCAGCGCGAAGGAAAGGGCGTGCTCACCATCTTCCACATGCTCAACGACAAAGCCAAAGCTGGCCAACCCTTCCTTCAGGCGGGCGCCAATGTCCTGATCGTCTTCGACAAGAAGAATGCGAATGGTCATGTCTCCTGATTGCTGCAGTCCGATACTGGATCAACCTGCATTTACGCTGACAGCTTGTGTTCAGACTAGCGTGGCAATCAGGCGTCTAGAAGTCAGTGTTGAGACTCGTGCCAATGTTAAAATTGCTCCTGATAATCGTTCGCATATCAACAATTATCTTGGTGACCCCAGCCTTCGCTCAGCAGGCCGCCGTGCTGTCGATTGATGCACTTGCCAATTCCGTCGTGGCAAGTAACCCCGAACGACGCTTTTATTTCCAGCAGATCGGGCTTGCAGGTGTTGAGCGCGACGCGGCTGATCGCCTGCCGGACCCTGAAGCTGCATTCGAGTTAGGCGAACGCCGGATGGCCGACGGCCTGACAGGTGCACCGAAAGGCGCCGGGCCGACATATGGCTTGTCGATTATGCAGCCGCTCGACTTTGCCGGACGCGGGGCGCTCCGTCGCGCCATCGCCGAGCATCAGATCGCGCTGGCGCGGCTCGGTCTTGCGCAATTCGACGCAACGCTCGCAAGCCGGGCACGCTCTTTGGGATATGCCTTGTTCGCGGCCGAGCGGAAAGCCGCCGCGGCACGCGACGTTGCCGCGCGGATGCGCGAGCTTGCACGCGTTGTGGAGCAGCGGGATCCGGCGGGCATCGCCACCACGCTGGACACGGCCATTCTGGATGCGGGTGCCATCACGGCGGAGCGAAATGCCGCGATAGCTGATTCCGAGACCAGCACGATCGTCTACGAACTGAATCAACTTCGCGGCGCGCCGCTCAAAGCGCGGCTCCGCATTGCTCCGCCCGATATCACGCTGCCCGGCCTTCCGTCGGTCGAGCGCATGGCGCAACAAGCTGGCATCAACAATTTCGAGATTCAGTCGCTGCGCGCGCAATTGCAGCAGCAAGGGTTGCGCGTTGACCTCGCACAAGCAGCGCGTGTGCCGAACGTCTCAGTCGGTCCCTACTTCAATCGCGCGAAGTCAGACAGCCGCGAGACCAATTTCGGCATACGGCTGACGACGACGTTGCCGCTTTGGAATAGCCAGGCTGCTGGCCTCGCACAGGAGTTGAGCCGTCAATCCCAGGGCGATGCGGCCCTGCTCGCCGCCAACCGACGGATCGCGAGGCAGGTTTACGAACAGGCAGCCTACTACGAGGCGAAGCGTCGAGCCCTTGCGGGCTGGCCAGCCGGGGCCACCGAGAAATTTGCGGCCGCAGCTACCGCCGCCGCCGATAGTTATCGCCAGGGAGCGATCCCGATCGCAACTTACGTCGAGATGCAGCGCCAGTATCTGGACGCGCTGTCGGCTCTGCTCGACACGCGACGTGAGGCTATGGAAGCGATGCTTCAACTTCGGGCGCTCAATGGCGGCCGCAGCTTCGACGGCGTGTCCCGATGACGCGGCGGATTCTGGAATGGACAACCGGTCGACCAGCCACGGTGATGATCATCGCTTTGCTGATCGCTGGTCTTGGAATCTGGTCTTTCGTGAATCTGCAAATCGATGTCATTCCCGACATCACAGGCGTGCAGGTGCAGATCAACACGACTGTTCCTGCCCTGGCGCCAGAGGAAATCGAGCGTCTTGTGACGCTGCCCATCGAGCGCAGCATGGGTGGTCAGCCGGGCCTGCGGGAAATGCGATCGCTCACCAAGACCGGACTGTCACAGGTCACGCTCATCTATCAGGACGGCACGGACCAGCTTCGCGCACGCCAATTCGTCAACGAGCGGCTTTCCGCAGTGCGCGACATGCTGCCAGCCGGATCATCGCCGCGCCTCGCTCCGATCACCACCGGGCTTGGCGAAATCTGGTACTACACACTCGAATGGGCGCAACCGCCGTCCGATTTGGACGAGCGGCAACAACTGATGGAGTTGTTCGAGGCTCAGGAATATATCGTGCGCCCGATGCTGCGCGCGATCGAGGGGGTCGCCGACGTCAATTCCAACGGCGGCCTCGAACGTCAGTTTGTCATCGAGCCTGATCTGAAGAAGCTCACGACAGCGGGCATCACGCCGAGCGAGCTTGCCCAGGCTGTTGGCGCCAACGTCGCCAATGCCGGCGGCGGGACCATCACCAAGAACGGCCAACGCTTCACCGTCCGAACCGAAGCGCGTGTCACGACGGCGGAGATGATCCGCGCATTACCCGTGAAATTCGCAGGTGGCGTGCGGCCGCTGACTGTAGCGGATCTGGCGACCGTGACCATCGGCCATGCTCCACGCGATGGCGCCGCGACCACCAACGGCAAGGAAACCGTGCTCGGCACAGTGATGATGCTGGTCGGGCAGAACAGCCGGGACGTTGCCCGGCGCGTCGATGCGCAATTGCCGAACCTGCGCGCCGCGCTGCCCAAAGGCATGATCCTTCAGGTTCAGTACGATCGTTCAGAATTGGTGGATCGCACCATCGCGACGGTCGAGCGCAACCTTGGCGAGGGAGCGTTGCTGGTCGCCGTCGTATTGCTGATCGTGGTCGGCAACTGGCGCGCGGCATTTATCGTCGCGTCGGTCATCCCGCTGGCCTTTCTCATGATGATCTCGGGCATGCATGCGCTCGGTATATCGGGCAATCTGATGAGCCTCGGCGCGCTCGACTTCGGCCTGGTCGTAGATGGCGCGATCGTCGTCGTGGAAAACACATTGCGTCTGATGGGCGAGGCACAGCGCCTCAAGGGGCGCGAGCTGACGGCCGATGAACGCCGTCGCATCGTCATCAACGCTGCGGGGGGCGTGGCGCGGCCCGTGTTCTTCGGCATGGCCATCATCGCGCTGGTTTATGTGCCGGTACTCAGCCTGGGCGGCGTCGAGGGGAAGCTGTTTCAGCCGATGGCGCAAGCCGTGATGCTGGCGCTGGCAGCGGCGCTGATCGTTACCTTTACGCTAGTGCCGGCGCTGTGCGCCCGGCTGCTACGAGGCGAGAAGGTGCGTCAGCCGAGCGTCAGTGAAAAGGAAGATTCTCTCCCGGAGATAACCGCCGACAACCACATCACGCATAACGGTGGCTTCGCCGGCCTCGTGATCCGGGGCTACCGTCCCGTCCTGGACTTCGCCCTCCGTCATCCCGCTGCCCTTCTCGTTCCATCGGCAGTCCTGTTGGCCGTGGCATTGAGGATATTCCTGACCCTTGGCTCGCAGTTTACGCCACGCCTCGATGAGGGCTCCATCACGGCGATGGTCTACAAGCCCGTGGGGATGTCGCTCGACCGTAGCCTTGAGATCGAGCAGCAAACCGAGCGTGAAATTTTGCGTCGCTTTCCGCAAGTGACCCGAACCTTCTCCCGCATCGGCACCAGCGCGGTTGCGACCGACCCGATGCCGCCGAATGAGAACGACCTCTACATCTTCTACAAGCCGCTCGACCAATGGCCGCAAGGTCCGGACATGCCGCGCAACAAGAGCGAGCTGGTTGCGGCGATCGAAAAGGCTGCCACTGCGCTGGCGCCGGAGCAGTCATTCCTTTTCGCGCAGCCTATCGAGATGCGCTTCAACGAAATGTTGGAGGGCACGCGGGCGGATCTGTCGGTCAAGATATTCGGAGACGACTACGACGTGCTTGAGCGGCTCGCCGCGCAGGCGCGAGAGGAATTGCAAGGCGTGCCCGGCACCGCCAATGCCGCATTCGAAGCGGCCAGCCGCACCCACAGTGTGGTGGTCGAGATCAATCACGACGCGATGGTGCGGTTGGGGCTGGGAACCGCCGAGGTCAACCGTGCCATTGCGTCAGCGATCGGTGGGGACGAGGTCGGCTTCATCGCGGACGGAGAGCATCGACACGCGATCGTCGTTCGTATGCCCGAGTCCTTACGCGCGGACACAAAATCGATCCTCTCCCTTCCATTGCGCGTCGGCGCGTCCGGCCTTGTGCCGCTGGACCGCGTTGCAAGTCTGCGCGAGATGAGAACGGTCGAACCGATCCTGCACGACAATGGTAAGCGCCGCGCCGCCTTGATGGTCAATCTCAACACCAGCGACATCGAAGGTTATGTGACCGCAGCGCGTGCACGCCTCGACGGCAAGCTTGCGCTGCCTGAATCCTATCGCATCGAGTTCGGAGGCCAGTTCCGTCAGCTAGAAGCGGCCCGAGCCCGTCTGATGATCGTCGTGCCGGCGGCGCTGCTGATGATCTTCTTGCTCGTTTATTCGGCGTTGGGGAGCGTCCGTCATGCCGCCGTCGTCTATACCGGTATTCCGTTTGCGATCACCGGTGGCGTGCTGGCACTCTGGCTACGTGACATGCCATTCTCGATCACCGCCGCGATCGGCTTTATCGCGGTCTCCGGCATCGCGATGCTGAATGGTCTCGTTCTGATCGATCATATCAATGCGTTGCGGCGGAAGCTGCCTGTTATCGAGGCAGTCCGGCAAGCCGCCACGGATCGGCTCCGTCCGGTATTGTCGACCGCCATGGTCGCGGGAATCGGCTTCGTACCGATGGCGATTTCACAGGGCGCGGGAGCGGAGGTGCAACGACCGCTCGCCACTGTCGTCATCGGCGGCGTCCTGTCGTCCACCGTTCTGACGCTGCTGCTGTTGCCGGCGATCTACCGATGGATGGAGCGCCGCTCCGCAGCCGTCGTCGAACGAGAGAAACAGCCGTTGGAAGTGGAGGTTTCAGCATGAAAAGATCGAATCGGCTCCGTGACGTGGCAATCTTAGCCGCTATGACGTCACTTTTCTTTGTCTCGCCGGCCCTCTCGCTCGCAAGTTCTCCTGTCCATGACAATCAACCCAGTCCTTTCTACGTGCAAAACCTGCCGGCGGAAGTGCGGGCAGGCCTTCAAAAATACAGGAAGGTATGTGGCGATGAATTGACAACAACGCGTGGCTTCAGCCGCTTCATTGACGTTGGGAACGTTCGTCTCATCGCTCTTCATCTTCATGAACTCAGATGTGGCGACCGCCTTACGTTTTGTAGCAGCGGAAAATGCCTCCATCAGGTCTACATGTCGCACCACGGACGATATCATCTGGTGATGAGTGTCAGGGCAAATGAAGTCACGTTGAGAGGCCTGGACAACACTCCGGCGATTGAAGTTGAATGCGGCTTTGGACTACAGCGTATGTGGCGATGGAACGGTAGGCGTTTCATCGGAAGATAGCATCATTGATCAGCCTGACCGGCCAAGTTTCCAGATCGATCTCGAAGGCAAGGCGCCTTTTCCTATGTGCTCAGCGCCGCGTTACAAAGCCTTAGAAATGTAATTCAGGACCATGTTCCATGCGAGCCCTTCATAAAGAGAACCATCTGATCGAACGAATAGGTTGGCTTCGCGCAGCGGTGCTAGGCGCCAATGACGGGCTGATTTCAACATCGAGTCTGATCGTCGGTGTTGCCGCCGCGACCGCCGCTTCCCACGAAATTCTGGTTGCTGGCGTAGCGGGGCTCGTCGCCGGAGCAATGTCGATGGCTGCAGGCGAATATGTGTCGGTCAGTTCCCAGGCCGATACGGAAGAAGCCGACATGGCGCGTGAGCGCCGCGAACTTGCCACGCAACCTGAAGCGGAGCTGGCCGAACTCGCCGCGATCTACGAGCAGCGTGGTGTAACGCCCGAACTGGCGCGACAGGTCGCCGAGCAGATGATGGCAAAGGACGCCTTCGGGGCCCATGCGCGGGATGAACTCGGACTGACCAGTCATGTGATGGCGAAGCCAGTTCAAGCGGCTTTCACTTCGGCGGTCACCTTCGCATCTGGCGCGACTTTGCCGCTGGCCGTCGCTCTCCTGTCGCCGGCCTGGACCGCCACCTGGACCGTCTCCATTGCCTGCCTCATCGGACTTGGCGTTCTCGGAGCGATCGGCGCTCGCGCTGGCGGCGCCAGCATATGGAAACCCACTCTTCGGGTCGTGTTTTGGGGAGCAGTCGCCATGGCCTCAACTGCGACCATTGGTGCCCTCATCGGTCGAGCCGTCTAGTTCGCGGAGCTCTCTATTTTTTAATCGATTTTGCACTCGATATTTGCATCGCTGCAGAATGGGATTTTCTGCGATGTATTCCAGCGGTACCCAATCACACATGCCGCGGACTTCAGGACTAGGAGAGAGCCACTGCGTACGCGGCCCAGATTTGGAAAGAGCTAGTCATTTCCTCATAGACCCGGGAGAAGCAAAATACCGGATACCTTGTACTTGGTCCGATATCAGCTCCGCGTTCGGTTCGGCGCACCCGTTTGGGTGGGGCTATTGGCGGCAGCCGGCGAACGCTGAAAGATGAGAGGATCACGATGCCCCAAAATAAATTAATCGCAGATTCAATCACATATGCGTTCGCACTTTTATCCAGTACGGCGCGCCATTCTCCTTGTGAGATTGGCTCTTTCCCCCACACATTGTCCTTGTTATTTCTGTAGCCTGCCGTCCGGCCATATCAGCCGTCACGCCTGCAGCGCCGTGCGCGCGGCCAGTATCTCGGGCCAGCGCCTTTACACTCGCCCTTGAAAGTGAAGGCGCGTTCTAGCTTTGTGTCAATCGAACGCCACGCCGATGCGCGTAGCGCTCCGCCAGACTATTCGACACTGTGAGCAAGCGCCGCCAGGTTCTATTTTCAGCTCGAAGGCATCCGGAATGTTCAGGGCAGCAGGAACTTCGAGGCAGGCGCCTGTGTCCGACAAGTTTCGGACGACGCAACTTATCACGGACGATCGCTGATTGAGAATGATCTTCCCCGTCAACAGCGTGCGGCGACGGCGAGTGGTGCGACGCTCCGTCATAACCAATACCAAACGACGCCGCAGGCGGTTGTCGCTGCCCCGCGTCTCGCCTCGACGGCCACCTTCGCGATTCCCGTATCGCGTGGCAGGTTATTGGCGAGTATTTTGAAGACGAGAGCCCCCGGCATAGCGCACTCGCAATACTTCAACGTAGAAACACCATCCGCGCGGTTTGGCCGAGCAGGACAAAGGCCAAAGATTCGTCCCAGTAGCTCAAGACTCCCAATCTGAATCGTTGGTGGTTCATGAGGGCCAAGGCACAGCTGATAGCCGCGCTCATAAACAGCATCATCGTAAGCGCTTTCCCGAATCCCCAGGGCAGCGGGCTTTGAGCACCGGCAAAGATCAGCACGATCAAAAGTTTGAGAGAAAGGCGACGGAGCACAAAGCGCGAGTCCGACGTCATTTTCGGCTCGGCTGCATAACGACGTCGTATCCGCGAAGAGGCAGTACGAAAGAGACACTGCGATAAACGCAATGTCGGTCGGGCAAAGGCATCCAAGCCCGTGCGGCGAAACCGAAACGCCGCTTTCAGAAAGGTTAAGGACAACGAATAAAGCAATCGCCGAAGACGAGGGCTTCGCGCGACGATGCGCTCGACAAGAACCATATCGATACCCACACTAGACCTCGGATCGAAATAAATCAGAGCGATCACATCGCTAGTGAAGTCGACGCGCCCGTGTCCGGTGAGTCTAAGCGGCTTGATATTGCGCAGGTAGTTATCGCCGAAGACCTTACAATATACGATGGTATATCCCGGATATTGTTTTGTATATCGGATCAACCCCGCAAGACACTGTCACTCAAGGAATGACGGTGATATCCAGCCAATGTCATCTAGCGGCTCCAACCCGCTGCCGACGCATGAGGATCAACGAGCAATGCCAAGCGACAGTAGTCGAGCAAGCGTGCCGCTCAGGTCGTTCTCGCGAGTCTGAATCATCAGTCTCGCCTGTGACGGCCGAGCGGCTCGTCACGGAGGTGAGACATGACTCTCCAATTTTTTACTCTGCCGGCTTCGCTCCGCGTTTCGCGGATCGCCTCGCCGAAACGCAATCCCGCATTCGCCGACCCGCGATGCGAGCGTGACCGTCCTTTCACGAAGTCTCCCCGCACGAACCGGACTCGACTGGTCGCGGCGTGGCGTGTCAATGGCGAGACCGGTCGGCTCGAATGCATCTGGATGCTTGACGCCGAACCAGACACGGGCGGCGGGTTGCGCCGATTGATCGAGCGCGCCGGACTCCTTCTTGCAGTTTACCAGCATGGTCGCTTTGCGGCGTGAGGCGTGTGATGCATTCCCTCACGCTGCATAAGGCCAGCACGGCGATGGTTCTGGTGTCCGCCGGCCTGGACGGGCTTCACCCCCGCCGGGGCGGCAATCCGTACTCGCGCAGAATCGCACGGTCGCGCGAAGGTGCGGACCCTCCCTGGTGAAGAGCGGCTGCGCTGCTCAAGCGCGGTCCGAATGCCGAGCGTCGTGAAGATGCATCGGTTTCATTATCCCCTCAGCCGACCAAGACCCCAAGCGCCGAAGACCGTGCCGAGAGGCGCATGGTCTCGGCGCTTGCGGCAGGAGATTCATCCAATGAATGCCCCCATCCTCAAGGCGGCTCTCAAGCCGCGCGGAAAAGACGAACGCAAGCTGTCGATGAAGGCGGTCCGTGAAGCCCAGAATGGGTTGGATGACACCTTCGAAAACGTCAAAGGCGACCGCAACGGCCTGATTGCCCGAGATGCGATCGAACGGCTGGCAAAAGACGGCCCCAATGAGGTTGCGCAAGAGCGACGCCTGCCAGCGGTTGTTCAGTTTTTTGGCGCTTTCAAGAATCCGTTCATTGCAGTGCTGCTGATCCTGGCTGGGATCAGCGCTGTAACGGACATCTGGCTTCGGCTTCAACATGGCGAGGATGCGGATCCGACAAAAGTCACCATCATCATCGTGATGGTGCTTGCCAGCGCCTTGATGCGCTTCGTTCAGGAGTACCGATCGAGCGCTGCGGCCGAAGCTCTGAAGGCGATGGTCCGCACGACGGCGACGGTTCTTCGTCGAGGATCGGCAACGTCAAATCCCGAAGCATTCGAAATCCCGATGCGAGAGATCGTCGCCGGCGACATCGTGCGTCTTTCAGCAGGGGATATGATCCCGGCAGACGTGAGGCTGATCGAATCCCGCGATCTGTTTGTGAGCCAGGCAGTGCTCACCGGTGAGGCCATCCCTGTTGAGAAGTATGACACGCTCGGGTCTGTCGCCGAGAAGTCCGCGGCGAGCGTAGCGTCCAGCGAAATGAACGCGCTCGACATGCCCAACGTCTGCTTCATGGGCACCAACGTCGTGAGCGGCACGGCGACCGCGCTTGTCGTTGCCACGGGTGCTCGCACCTATTTCGGATCGTTAGCCAAGGCGATCGTCGGATCGCGCGCTCAAACGGCGTTCGATCGCGGCATCAACAGTGTGAGCTGGCTGCTCATCCGCTTCATGCTCGTCATGGTTCCTGTCGTCTTTGTCATCAACGGCCTGACCAAAGGCGACTGGGTGGAAGCGCTGTTGTTCGGCCTTGCCGTCGCCGTCGGACTTACCCCCGAAATGCTGCCGATGATCGTTTCCTCGAACCTCGCGAAGGGCGCCGTAGCGATGGCGCGGCGCAAAGTCGTCGTGAAGCGACTCAACGCCATTCAGAACTTCGGCGCGATGGATGTTCTCTGCACGGACAAGACCGGCACGCTGACTCAGGACAAGATCATTCTGGAGCACCACGTCGACGTTACCGGGCAACCCAACGCTGACGTTCTCCGGTTGGGCTGGTTGAACAGCTACCACCAGAGCGGCGTGAAGAACCTGATGGATCAGGCCGTCGTGCGATTCGCCGGGGCGGAGCCAGCCATCACGAACACGGCCGCGAGCTACCGAAAAGTCGATGAACTTCCGTTCGACTTTGTGCGCCGCCGACTCTCAGTGGTCGTCGAGGGCGAGGACGGAGATCACTTGCTCATCTGCAAGGGCGCGGTTGAGGAGATGCTGTCGATCTCTACGCACGTCAGAAGAGGCAAAGATCTGATCCGCCTTGGTGACGTTGAGCGCAAGAATCTGGCTGCGATGGCTCGGGCGTACAACGAGGACGGATTCCGTGTGCTGGTCGTCGCCACCCGAGGGTTTGTGGCGTCCGAGGCCAAGACGCATTATGCCATCGCGGACGAAGCCGATCTCACGATTCAGGGGTTCCTTACTTTTCTCGACCCGCCAAAGGAGACGGCTGGACCAGCAATCGCTGCGCTCGCGGAGCATGGCGTCAAGGTCAAGGTTCTTACGGGCGACAATGCGGTCGTGAGTGCCAAGATCTGCCGTGAAGTAGGACTTGAACCGGGCCAAGCCGTACTCGGGCGCGACATAGAAAAATTGGACGACACCGCGCTTCGCGTTTTGGTCGAGGAGCGGACGATCTTCGCGAAGCTCACTCCGCTCCAGAAGTCGCGTGTATTGCAGGCGCTTCAGGCTAACGGTCATACCGTCGGATTTCTCGGTGACGGCATCAATGACGCCCCGGCGCTGCGCGATGCCGATGTCGGCATTTCCGTCGATAGCGGCGCCGATATTGCGAAGGAGTCGGCCGATATCATCCTGCTCGAGAAGAGCCTGATGGTTCTTGAGGAGGGTGTGCTGAAGGGGCGCGAAACCTTCGGCAACATCATGAAATACCTCAACATGACCGCCAGCTCGAACTTCGGAAACGTGTTTTCAGTGCTGGTGGCGAGCGCATTCATTCCGTTCCTGCCGATGCTGTCGATCCATTTGCTCGTGCAAAACCTGATGTACGACATTTCCCAATTGGCGCTGCCTTGGGATCACATGGACAAGGAGTTTCTCAGCAAACCGCGGAAGTGGGATGCCAAGAATATCGGTCGTTTCATGATCTGGATCGGGCCGACGTCCTCGATCTTCGACATCACGACGTTCGCTCTGATGTGGTTCGTCTTTGCCGCCAATAGCCCGGAGCATCAATCGCTCTTTCAGTCGGGCTGGTTCATCGAGGGCCTGCTTTCTCAAACGCTCGTGGTCCATATGCTGCGTACCCAGAAGATTCCCTTCGTCAACAGCACAGCGGCTTTGCCGGTCTTGCTGATGTCGAGCGTCATCTGCGTACTGGGGATCTATTTGCCGTTCTCTCCGCTGGGAGCAGCCATCGGATTGCAGCCCCTGCCTATCGCCTACTTCCCGTGGCTGGCCGGAACGCTGCTCTGCTACTGCCTCGTCGCTCAACTGATGAAGACCGTCTACATCCGCCGGTTCGGACAATGGTTCTGACGGCCAAGCGCATGAGAGGTCCTGATCATGTCCACATCACCGTTGATCCTGAGATTTGCGCCGCCGCAGGCTGGAGACTGCCCGCGACAAGGGCCGCCACCGCCGAGGCGACAAGCGCCGCGTCCGCCCCACAATCGCGAGCCGGGCGATGCCAGGTCGTCGCTTCGGAATCGGTTGGACAGACGTTTGTGTTGGGCTTTGGCGGTTTTGGCGATGTTCGTGACGCATGCGGCCGTTCACCTTGCTCGTCGCCGTCTGCTGGACGGTTTCAAGCTCAGATTCCTGCTGCGTTGCGGCGCACGGTTGAACAGAGCGGCGATATCGCGAATGCGGCGTTGCCGCTGGTGAGCCACACAAGCGCAAAACGATCGCTTGCATGGAACCAAAGCACGAGGCCCGGACCTGAACCGGACTTCGATCAGCAAGGAGCTTCAAATGGACGACCCATCTAGTCGCGGCGCGACCAACAACTCGCGCCGCTTGAATTCACGAGAAAACTAGGAGGGCAGCTCGCGGCTATTGGCGCCGGGCGCTCTCGCAACCCGACGCCAGGAGTAGCCCATGACTTATTTTACGACCCACGGACTTCCCAATTTCACTATCACCACCGGACTGAAGGTTTTCAGGCGTCGTCGGGTTCTTTTTTGCCGACTGATGGTGATCGCTTTCTACTTGCTGGCGCTCGGTCTTGTAGCGGTTCTTCAGGTAACCAAAGCGCACGCGCAAGAACTTCAAACGACTCCCGGCCATCCGGATGCGGCACGGCTCAACACTAGTGGACCGCAACCCATCCTGGCGATGCCAACGAAGGCACCGGGGGCCTCGCGTGACAATAAGGTGGAATCGGGCGGGCCCGACTGGTCGGGCGTCTATTTTGGCGGACACACCGGTTTCGGGGCTGGCAGCCTTGGCCCGGGAACGAACCCCGTCTTGAATCAGTCCGTTGGCCTGCCGCCTACGGTGACAGGAATGATCGGCGGCTTTCAGGGAGGCTACAACTTTCAGGCCAGCGATCGTTGGGTGCTCGGCGCGGAAGCCGATGTCACTTTTGTGAGCCCGCCCGATGAGACGCGACGGATACCGGCTCCCTTCAACACATCCCTGGATGTCGTGGGGACGGTGCGTGGCAGGATCGGCTATGCTTTTGGCCCATTCCTCCCCTATGCAACGGGAGGCCTCGCTTGGACACGAACGAACGTCGACATCAATGGCGATGACGGCAGCGTTTTGTCAAAACTGGGGCGCTGGCACGCTGGGTGGACGGCAGGCGCAGGTGTCGAAATGGCCTTGGGCGGACCATGGACGGCACGCGTCCAGTACGACTACCTCGATCTGGCTTCCTCGACCTATCGACTCGATGGTGCCGGACTGCGCGATGTGTCCGTCCGCCCCCGAACCCAGAGGTTCACGCTTGGCCTGAACTACCGACTGGGCGATGTGGCCTCGACACTCCCAAGACCACCGGCAACTGTCGAAATGTCGCCGGACTGGAATATTCATGGCCAGACCACATTCATCGCCCAAGGCTATCCCGCGATTCGTTCCCCCTACGCTTCCAGCGCCAGCCTGCCCGGTGGTGGGCAAGTTCGTGAGACGTGGACCGCGGACGCATTTCTTGGCGTGAGGCTTTGGGACGGTGGTGCGTTCTATTTCAATCCCGAGCTAGCCCAAGGCTTCGGGCTGAACGGGACGCTCGGACTCGCAGGCTTTCCAAATGGAGAAGCGCAAAAAGGCGGCGCTGAATTTCCGAAATTTCGGCCACAGCGCTACTATCTTCAGCAGACATTCGGTCTTGGTGGCGAGCAGGAGGATGTCGCAGACGGCCCCCTGCAACTGGCGGGGCGACGCGATATCGATCGCGTCACTGTCACGGTTGGTCGTTTCGCGGTTGGCGATTTCTTCGACGCGAATGCCTATGCCAAGGATCCGCGCGCGGATTTCATGAATTGGGCAATCTGGTCGTCGGGGGCCTATGACTTCCCCGCCGACCTTCCCGGCATGACGCGCGGTGCGGTCATCGAGCTGAATCGTAAGGATTGGGCTGTGCGAGCCGGGGCCTTCCAAGTGCCCAGGGAGCCGAACAGTGATGTTTTGGTCTTCAATGGGGGCGGCGGTGGCGCCGTCGAGTTCGAGGAACGGCACAGCCTGTTCGGGCAGCCGGGTAAGGTTCGGATCGGCGCTTTCATCAACCGTGGTTACACCGGCGCGTATCGCGACGCTATCAACCTCGCGCAAGCGAGCCCTCAAACAGATATCAACGATGCGATGACGGCCCTGCGCCGCAATCAGAATAAGTATGGCTTTTATGGAAATATCGAACAGGCTTTGACAGCTGACCTCGGGCTTTTCGCCCGTGCAAGCTGGAACGACGGCCGCACCGAAATCCTCTCCTTCACGGACATCGACCGCAGCATTTCCGGTGGTTTCTCCCTAAAGGGTTCTGCATGGGGACGGCCTGCGGACACGATCGGAGTCGGTGCTGCGGTCAACGGCCTCTCGAGTGCACATCGTAACTTCCTCGCCGCCGGAGGCACGGGGTTGCTGATCGGTGATGGGAGACTGCGCTACGGCCACGAGTCGATCGTCGAGGCGTATTACGCCTTGCGGGTCAACGGCTGGAGCACCGTCACCTTCGACTATCAGTTTGTTGCAAACCCCGCCTACAACGCCGACCGCGGACCAGCCTCGATTCTGTCGCTTCGCGCCCACGCCGAATTCTGACAGCGAGTGGAGTGGCAATTCCAGCAATAGCGCGGGCTTGCGCCTCGGGAGGGCGCGACCGACGCAACGAGATGGGAACACATTCAGATGGATTGGCAAAGCCTTGGCCACACCGCACTCACGCTCGGGGGCGCATTCCTTCTTGGCGGCTTGATCGGCTTCGAACGGCAATGGCGCCAGCGCCTGGCCGGGCTGCGAACCAATACCCTCGTCGCGCTCGGCGCGGCCATCTTCGTCCTCTTTGCCGGGCTGTTCCCCGGCGAGGCGAGCCCGACGCGCGTTGCGGCCCAGATTGTTTCCGGCATCGGCTTTATGGGCGCCGGCATCATCTTCAAGGAAGGGTTGAATGTGCGCGGGCTCAACACCGCCGCGACGCTGTGGTGCTCCGCCGCGATCGGCGCGCTGTGTGGGGCCGGATTTTTCTTTCATGCATTGATTGCGACGACGTTCGTCATCGCCGTCAACGCAGTTCTGCGCCCGCTCGTGCGCCTCGTTGAGCGCCAGTCATTCGCCGCAAGCCCGTTGGACAGCGCATATGCGATCAGCATCATCTGCCATGGAGAGGCTGAGGCGCATGTTCGGGCGCTTCTTCTTCGCGATCTCGCCGGTGCGCTGCACATCCGCGACCTCGAAAGCACGAATATCGAGGACACAAACCGAGTCCAGGTGAGCGCGACAGTGCGAGCCGACACTCGGCAGGATCGCCTTTTGGAACAGATTATCGGTCGTCTCAGTCTGGAGCCGCTGGTAACATCTGCTCGGTGGCGGTTCGAGCCAGGCGAGTGACCGAGAAGCAATAGTTATCTAGGTACACGGCGGAGTAGATTCTCCAGGGAAGAATATTGAAAGTAGGTAAGTTGATCGAGAAGGTGAACAATGCTCAAGATCGCCAATGATATACGTCCCGGATCGGCGCTGACGTTGATCGCGATGGGCGTTGCGATGGCCGGCATTTTTATCGCCGATACGGTCACGGACTACGCCATCGCAGCGGCCGTATTCTACACAGCGGTCATTCTCGTTGCGACACGCATCTTGTCTGGCACGGCTGTAGTGGCCCTCGCTTGCATTTGTGTCGCGCTGACCCTGATCAGTTTTTTCTTGACCCACTCCGGTGCGTATGAGGTCGGCATCGTCAATACCGGGATTAGTATCGTTGCGATCGGCGTTACAACCTATCTCAGTTTAAGGATGGTGGCTGCGAAGGCCGAGGCGCTGGAGGCGCGCGATCGGCTTTTGCGAATTGCGCGGGTCACGACGCTCGGTCAACTGTCGGCGTCGATCGCGCACGAAGTCAACCAGCCCCTGGCTGCCGTCGTCGCCAGCGGCGGCGCGTGCACCCGATGGCTTGCCCAGGAGCCGCCAAATCTCGACAAGGCCCGCCTCGCGCTCGACCGCATCGTCAGCGATGCCAACCGGGCAAGCCAGGTCATCGCGCGCATTCGCGCCCTTTCGAAGGGCGAGGCGCCGCGCCGACAACCATTCGACCTCAGGGAAGCTGTCATGGAAATCGCGACCTTGTCGCGCGGCGAGATCGAGCGTGGCGGCGTCGCCTTGCAACTGGACCTGCATGACGGCCTACCTCGCGTTTTTGCCGATCGGGTCCAGATCCAGCAGGTCATCAGCAATCTCGTCCTCAATGCGACCGAGGCGATGTCGGACCGCGCATTGCCCGAGCGTCGTCTGCGAATTGCCGCCTCGCAGGATGGACGGGATGCGATCGTTCTCGCGGTGGCCGATTCCGGCACCGGTCTGGCGCCGGGAGCTCGTGAGCACCTCTTTGACGCCTTCTGGACGACGAAAGAGGGAGGCATGGGTCTTGGCCTTACCATCAGTCAGACGATCGTTGAAGCGAATGGCGGACAGATTTCCGCGGCTCCAGTCCCTGGAGGCGGGACCGTATTTGAGGTGCGCCTGCCGCGCCACATGGAGGCAGCCTGATGAAAAATGAACCGACGGCGGATTCGCGGCCGCAGCCCATCGTCTATGTCATCGATGACGATCGGTCCGTTCGCGCCGCGCTCGAAGATTTGCTCGCATCCGTTGGGCTACAGGTGCGCTCGTATAGCTCGGTTGCCGAATTTCTGGAAAGCTCCATGCCGGACGCGCCCGGCTGCCTGCTGCTCGATGTGAGAATGCCCGGACAAAGCGGGATCGATTTTCATCGGCAAATGCCTGAATACGGCATTCATCTGCCGACGATATTCATCACGGGACATGGGGACATCACGATGGGCGTGAACGCCATCAAGAATGGCGCCTTCGAGTTCTTGACCAAGCCGTTTCGCGACCAAGACCTGCTGGATGCTATCCAACAAGCGATCGAAAAAGACCGGCGAAGGCGCGAGAGCGAAGCGCGTTCGCTGGATTTGAATGCGCGTTGGGAGACATTGACGCCCGGCGAACGAGACGTTTTCAAGCTCGTTGTAAAGGGCCTCCTCAATAAACAAATCGCCGCCGACCTGAATGTTAGCGAGATCACGGTGAAGGTTCGCCGTAGCCATCTCATGCAGAAGATGCAGGCCAAGACGATTATTGACCTTGTTAGAATGTCGGACAGTTTGAGCGTTTGAATCTCGACTGAGAGGAGAGCCCCTGCACCGCGAACTGGTGCGCGATCTGCGCGGGCGTGCCACCCCCCCCCTTTCAGAACACGGTATATTTCGAAGATACGTTGGTATATCGAATCTATATAAGATCATCGGCCAATGAGCGTCTGTAGCCGTCTATTCTAGGGTGAGAATCGGGAGGTCTTGCCTTAGCTGCGGTCGGGGCGCGATGGTCGTGGTAGATGGTGCTTACAGAGCGATGCTCGCAACGAGCGGACGATGGACCGTCGCGAGGCCAGGAATCATTTCGAATAGATCTCGGTCGCAATTGACCGATGCTTGAATTCCGCCAGATCCGGTATTTTCTTGCGGCGGCCGAATATGGCAGCTTCCGAAAGGCGGCCTTGGCCTTGGGAATACAGGAATCGGCGATCAGCCGTCGCGTTCGCGATCTCGAAGACGAACTCGGCGCTTCCCTATTTCAGAGGCACAACGGCGGCGTCTGCCTGACGTTGGCAGGACAGCAGTTTGTGCGTCGAGCACGCAAAGCACTTCAACAGATCGACTGCGGCGCGAAGGATGTGGCCGCCATAGGTCGCTCCGAGCGGGGGCATATCAAGGTCGGCATCTTTTCGTCGCTCGCGTCTGGATTCCTGTCCGATCTGCTGGGAGCCTACGGCAAGGAGCATGCAAGTGTACGGGTCGAATTTTTTGACGGCGATCCTGCGGATCACGTTGCCTCGATCCGGCGACTTCAACTCGATGTGGCTTTTATCACGGGAACCACACAGTGGTCGGACTGTGAAACAGAGCAACTTTGGTCCGAGCGAGTATTCGCCGTACTTCCCAGCGATCATCCTCTCTCTGAGAAATCGGAGCTTGGCTGGCGTGATCTTGTGGACGAGAGATTCATTGTAAGTGACGGTGCCCCTGGATCGGAAATTCACGACTATTTGGTTCAACGCCTCGCCGATCTTGGGCGTCACTCAGAAATCGATACCCAATACGTCGGGAGGGACAATCTCCTGTCGCTTGTGGCGATCGGCCAAGGCGTCACGGTCATGAGCGAGGCCGGGACGGCGGCTCAGTTTCCGGGAACTGCCTATCGGCAGCTTGCCGGCGAGGTTCTGCCGTTCTGCGCGGTGTGGTCGCCGCGGAATGATAACCCGGCCTGGCGCCGCCTCCTCAGTCTTGCGCGTTCAATGTCGCGCTCGGCTGCCGCCACAATCATTCAGACGGTTTCGGCAGTTCTTTTGACTTCCTCGCTTTCGCAAATCCCCGATCCGTGGCTATGAACCGCTCCAGCATCGGAGCGATGAGGCGAACGGGATCGGCCGGCGGTTGCCTCGCTTCGCGGCCGAGAATTTCTGCGTAGGCCGTTAGGTCGCGATGCAGGCTTGCCGGTAACTCCACCGTGACCTTCACCGGTTTGTCGTCGACGATCGCTCCCAATTTCAGCTTGGTCATGTCAGCCTCCGTAGGGTTCGAGAACGAGATCGCGGGTGACGATGACGCGGACGGGCAAGCCTGGCCGGATGGTGAGGGTCGGTGCGATGTTGAGCTGGCGCTGGACGATCTGCTGGCCGGTTTGACTGACGCTATTGGAGGCACCCTGTCGCAGCGCCCGCACAATATCGCTGTCCTGGCCAGACGAGCCCGCCTCCGCACCGATGCTCAGAATCGTGGAAAGTGCAGCGGCCTTGAACAGTTCGCCCCAGTGATAGTCGACGCCATCCTCAAGGCCCGCATAGCCCTCGGCGTCCGCACCAGGCTGACGCTCCAGAACGATGGAGCGGCCATTGGGGAAGATCAGCCGGTTCCAGACGAGAAGTATGCGCCTCTGACCGAAGCCGACGCCACTGTCATACTGGCCGATAACGCGCGTGCCCTGTGGCACAAGCAGGATCTTGCCGGTCGGGCTGTCATAGATGTTCTCCGTCACCTGTGCGGTGATCTGACCCGGCAGGTCGGAGCGGATGCCGGTGATGAGCGCGGCCGCGATGACGGCGCCGGCCTGCAGGACGTTCTTCGACGCTGGCGCGGCAACGCGATCCGGCGAGACAGTGCGCTTGTCGGGCGTCTGATTGAGGAATGCGAGCTGACGATCCTGCGCGGAGGGTGTCGCTGGCTGCGGCGCAAGGCCGAGGCTGGCGAGATCGGCCGACGGCGTGGCGGTCGCAGTCGGCTGTGTCGAAGCTCCAGCCGTAGCGGGCCGAGTCTCGGTGGATGCGAACAGCCGTGCGGTCCGAGCCGCCTCCAGTTCCTGCGCCCGGCGCTGTTCCTCGGGGCTCGGTCCCGTCGGACCTGATGCCGGTGCGCCGATCGGCGGCACTGTGCCACCGTTCTGCGCGTTGAGGATCGGGCGACCGAGGTCGCCGGGCAGCGGCGGGCCGAGCTTCGGGACGCCGGAATAATCCTTCGGCAATCCAGCCAGACCGTCCGGTGTCGAGCGGTTGTCCGTAGAGTAAAGCTCCTGACCCTGGCCGCTGTGACGAGTCTGGAGCGCATAGATCAGCGCCCCACCGACACCGAGGCTTGCCGCAAGACCCAGACCGGCCAGCACCTTGCGGGACAGGCGGGTCACACGCGGCGGCTCGGCGCGCAGCCGCATGGTCGCGGCCGGCTCGCCGGTCAGCGGCCGAGCGTCGTCGTCGGTCGGCTGAGGCTGGGGCGCCGAACCGGGCGTCCGGCCTTCCTCCTTTTCGGGATCGCGTTCGTCGCTCACGATGCCGGCCTCCCGTCGGTGCGGGAGATGCGGACACGCTTCTGGTTCTTGCCCGCGCCGAACCGCAGTTCGGCGGCGGCGAACAGTCGATCGACGATCATGTAGTTGCCGCGCACGCGATAGTTCACCAGCTCGGAGGTGTCGCCCTCCGGTCCGACCACGAACAAGGGCGGCATCTCGCCCTGTCCGATGCCGCGGGGGAATTCGATGAACACCTGCTTGCCGTCATCGAAGGCGCGCAGCGGCCGCCACGGTGCGCGGTCGCCGGTCACCTCGTAGCGGAAATTGACACGGGCGAGATCGATGCCGCCCGACACCGGCTGCGCGGCCTCGGCTTGGCTGTTCTGGCGGCGCAGCGCGATGAGCTGGTCCTGCGGATATTGCCAAGACACCGATGCCATATAGGTCGATGGCGTCGCGCGCAGCTCCATGTGATAGGTGCGCCGGTCGGTGTTGATGACGAGATTGGTCATCAGCTCGGCCCGCGTTGGCTTCACGAGGATATGGACCTGCTTGGCCGCGCCAACGCCGCTCTCGGTATCGCCGATGATCCAGCGCACTGTGTCGCCAGCGGCGACAGGACCGGAGCCGACGAGCTGCTCGCCGGGCTGAAGCGCGATGTCGGTGATCTGCCCCGGCGAGGCGTAGACCTGATAGAGCGCGCCATCGACGAAGGGATAGACCTGCATCGAGTTGATGAAGCCGTTGCGGACGGGCTGGACGCGCGCTGCGGCATTGGCCTGGTTGACGCGCGCGGCGGGATCGGACGGTTCCGGCTCGGGCTTGCCGTCCTTGCCGATGGGCTTCAACTGACCAGGCAGCGGGAGCGGTTTGGGAAGCTCCACCACCCGGACGGGCGCTGGCGGATCGGAGGTCTGCACAGCCGGCACCGCATTGTCGTAGGAAATCTCCGGCGGCGGGGTGTGAGTGGCGCACCCTGCCAGCGCCGAACCGGCGAGCAAGATTCCCGGCAAAGCGGATTTGCGGAAAACCGGAACTACGTGGATGAGCAAAGCCGGGAGCCCTGCACTCCAAGGGGCGGCTTTGCGGAGTGCGGGCGTCATTGTCCAAGCTCCTTCGACCAGTTGATGGCGTTGATGTAGATTCCGAGTGGGTTCTTCCGCAGCGTGTCGGCGTCGCGTGGGGGCTGCACGACGACGGTGAGGATCGCGGACCAGCGTTCGGTGGAGGCCAGTGAGCCGTCCTGATAGCGTCGCTCGATCCAGGCGATGCGGAAGCTCGACGGCGAGGCGCGGATCACCGACGACACTTCGATCGCGATCTGCTGCTTGCCGACCTTGGTGAAGGGGTCGTTGGCGCGCGCATAATCGTTCAGCGCGAGCGCGCCACCCTGTGTCGTGAAGTCGTAGGCGCGCAGCCAGTTCTGCCGCACGATGATGGCGTCGGACGGGATCGAGCGGACCTGCTCGATGAAGCGCGCGAGGTAGAAGGCGATTTGCGGATCGTTTGGCTGATAGTCGGCGGTCGCCGGCGCGATCGCCTGCGCCTGGCCGAGCCGGTCGACCTGCACTACCCAAGGCACGATCGAGCCGTTGGCGGACTGCCAGACCAGCGCGGCCGAAAGGCCGCCCGCGAGGGCCAATGATCCGAAGGCCATGTAGCGCCAGTTACGGGCCTGCACGCGGGCGGAGCCGATGCGATCGTCCCAGACCTGAGCGGCGCGCTGATAGGGAGTCTCGGGCTGAGGGGCTTTGCCGTAGTGGGTGGATGGTCGCTTGAACATGGTCAGTCGCTTTCGGAGAGGTTGACGGAGGAGCCGCCGCCATGGCTGTCGCCGCTACGCACGGCGTGGGCGGCGGCCTGAACGCCATGGGACATCTGCTGCGAGCGCTTCATGCGTTTCGCCCAGGCCGGCGGCCCGTCGCTGGTGGAAGACGCAGCTCCGGGAGATGCGGCCTCCGCGGTGGCGGTCGTCGCAGCACCGGATGCGCCGGTGGCGATCTCCGTCGCGGCCTGGCCACCGGCCTGATAGCTCTGCTTCAGGCTGTCGGCGGCACGACCGGCTGCGCGCTTCAGCGGTGAGACGGCCGCCTTCGCGCCGGTGCTGGCAACACTGCCAAGACCCGACGCGACGCCGGATGCGCCGGCCTGGCCGGCCGCGCCGAGGCTGTAGGCGGTGGAGGCGCCACCGGCGAGGGCTGCACCGCCACGCGCGGCGGCGGCAGCGCCGCCAGCAAGTGCAGCGCCGCCTGTCACGACGGCGCCGGCAGCGGCCGCGCCTGCTGCGACAACGCCGCCGGCGGCAAGACCAGTGCCAATGGCCGCGCCGGCGCCGAGCTGCGGGCCACCGGAGATGAGGCCGTTAGCGATGCCGGGACCGAAGATGCCGAGACCAAGCAGCGACAGCGCGGCAAGCACGATCGCCATGGCATCGTCGATCGATGGCGTTGCGCCGTTGAAGCCCGAGGTGAACTCGGAGAACAGCGTCGAGCCGATGCCGATGATGACGGCGAGCACCAGCACCTTGATGCCGGAGGAGATGACGTTGCCGAGCACGCGCTCGGCCATGAACGCCGATTTGCCGAACAGGCCGAAGGGAATGAGGACGAAGCCGGCGAGCGTGGTCAGCTTGAACTCGATCAGGGTGACGAAGAGCTGGATCGCCAGGATGAAGAACGCCAGCAGCACCAGCGCCCAGGCGAAAAACATGCAGGCGATCTGGATGAAGTTCTCGAAGAACGACCAGTAGCCCATCAGGCTGGAGATGGAGTCGAGCAGCGGCCGGCCGGCATCGAGACCAGTCTGCGCCACCTTGCCGGGGCGCATGAGATCGCTCACGGCAAAGCCCGTTCCCGAAGCCTTCAGGCCGAGGCCCGCGAAGCTCTCGAAGACGATGCGGGCGAGATTGTTCCAGTTGGAGATCAGGTAGGCGAAGACACCGACGAAGAGCGTCTTCTTGACCAGCCTCGCCATGATGTCGTCGTCGGCGCCCCATGACCAGAAAAGCGCGGCGAGCGTGACGTCGATGACGATCAAGGTGGTGGCGATGAAACCGACTTCGCCGCCGAGCAGCCCGAATCCTCCGTCGATGTAGCGAGTGAAGACCTCGAGGAAATGGTCGATGACACCGGTGCCGCCCATGTCAGCGAACCTCTGGCTGAGCGGGCTCGGCCTGCATCGCAGGCCCGGTCACGTCCGCTGGCGCACTGTCTTTGTGGATGGGAGCGGCCGACGCGGGCGCGCTTGGAAACAGCGTGGTCGGCGCAACCGGCGATGGTGATGAAACGGGGGCCGGCTGGCCGAGGAAGCGGCGCCGGTTCTCTGCCCATGCCTTCAGGCAATTGGGATCGCGCGTGCCGGCCTCGCCGATCTCGGAACAACGAAGCAATTCGGCGGCGAGAGGATCCGATGTTGTGACCGGACGGCCCTGCGTCGCGAGGACGTCCGTCGAAACGTCCTTGCGGTTCATCTCGATCGCGGTCGCCGTGATGGCGACCGCGACGAAGACGATGGCGCCGACGCGAGCGAGGGTCTTGCCGTCCATCGTGCCAGCCTCAGTTGCCGCTGTTCGGGAACATGCGGGCATTGCCGGGCTGGTAGCCCGAGCCCGGCGTCAGGAAACGCCGGCGCTGCTCGCGGCCCTGTTCGGCGGCGGCGGCCTGCTCGGCCGACTGCAAGGCCTGCGCCCGGCCGTTGGCCGCCACGACGGCGGTGAGATCCGCGAGTTGCTGCGCCTGGAGCGCAAGGAGTTGGTTGCCGGCCTGCGTCGCCTGCAGCGCGCCGGTCGCGCCCTGGCTCTGGCCGATCAGCGCCGACATCTGCGTGCGATTGGTGTCGATGTTGCCGACGACGCCCGCCTGCACCCGCATTGCGTCCTGCAGGCCGCCGACCGTGTTCTGCCAGCGCGAGCGGGCATCGGTGACGAGTTGCTGATCCGAAGCGGACAGCGAGACGTTCCCGTACTTCTGCTGGAACATCCGGTCGATCTGCTGGACGTCGTAGGCGATATTCTGCGCCTGGTTGAGAAGCTGCTGCGTGCGCTGGACGGACTGCTGAAGCTGTTGCAGCGACGAGAACGGCAGGCTCGCAAGGTTGCGTGCCTGGTTGATCAGCATTTGCGCTTCGTTCTGAAGCGAGGTGATCTGGTTGGTGATCTGCTGAAGCGATCGCGCCGCCGTGAGCACGTTCTGCGCATAGTTCGAGGGATCGAATACGATGATGGCGTGAGCGGGCGTCGCCAGCATGGGCGCGAGCGCGACGGGAGCGGTCAGCAGCGCGGCAGCAAAACGCGCTGCGCGGGAATTGCGCAGTTTCATTGGGACGTCTCCTTGTTGGTGAGCGTGGGGATGAGATCGGCGGCCCAACCGACCTCACGGTGATCGAGCCATGCGGCGAGGAAGCCGTCGCGGCCGTGTTCGGCGACGATGCGGGCAATGGCCGCCTGGTCGGTCTTCGATGACGCGGCGCACAGAGCGAGCGCGACATCGGACAGACCGAGCTCGAAGAGGCGGTTGCCGCGCCGCGACTGGCAGTAATAGTCGCGCTTGGGCATTGCCCGCGCGATGATCTCGATCTGGCGGTCG
This sequence comes from Bradyrhizobiaceae bacterium, assembly GCA_003963435.1. Classification (GTDB taxonomy): domain Bacteria; phylum Pseudomonadota; class Alphaproteobacteria; order Rhizobiales; family Xanthobacteraceae; genus Bradyrhizobium. The sequence goes on along the minus strand of RXJC01000602.1, from coordinate 12,409 downwards.
TTGAGGCCGAAGCGCCGATAGATCGCCGTGATCTGCGGCTCGATCGCGCGCTCGTTCGGCAGCAGAAGCCGGGTCTGGCAGCTTTCGATGATGGCAGGCGCGATGGCCGAGCCGTCGATGTCGCTGAGCGATTGCGTGGCGAAGATGACGCTGGCGTTCTTCTTGCGCAGCGTCTTCAGCCATTCGCGGAGCTGGCCGGCGAAACCGTCATCGTCCAGCGCCAGCCAGCCTTCGTCGATAATGAGAAGAGTCGGCGAACCGTCGAGCCGATCTTCGATCCGATGGAAGAGATAGGAGAGAACCGCCGGCGCCGCGCCGGTGCCGATCAGCCCCTCAGTCTCGAACGCTTGAACGAACGCCGAGCCAAGATACTCGCGTTCAGCGTCGAGCAGCCGGCCGTAGGGACCGCCGACGCAATAGGGCCTGAGCGCCTGTTTGAGATCGTTCGACTGGAGCAGCACGACCAGGCCGGTGATCGTGCGCTCCTCGACGGGCGCCGATGCCAGCGAGGTCAGCGCCGTCCAGATATGCTCCTTCACCTCGGGCGTGATCGCCACGCCCTCGCGGGTCAGGATCGATACGATCCAGTCGCCCGCCCAGGCGCGCTCGGGCACGTCGTGAACGCGGGCGAGCGGTTGAAGGCTGACGTTATCGGTCGCGCCGTCACTGAGATCGCCGCCGAGGTCATGCCAATCGCCGCCCATGCCGAGCGCCGCCGCGCGGATCGAGCCGCCGAAGTCGAAGGCGAAGACTTGGGCGCGAGCATAGCGTCGGAACTGCAGCGCCATCAGCGCCAGCAGGACCGACTTGCCCGCGCCGGTCGGGCCAACGATCAGCGTGTGGCCGACGTCGCCGACGTGAAGCGAAAGCCGGAACGGGGTGGAGCCTTCGGTCTTGCCGAAGAGCAGTGGGGGCGCTGCAAAATGCTCGTCCCGTTCCGGCCCCGCCCACACCGCCGACAGCGGGATCATGTGGGCGAGATTGAGCGTGGAGATCGGCGGCTGGCGGACGTTCGCATAGACGTGGCCGGGCAATGATCCGAGCCAGGCGTCCACCGCGTTGATCGTCTCGGCCATGGCAGTGAAGTCGCGGCCCTGAATGACCTTCTCGACGAGGCGCAGCTTCTCGTCGGCAGCGCGCGGATCCTCGTCCCACACCGTCACCGTCGCGGTGACGTAGGCCATCCCGGCATAGTCGGCGCCGAGTTCCTGGAGCGCCATGTCGGCATCGGCGGCCTTGTTCGCGGCGTCGGTGTCCACGAGGACGGACGCCTCGTTGGTCATTACCTCCTTGAGGATCGCGGCGATCGACTTGCGCTTGGCGAACCATTGCCGGCGGATCTTGGTCAGCAGCTTGGTCGCGTCGGTCTTGTCGAGCAGGATCGCCCGCGTCGACCAACGATACGGAAATGCGAGACGGTTCAGCTCGTCGAGCAGGCCAGGTGTCGTCGCCGTTGGAAAGCCTGTGACGGTGAGGATGCGCAGATGCGACGCGCCAAGGCGCGGCTCGAGCCCGCCGGTGAGCGGCTGGTCGGCGAGCAGCGCGTCGAGATAGATCGGCGTTTCGGGGACGCGGACACGGTGCCGTTTGGTCGAGACGCAGCCGTGGAGATAGGTGAGCGTCTCCGCGTCATCAAGCCAGCGGCATTCGGGCATGAAGGCTTCGACCAGGCGCAGGATGCGATCGGTGCGATCGGCGAACCCGGTCATCACCTCGTTGGGGTCGAGGCCCGACTTTTCCCGGCCTTCATAGAGCCAGGATTCCGCGCGCGCGGCGTCCTCGGCCGGCGGCAGATAGGTGAAGGTCAGGAAATAGCTCGACTCGAAATGTGCGCCAGCTTCCTCGAAATCCGCTTTGCGCTCGGCGTCGACCAGCGCCGAGGCGGGATCGGGAAAGCGGCTGTCGGGATAGAGGTTCGAAGCTTGCCGCTGCGCCTCGACGAAGATTGCCCAGCCTGATCCAAGGCGACGGAACGCATTGTTGAGGCGGCCGGCGATGGCGACTAGCTCAGCCTGTACGGCGCTGTCGAGATCGGGGCCGCGAAACCGCGCGGTGCGCTGAAAGCTGCCGTCCTTGTTGAGGACGATGCCGGAGCCCACCAGCGCGACCCAGGGGAGGAAGTCGGCCAGGCGGCTGTTGCGATTGCGATATTCGGCAAGGTTCATCATGGCCGCGCTCCCCTCAGACCGAAAGGTGTGCGGGGACGCGCAGATGGCGGCGCACAACGTCGACGAAGAGCGGATCGCGCTTGGCAGCCCACACCGCGGTGACGTGGCCGATCGCCCAGATCGCGATCCCCACCAGCCAGAGGCGAAGCCCTAGGCCGACCGCGCCAGCGAGCGTCCCGTTCATGATGGCGATAGCCCGTGGGGCGCCGCCGAGCAGGATCGGCTCGGTCAGTGCCCGGTGAACGGGGACGGTATAGCCTGGGACGTCGCCGCCCTGATCGACAGCGCCCGTCATCAGACCAGCGCCCCGCCGCCGAACGAGAAGAACGACAGGAAGAAGCTCGACGCGGCGAAGGCAATCGAGAGACCAAACACGATCTGGATCAACCTGCGGAAGCCGCCGGAGGTATCGCCGAAGGCCAGCGTCAGGCCGGTAACGATGATGATGATCACCGCCATGATTTTCGCCACGGGACCTTCAATCGACTGCAGGATCTGTTGGAGAGGCTGTTCCCACGGCATCGACGAACCGGAAGCGTGAGCGGGGGCTGCCATCACCGCCGACAGAGTGGCGATGGAAACGGTCAAGACGAGATGATGGCGCGCGCGCCGCAGGCGTTGGATCACAGGCTTTCTCCTTCAGGTGCTGGGACGAACAAGCTCGAGCTGCCGTCGCCATCCGTGGTGGCCGGCGCGATGCGGTAGTCGCCGTCGAGACCGAGGCCTTCGACGCGCGAGAGTTCGGAGAGTCGCCGCGCGGACCCGCGACCGGAGAGGACGGCAACGAGGTCGATCGTTTCCGCGATCAATGCGCGCGGGACCGTGACGACTGCCTCCTGAATGAGCTGCTCCATGCGGCGCAGTGCGCCGATCGCGCTGCCGGCGTGGATGGTGCCGACCCCGCCAGGATGGCCGGTGCCCCAGGCCTTGAGCAGTTCGAGCGCTTCGGCGCCGCGCACTTCGCCAACGGGTATGCGATCGGGCCGCAGACGCAGCGAAGAGCGAACGAGATCGGAAAGTGAGGCAACGCCATCTTTTGTTCGCATCGCCACGAGGTTCGGCGCGGCGCATTGCAGTTCGCGGGTGTCTTCGATGAGGACGACGCGATCGGCGGTCTTCGCAACTTCGGCGAGCAACGCGTTTGTCAGCGTCGTCTTGCCGGTGGATGTCCCGCCGGCGACGAGGATGTTGGCGCGTGAGGAGACACTCCGGCGGAGTATCTCGGCCTGCGTCGCTGACATGATGCCGGCCGCGACGTAGTCGTCGAGCGTGAACACCGCGACAGCGGGCTTACGGATCGCGAATGCGGGGGCAGCGACGACGGGTGGCAGCAGGCCTTCGAACCGCTCGCCGGTTTCAGGCAACTCTGCGGATACCCGAGGAGCACCAGCATGAACCTCGGCTCCGACATGGTGCGCAACCAAGCGAACGATACGTTCGCCGTCCGCTGGTGACAGCCGCTCACCGGTATCGGAAAGTCCTTCGGAGAGTCGGTCGATCCAGAGGCGCCCATCGGGATTGAGCATCACCTCGACGATGCTGGCGTCATCAAGATAGCGCGCGATTGCAGGACCGAGCGCAGTGCGCAGCATCCTTGCGCCGCGCGCGAGGCCTTCCGAATTGTGGTGTGATGCTGTCATAGTGCCCCGTTTCTATCGGGGCCGATACAGTCCTTCCCCAGACGGGGATGATTAAAGGGGCCAGATTTCGGGGCGATTCAACAAAGATTCATCGACGTAGTAGTGTAGCGTGCAAATACAGGAGAACGGCGGTGTCGGACGCACGATACGCCAATACGCTCGCGGAGCTTGACCGGCTCTGCGCAAGCGTCTGATCCTCGCACAATGACCGCTCAATGCATTTGTTGTGGAGGTGATGGACATCCTCGATCGCGGAGATCATCCGGGGGGTGAGATCCTTCTTAATCGGGATCATGCACGGCGTTAGGCTGAACGGGACGGTACGTACGATAGCATCTTTGCAGCCATGAACCCCAGCCGAGTAGAGTAGCCTATGTTTCTTAGATCGGTTTTGGCCGCCGCCGCATTTGCTGCGGCGGTACTCCCCGCGGAATCGGTGTTCGCCGAGGGCGCCCGAAAAGCCAATCAAGGGCAACAGCGCGAGATCGGCAGCAAGGTAATTGAGAAGGCCAACGCCCTCCTTGACAGTTTAACACCGGCGCGGCGCAATGAAGCCCTCGTCGATTATAGATCACGGTGACGGACCGATCGGCGCGGAAAGAGATTTGTAGGCTTCCTCACCATTCAGCGCTGATTCAAGGCTATTTGACGCGCGATCGAACGCGGAAGAAACATCAACGCGTTTCGGGTAGCTCTGCACGGCTGAGCTTTTTGCGCACGCGCGCATGAATCTGGTCGACCCAAGCCAATCCCAATCGCCTGATGCGACCTTTCGGACACCTTAAGAGGAGAAAGTGTTCGATGCGAGACACCACAAAAAGCAGAAGGCGGATCCGAAGTGGCGGAGGCCAATGCGATAGTTGATTACTCATTGTTTTGGGTCTCCTTTGAGAAAATCTGCCACGGCTTTTTTTTGTTCGATGAATCTCAGGCGCTGGCACGCTATCCTGGCGTGCGCTTCGGCGGCCAGATCAACATGTTTGGAAGTGTCGGATAAAGGCGCAGACGCTCAAACGCCGCGGCTAAAGCCATCTCTCGGCGTCGAGCCGTCCAGCGGATATAATTTGCGATGAGCGCATAGGCGACAACGGGCAGCCTTTCGCCGCGTTGGACAAGGATAGCGATGCAACGTTCTAGTCCGTCATGGAGAGCACGCGTTGCAAAATAATGAAACGTGAACGGATCGCTGCGCGCTTTGGCAAAAGCGATCAGCATAGCGGCGATCAATCCGCAAGCATCGATCTCGCATTGAGAATCGCCGAAACAGCTGTCGACAAAAGCGATAATCTGAAAGCCCTTGGTCTGCTCGACTGAGGTCAGCGAAAAAGAACTACAAGAAGTTGCATCGGAAAGCGCCTGGATGCGTTCGGGAAGAGTCTTGAATTGTTCAGACATGAGGCGCCCCCATCAGCTAGTTAGAACAAAAGAGTTTTGTCTATTCAGATTGTTTCCTTTTCGTTTTGGTTGGCAGGCGACGACGCGGGGTATAGCAACGTCCGCGAGGCTATTGCGGACATGTCGGTGCTCGCGCCCGTGCGTCAACGTCGTCACCCGCCTTCTTGCGTGCTACTTCGAGCCGGTATTGCTTGTAGCAGCGTCGTTGCTGGTTGGCGTTCCGCCGATCTGGGGGATGCTGACCTCGACGCCGGTCGCGGCGACGAAGACCTTGAAGCCGATCAGCGCGACAGCAATCAGAAGATAGCCGCGTAGCACGCCCATCCAGACCTTCGTCATCAACGTCATATGCAGGGCAGGCAGCCGATTAAGCGGCGGCATGCGCCAGTTCCGGCGCTCGAGCATCGTCATCTTGGCGAAGCGGTGATCTTGATCGTTGCCATATGCGGCAGCGGGCACGTCATAACTACGCTTGCGTGCTGCGAACGAAAAGACGAACCCGCAAAGCCCCAGCAAAGAGCCGCCAATCAGTATTTTCAGAATTGTGCTGTCAGCCACATCTGGGAAGACGGTCGCCACGGTGAGGATGATCGAGAGCAACACAAGGGACCAGATTATTGCTCCGGTGAATACATTGAGCTTAGGACCGTTGGACCAGGGGCCGACAACCGCCTTGTCGTTGCAAAGGAGGAGCAGGAAGACCGTGGCACTTGGTAGCAGCACGCCAGCGAGAGCCTGCACGGCACTGACAAAGAGGCCCAGCAGCGCATCACTTGCGAAGGCAACAAGGCCTGCGGCAATGAATATGAGAATCCCGTAAGCAACGTAGAATCCGATGGCATCCGTGACTTTGCGATGCAATGAGTGCCTCACCCTGAGGACGTCGGCGATCGCATAAGACGTCGAGAGCGAGACGGCTGCTGCGCCGATGAGGCAAGCATCCAAAAGAGCGATTGCAAAAATCGTCGCCGAATATGGACCCACATATTTGTCCAGCGCCGTAAGCACCGCACCTGTATCCGTGAAATTGCCGAATTCCGGCCGTCCGGCAAACAATGCGGCACAGAACGCCATCATGGCAACGGCGCCGATTACTACCAGGAGGATCCCGAGGCAAAGATCGACTTTCTCGTAGCCGTTGAAGGCGGGCGTGATCCGCTTATCGACAACATAGCTTTGTTGGAAAAAGAGCTGCCAAGGTGCGACGGTCGTGCCAACGATGCCAATGACAAGCAGCATGACTGCCGCCATGTCGGAGTGAGCGGGCCATTGCGGCACGAGCAGTCCATGGGCGATCTCACCGATTGGTGGATGGATGGCGAGGAGCACAGGTATTAGCAACAGACTGCCAAAGACCAAAACCATCGCGAAGCGTTCAAACCGCTTGAAACTTCCGGTGCTGACGGCGGCCACTATGAGCACCGCCGCGACAATCAGTCCCGGAACTCTTGGCAAACCAAAATATTGGAGTGCGAATACGATGCCGATGAACTCGGTTACAATGGTTAGTCCGTTGAGAAGAACTAGGTCTATAAGGCTGAAGGCACCCCAGAACTTTCCGAAACGTTCGAATATCAGTCGTGCATGGCCAACGCCCGTCACAGCACCTAGCCGTGACACCATCTCCTGATTCACGTAAATCACCGGGATCAAGAGCATCAACGTCCACAGCAGAGAGGTGCCGTAGTTCTGACCTGCCTGCGTATAGGTTCCAAAAGCGCCGGCATCATTGTCGCCGACCATGACAATCAGTCCCGGGCCGACGATTGCCATCAAGGTCGCCAGCCTAGCCCGCCAAGTCTTTCGTACACCGGTGTCGTGCTGCCGGATGGTGCCGAACGCGCCGTGGATGTCGCCAATATGCGCGCTATCCAGGACAGCGGGCGCGCTTGAGGCCAATTCGATTTGTTCAAGCGATGTCGCAGAGGTATCGGACATTTCAAACTCCGTTGAGTTTTGCTCGTTTTTGGGTGAATTCACTGGATCAGAGCGAAGCGGTTGTTGGCTGGCCCCGCTGCGGCGGATGCTTTGCGACTGGGCAAGCTCCAGCCGTGTTGGGCGGAATGGCGAGCACGGCGAGCCCGACGTTGATTGCCCGTTGGACGAGATCGGCGGTGTGGCGCCCCCCTGGGAAAGCCACGACAAAGTCGGGTCGGCTGTCTGTCAGCATGAAATCGCTGCGCAGCCCTTCGGCCTTCTTGCCGTAAAACTCCCAATTTGGCGGGTAACGCACCACAGCGATCCCATGGCGACGCGCCCACGCCTCAGCGATGATGCCGACGCCTGCAATGCTGCCGTGGACCACAACGCTGATTGGCTTTCGCCAATGCAGTGCAGTTAGTTCGTGATGCACCATCTCGGCGTCCTCGAAGTGACGTCCTCCACAGACTAGGAGGCGCATGGCCGTGTCCTTTCGGGCTGCTCTTCGGGACACGGTGCTGGTGCGCGCGAGTTGGCGGTGATGCAGGGCGCAGGTACGCGATTTCCTTCCGAGCTGTCGTTGACCGGGGCGGGATCAGTCGTTCCCCGACGCGGCTTAGGAAGCTTTTCGGCAATGCCCATGCTTTCCACGCGGCGCCGCATCTCGGCCCAGACTTCGCTGGGTTCAATATTGAGTGCGTGCCACAGAACGACCAAGTGATAGAGAAGATCGGCACTTTCGCTGACCGTCTTTTGGGTCCGCTTCCTCACCGCCTCGAGAGCGACCTCGGCAGCCTCCTCGACAACCTTCTGCGAGATCTTCCGCAATCCGGCATTCATCAGCTCTGCCGTGCGAGCATGCTCCGTCAATGTCACATCATTCAGCGCGTTGTAGAGCTGCTCTAAATCGTTGGCGAAGATAGTATTCGCGCAAGTCGTATTAGTGCCTGCGGGGCGCGCAGGCAGCAAAGCCACCACTGCATTCATTAGTTAATCCCTTCGTTTGAACTTTGCTGCCAACAGCAGCGCTACGCTGCGCACGGCATTGCCGTGTGTCGCTATGATCAATCGTCAGGATTCTTCAGAGTGGCGGATGTCTCCAATTGCCAGCCCCCAATCAGCCGGCCATCGGATTCCTGATGCCAATGGGCAAGAAGCTTTGGTCTCGCCAAGTTGCGAGCGCCCAATTTCAAGCCGGGAAACACCCCGGCGAATTGAATATCATCATGGGCGACCACCGGTGGCGCCCGACGTGTGTCGATGTTGAGATGAGCGGCCATGGCCACCTCCGTCTGTTCAAGCAGTTGCTCGAACCCGGGTGGCCTGGACGGACGGTGCTCAGCGTCGAAGTGCTGGCGCAGTTACGTCGGCAGAACCGACCCGAGCGATGATGCAACCCAGCGGAGCGTCGATAGCAGGTGACTGACGCCTACTATCTCCCTCCGAGGGGTCGTTGCTAGATCGCGGGTTCATATGATCCTCTGCTGTGCCAATCCGGATCCAATTCACGACGAACTGGACCACGACGCGAACAACCCTGCCGGTCTTCACTTCGCGCGACATTCATATATACTCTGGGGGGTATATTACAACTATACCCGGGTATAGCGGAGGGACGCGATGGCGCATGCGGTGGCTGAGAAGCAGAAGCTGCTGAATAGGGTCCGACGCCTTCGAGGTCAGGTCGATGCGATTGAACGGGCCCTCATCGCGGATGAGAGTTGCGGCGACGTGATGCGGATAGTCACGGCCACGCGCGGTGCGATCAACGGAATCATGGCCGAAGTCGTCAATGGGCACATTCAAGCGCATATGGTCGATGCGAACCGCACGCCCACAGAAGCTGAACGTAATGCCGCGCTCGAATTAGTCGACGTTTTGCACACCTACATCAAGTGAACTGCGATGGCTCCACAAAAAACACCAGTCAATCAGCCTGCCCACGTCGATCCTATAGATCACGAGGCAAACTTGACGCATCGATACCCGCTCGGCACCCGTTCAAGGGAACTACTGACGTTCATCGATGGGCTATGGCGCCTCGTTAGGTCTGGAACGCTTCCCTTGCTGATCGGCATCCTCACTATCGGCATCTTCATCATCGACACCATAACCCCTTACGAGATATCCGCTGCGACGTTTTATGTGATTGTCGTTCTATTGTCGGCTCGCTTCAGCCACACGCGGGGCATGGGCACGGTCTCTGGAATATGCATCGCGTTGACGATCGCGAGCTACATCCTGACGCCGAGTGGAAGCTTCGGAACCGGAGTCGTCAACACCTCGATCAGCCTGCTGGCGATCGCGGCAACGACCTATCTCGCTGTCAAGATGGAGACCGCTCGTGTGGCGGCCGAACAGGCGCAGACCCGCCTTGCGCACGTCGCTCGGATCACGACTCTCGGCGAGATCGCTGCCTCAATCGCCCATGAGGTCAATCAGCCGCTCGCCGCAATCGTGACCAACGCCAATGCATGTACACGCTGGATTCACGGAGATCCCGCGAACCTAGAAAAAGCCGCGTCTTCGATAGATAGCATCGTCAGCGACGCAAACCGAGCAAGTGAAATCATCAAGCGCGTCCAAGCGCTGTCTATGCGTGCAGAACCAAAGAGGTCCTGGATTGAGATCAACGTCGTAATCAGAGAGGTGCTGGGGCTTTTGCAAAGCCGTTTCCGAGAAAGCCGAGTTTCCGTTTATACGAACCTGTCGAGTGATCTGCCCATGATCTTCGGTGATCGTATTCAACTTCAACAGGTTGCACTCAACCTTCTCGTGAACGCGATAGATGCGATGGGTACGCTGCAGAGCAGTGTTCGTGAGATTCGAATAAACTCCGCTAAATCAAGCGCGTCCGGCGTGATGATCACGATAGAAGACACGGGAGGCGGTATCGATCCTGGCTTCGTAAGGCATCTTTTCGATGCCTTTCACTCCACCAAGAGCGATGGCATGGGAATTGGACTTTCAATATGCCGATCAATTATTGAATCTCACGGCGGTAATATTTGGGCTGAGCCGACCAATCCGCGCGGCGCTACCTTTTGTTTTACTCTGCCTGGCGACAGGGAGAAAATACTATGAGACAGTCGAAACAGCCCGTCGTTGTGGGCGGCACGGTAGCCGTCGTCGACGATGATCTTTCCGTGCGTGAAGCGCTCAGAAATCTCCTGAGTTCTGTCGGACTTGATATTCACACCTTTGCGTCTACGCACGAGTTTTTGGCGTGGTCGATTCCTGATACGCCGATTTGCTTGGTATTGGACGTTAGAATGCCGGGTCAGAACGGCTTGGATTTCCAACAAGAGCTTTTCAGAACGCGTGTGGAGATCCCGGTCGTGTTCATTACGGCGCACGGGGATATCCCGATGTCGGTCCGGGCTATGAAGTTTGGCGCGATCGAATTTCTGACCAAGCCGTTTAGGGACCAAGACCTACTTGATGCGATCTATCTCGGTCTCCAGACTTCGCAAATCCGACGAAACGAGAAGACAATGACAGCTGATCTTCGCGCGCGGTACGATTCGCTTTCTGTTCGCGAGCGCCAAGTTATGGACATGATACTTGATGGAAAACTCACAAAGCAAATTGCTGCGAAGTTTGCACTCAGCGAAATCACGGTGAAGGTGTGTCGGGCGCAGATCATGCGGAAGATGGAGGCGGCATCCTTGCTTGAACTCGGGCGGATGTCCGAGAGATTGGAAAGAATAAGGGATTGAGAGGCAGTCGATTATTGCTGACTTCAATGCGGCCTTGGAGAGCAGCTTGGGCTCACGCAGGAGCGTGCGCGATCTGACGAGCTATTCTGCCTCGCCATCAACGTCCTCAGAAATCTCCTGATGAAGCTTCGGGCCCTTCGCGAGACGGCGGCCGAGAGCTGTGACAAACTGATCATAGCGTTCGCCAGCTTTGGCGCGCGCGGCCTGCGCAGCAGGTTCTGGCAAACTCGGTGTGGTGGTCACCCAGAAGCGCACGAAGACTGCGAGCATCTCGACCGATATTCCGATATCGCGCTCCATCCGCGACATGCGTCGGTCGAGCTGGTCGAGGCGTTTCGTGATGACGGCCTCCTGGCGTTCGGCGGCATCGGGTGAGAGGAATGACTCGATCGCCGCCTCCGCGACCAACGATCGCGAATGGTCGCGGCGCGCGGCGTGATCTGCGAGCCGGTTCATGACAGAGGGGTCGAGATAGACGGAGAGGCGTTGCTTGCGGGGTGGTTTCGTCACGGGCGTCTCACAGCTCCATGCCGTCACCGGGGTCGAGCGAGACCTGGCGCGCGACGCCCTGCATGAGCCGGTTCATACGGCTGGTGCGCACGGCATCGTCGTCAGACTCGTCCCGATCGGTATCGATCTCGAACGGGTTGTCGATTGGCACTTTCTTCTCGACGGGGTTCACCCGATTGAGTTCCGGTTGCTGGCGGCGTTCCGACTCGGTTGGATCTTCATCGGCGGGCTGCGCTAGCAAGGTGGCCTCGGCAATCTGTGGTCGGGCTGGCAACTGGTGCGTGGTCCAATCGTCGGGCTGTCCTTGCTGCGACGTTGTGAGCGCGGGCGGCGGCAGCAGGCGTTCCTTGAACCGAGCATCCTCGTAATAGCGCGCCTTCTTCGCACGAATCGGCGGCGTGCCCGCCGCCATGACGATCTCGTCGGTGGGAGGGAGCTGCATGATTTCGCCAGGTGTGAGCAGTGGCCGAGCTGTTTCCGAGCGCGAAACCATCAGATGGCCAAGCCAGGGGGACAGCCGGTGGCCGGCATAGTTCTTCATGGCCTTCATCTCGGTGGCGGTGCCGAGGGCGTCCGAAACGCGCTTGGCGGTACGCTCGTCGTTGGTCGCGAAGCTGACGCGCACATGGCAATTGTCGAGGATCGAATTGTTCGCCCCGTAGGCCTTTTCGATCTGGTTTAGGGATTGCGCGATCAGGAAGCTCTTCAGACCGTAGCCGGCCATGAAGGCCAGTGCTGACTCAAAGAAGTCGAGCCTCCCCAGCGCCGGAAACTCGTCCAACATCAGCAGGAGACGATGGCGTTCGCCCTTTGCTTGCAGATCCTCGGTCAGGCGTCGGCCGATTTGATTGAGGATCAGTCGGATAAGCGGTTTGGTGCGGTTGATGTCGGATGGTGGCACGACGAGATAGAGTGTTGCCGGGTATTTTCCGCCCACGATATCGGAGATCCGCCAGTCACAGCGCCGCGTCACTTCGGCGACGACGGGATCGCGATAGAGTCCCAGGAACGACATGGCGGTAGAGAGCACGCCTGAGCGTTCGTTGTCGGATTTGTT
>RXJC01000432.1 GCA_003963435.1 Bradyrhizobiaceae bacterium | reverse complement strand
CCCGCCGGCCAGCGCATAGGCATAGGTGCGGGCCATCGGCCCGAAGATGTTGCCCTCGACGCCGGACAGCGTGAACAGCGGCAGGAAGGCCGCAATGATGATCGCCGCGGCAAAGAAGATCGAGCGCGACACGTCGGCCGCCGCGCTGAGGATGGCGTGGCTCTTCATGCCGAACAGCGTCTCGTTGGACATGTGCTCGGCTTCCGACATCGGCATCGTCTGGGTCAGGCGGCGGAAGATCGCCTCCACCATGATGACGGTGGCATCGACGATCAGGCCGAAATCGATCGCGCCGACCGACAGCAGATTGGCCGATTCGCCGCGCAGCACCAGGATGATGACGGCGAAGAACAGCGCGAACGGAATGGTGGCGCCGACGATCAGCGCGCTGCGGAGATCACCGAGGAAGATCCACTGCAGCAGCACGATCAAGAGGATGCCGACCACCATGTTGTGCAGCACCGTGTGGGTGGTGAGCGCAATCAGGTCGCCGCGGTCGTAGATGCGCTCGATGCGCACGCCGGGCGGCAGGATTCTGGAATTGTTGATCTGCCGGACAAGCTGGTGGACCCGCTTGATGGTCGGCGAGCTCTGCTCGCCGCGCCGCATCAGGACGATGCCCTGCACGATGTCGTCGGCCTCGTCGATGCCGGCGATGCCGAGGCGCGGCTTCTGGCCGACGGTGACGGTGGCGACGTCCTTGACCAGCACCGGATTGCCGCCGCTCTGCGAGACCATGGTATTGGCGAGATCGTCGATCGACCGGATCAGGCCGACGCCGCGCACGACGGCAGATTGCTGGCCGATATTGACGGTGTTGCCGCCGACGTTGACGTTCGCATTGCCGACCGCCTGCAGCAATTGCGGCAGCGTCAGGCCGTTGGCGACCAGCTTGTTGAAGTCGACCTGGAGCTCGTAGGTCTTGCTCTTGCCGCCCCAGCCGGTGACGTCGATCACCCCCGGCACGGCGCGGAAGCGGCGCTGCAGGATCCAGTCCTGGATGGTCTTGAGATCGAGCACGCTGTAGTTCGGCGGACCGACGAGACGGTAGCGGAAGATCTCGCCGATCGGGCTGAGCGGCGAGATCTGCGGCTGCACGTTGCCGGGCAGCGGTGCGAGCTGCGCCAGGCGGTTCAACACCTGCTGCAACGCCTCGTCATAGGTGTAGGCGAAGGAGAACTGAATCTTGACGTCGGAGAGACCGTAGAGCGAGATGGTGCGGATGGTCGTGATGTTCTTCAGGCCCGCAACCTGCGTCTCGATCGGGATCGTGATGTAGCGCTCGATCTCCTCCGCCGACAGGCCCGGGCTCTGCGTCACGATGTCGACCATCGGCGGGGTCGGATCCGGATAGGCTTCGATGTTGAGCTGGTTGAACGCGATCAGGCCGCCGATCAGCACGACCACGAACATCCCAACCATCAGGAAGCGCCGGTTGACGGCAAGGGCGACGAGACGATCCATTCAAGTCTTCAATTTTCTTGGGTCGTCGATCAGCTACCGGACGCCGCGCGGTCGATGAACAGGCTGCCCTTGACGACGATCTGCTCGCCGGGTCTCAGATTGCTGGTGACCTCGACGAGGTTGCCGTTGACGAGGCCGATCTTGATCTCGCGCAGCTCGACCGACTTGTCGTCGCGCGCGACCCAGATGCGGACCTTGTCGGCTTCGTAGATCAAGGCCTGCTTCGGCACGGCCGGCGCGGCGCGGTCGCCGGCCGAGTAGATCGTGACGTTGGCGAACATCTCCGGCTTGAGCAGGCCGTCCTTGTTGTCGATGGTGGCGCGGACCAGCAGGCGGCGGGTGTTCGGATCGATCGCGGCGGCGACGTAGTTGATCTTGGCTGTCAGGGGGCGGCCCGGCAGCGCCATCACGTTGACGGTGATGTCCTGGCCGATGCACACCGCGGCCGCGTCGCTCTCGCGCACGAAGGCGGTGAGCCAGACGGTGGAGAGGTCGCCGATCACGAAGACCGGATCGCTGGCGCCGGAATTGACGTACTGGCCGGGGCCGATCTTGCGTTGCACGACCGTGCCTGCGATCGGCGAGTAGATCGTGACCTCCCGATCGATGACGCCCTTGTCCTGAAATACCTTGATGGTGTCGTCGGTGAAGCCGAGGATACGCAGCTTGTTGCGCGCGGCCTCCAGCGCGGTCTGCGAGGAGCGCATGTCGTTTTGTGCCTGGACCTGGGTCGCTTCCGCCTGCTGGTAATCCTTCAGCGGAATGGCATGGCCTTCGTAGAGGTCCTTGGCGCGCTTGAACTGGATGTCGGAGAGCTCAAGCGCCGACTTCGCCTTGTTCTGCGAGGTCATCGCCGCGATGAAATCGTTCTGGGCCTGCACCGTGTCGGCGGCCTCGATTGTAAACAGCGGTTGACCTTGCTTCAGCATCTCACCCGGCTTGGCCAGCAATTTGGTGACGCGGCCGGCATAGGGCGAGAACACCGGCGTCGAACGATCCTCGTCGACGGCGACCTTGCCTTCGGTGACGTATTCGGCGCGGAAGGCTCTGGCCTTGACCGGCTCGATCGTCAACGATGCCCATTCGGACGGTGTCGGCGTGAAGTTCTGCGCATTTCGGCGCGACTGGCTGGAGATTTCGGAGTGCTTCTTTTCCTTGGAGCCCAAAGAGAGGAAGCCGTAGGCACCGGCGCCGACAAGAGCTAGTAGAACTACGGATGTGATCACCCGTTGTTTTGTAAACACCTGCAATCGCTTGGTATTTTCAACTACCATGGAGCCCGGTCGTGTCTGCGACGATCTCGGCAGGTCCCTGCCTTATCGGTTGCGCTAATAGTGCCGAATTAGGATTTCAAACAACCTAAAAAACGCTGCGCACCTTTCGGTTTGCGTTAAATTTTTGCGACGTGTCAGCTTCACGTCAGCTTCGCGCCGGCCACTGTGCCGGATGAGAGCCGAGCGGCATCGCCGGACGAGACCATCGCGCCGGTGTCGTCGACAGCAGCGCCGAATGGCGCACCGCCTTCAACATGCCGAATCCAGATGGCATGCTCTCGATGAACGCAGCATGTACGGCCTCGCCCGTAAGATCCGGGGTCTTCAGTCCGCCGTCGAGCCGGCCGAGATTCCAAAGCCAACGCCCGGTCTGCGCCAGCGACACCCGCACGTGCCAGCTGCCGCCCTCACGAGCTTGACGCGCCCTCGCCATCATCGCGCCGAACGCCATCAGATAGCCGGTGGCGTGATCGAGCATCTGCGCCGGCAATTCCTTGGGACCGTCGAGACCTGCCGCGCGTCCCTCGGCGTGGTTGAATCCGGTCGTGGTCTGCACGAGCGAATCGAAGCCGCGGCGCTCAGCCCAGGGACCGACATGGCCATAGGCCGACAGCGTGACATAGACGATGCCGGGATTGATCTTCGCTGCATCCTCCGGCGCGAAGCCGATCGCGGCAAGCGCATGCGGGCGATAGCCTTGCGAGAAGATGTCGGCGTCCGCCAGCAATTCGCGCAATTGCGCCCTGCCCGCCTCGCTCTTCAGTTCGATGAAGGTGGTGAGCTTGCCGCGACCGGTGTCGATGGTGAGCCAGTCGATGGCGGGCAGCTCCGGACCCGACACCAGCAGCACATCAGCGCCGTGCGCGGCAAGCGTGCGGCCGGCGACGGGACCTGCGATGACACGGGAGAGATCAAGCACGCGAAGCCCCGCGAGCGGACGATCGCCTTTTGGCCATGGCTTCGGCGCGGCTTCGCCGATCTTCTCGATCGAGATCAGCGGCAATTGCGCGAGCGCGCGCGCCTGCGGCAGCGCGGACCATTCGTCGTAGCTGCGCATCAGGGCAACAACGCCGCCCGTGGCGTAGGCCGCAGTCTCGAAATCTTCTCCCTTCCACTGCATGAGCGCCGCCTGCACCTTGGCGCGCTCCGGCTCGCAAGCAAGCACCTTGCAGACGGCATCCCGATGATGCGGGAAGTTGGTGTGGCAGCGAACGAAGCGGTTGTCACCGGTCCTGTAGACGCCGGCGATGGCGTCCCAGGCCGGCGGCGGCGGCTTGTCGTCGAGGCGGAGATAGCGCTCGGAGCGGCATTCGGCGACGGCGTGGCGCATGTCGACGGAAACGTCCTGCGTCTCACCGCTGCGCAGCCGCCAGATTTCAGCAGCAGCGAGGCCGGCGGCAGCTATCGACGTCTGCCCGGCGACCGCGACGCGAAACGAGGACGGGATTTGAGGCTCCTCGCCGGTCAGCCGCACGCGATCGAGGGCGGCCGCGTCACCGCCTGCAGAGGTCCAGATGCCCTTCAGAATGTCGGCGGGGCTTTGCATGGCCGCTTCTCTCCCTTTAGTTTCCCCGACCATGTCACGTTCACAGAAAGGTTTGCAATGGCCGCCATCGATCCCCTCACCGCGGGCGCCGTGTTCGTTGCAACGGCGGCCACCGACGCGGTCTATGTGATGTTCACCTCGGCCGTGATCGCGCGCAAGCGCATGTCAGCGGCGAACTGGAGCGCGGTCTGGTACATGCTCTCCTCCTACGCCGTGATCAGCTACACCGAAAACGCCTTCTATGTCGCCTTCGCGGCGATCGGCTCCTGGGCCGGCGCCTATGCCTCGCTGACCTTCCTGCACCGCCCGCCCGGCGGCCCGCCGGTGGGGGCGGCGCCGGAGTGAGGCCCGTCTCTCTCCACGTCATTGCGAGCGCAGCGAAGGCGATCCAGAATCTTTCCGCAGCGGCAGCCTGGATTGCTTCGTCGCAAGAGCTCCTCGCAATGACGATGCGGAGGCTTCTTAAATTTTCTCGGAAGAGCTACAACCTCCACGCCAACAAAAAGGAGCCCAACAATGGATCTCGGTCTCAAAGGAAAGAACGCCATCGTGCTCGGCGGCACGCGCGGCATCGGGCGGGCGATTGCGGCAACGCTGGCCGGTGAAGGCGCTAATGTCGCGGTGTGCGCGCGCAGTGCCGATCAGGTCGCGACCACCGTCGCCGAACTGAAGGCGACCGGCATCAAGGCCACCGGCAGCCCGGTCGACGTCACCGACGGCGCGGCGCTGAAGTCCTGGATCGAGGCCGCCGCAAAGGAGCTTGGCGGCATCGACCTGCTGTTCTCCAACGCGGGCGCGATGGCACAGGGCGGCGATGCCGCCTCCTGGGAGCAGAATTTCCGGCTCGACGTGCTCGGCGCCGTGCACGCGTTCGACGCCGCGCGGCCGTTCCTTGAAGCGAGCGGCACGGGCAGCGGCGACGCCGCCTTCGTGATCATCTCGTCGATTTCCGCGGCGCAGGCCGATACCGCCAGCTCCTACGGCCCGATCAAGGCGGCGCTGATCCACATGGCCAAGGGCCTGGCGCGGCAATACGCCAAGAAGAAGATCCGCGTGAATGTCGTCTCGCCCGGCACCGTCTATTTCAAGGGCGGCGTCTGGGAGATGATCGAGAAGAACATGCCTGATCGCTACAACGACGCGATGAAGCGCAACCCGACCGGACGCATGGCCACGCCGCAGGACATCGCGAACGCGGCGGTGTTTCTGGCGAGTCCGGTGTCGGGATTCACCACGGGATCGAATCTCGTCGTCGATGGGGCCATCTCGAACCGGGTGAATTTTTGAGGCGCGCTGCATGCGTCGTTCTCCCCGTCATGGCCGGGCTTGACCCGGCCATCCACGCGGTGCCGCGCTTGCTGAAAGACGTGGATGCCCGGGTCAAGCCCGGGCATGACGACCGAGAGTGAGGCGCACCATCGTTACAACAAGCTCGTCATTGCGAGCGGTGTAGAGGCACTCGCAGCCTCTCAATGAAAATCCCGCGACGGGGGCAGGATGCGGACGTTGCGGGGGTGGCGGATTTTCTGCGCCGGCATGTCTGCGAGCGCGCGCGGGTCTTCGTTGAGCGGCTCGACCAATGTGGCGCCTGCCGGCACCGGATGCTTGCGGCTCAGCGCGTCGTTGGCGAGGCCGACCAGATCGTGCGAGCGGTCGATCATGCGCTGGGCGATCAGGTGCGTCACCTTTTCGGGGCTGCTCTGGATATAGCCCTGGACCTCGATGAGGCGCGCGCCCATCACTTCCTTCCGGTACTGCTCCATGATCTTGGGCCACACCACGACATTGGCGATGCCGGTTTCGTCCTCCAGCGTCATGAACACGACCCCGCTGGCACTGCCCGGCCGCTGCCGCACCAGCACCATGCCGGCGCAGCGGACGCGGCGCCGCTCGTTCTCGTGGCTGATCTCCTTGCAGGCGACGATGCGCTCGCGCGAAAACATCTCGCGCAGGAATTCCATCGGATGGCCCTTCAGCG
>RXJC01000046.1 GCA_003963435.1 Bradyrhizobiaceae bacterium | reverse complement strand
CGCCGTCAGTCTTGTCGCCCTCGGGGAAGTATTTCGCCATGAAATCGAGGAAGCCCTTCATCCCGGCGTCGTTGGCCCATTGCGTGTCGGTGGTGTCCTTCAGATAGGCCGCCGAGATGATGCCTTGTGCGTTCTCGAAGCCTGCCGGCTTGATCACGCTGCCGACGGAAGCCGAGACGTTGTTGAGGAAGTGGGTCGGCTTCCAGCCGATTTCGGCATTCTTCTTGATCGCCTGTGCCGCGAATTTCGGCGTGGTGATGTTGACGAAGATGTCGGCGCCGGTCGCCTTCAGCTTGACGATGTGGTTGTCGATGGTCGGCTCCGACGTCTCGTAGCTCTCCTCGGCCACGATCATGCTCGCGGCCTTCGAACCGAGGCCGTCCTTCAGGCCTTTGAGATAGTCCTTGCCGTAGTCGTCGTTCTGAAACAGGACGGCGATCTTCGCGTTCGGCATGTTCTTCAGGATGTACTTCGCGTAGATCTGCGTTTCGCTCTGATAGTTGGGCTGCCAGCCCATGGTCCACGGGAAGTCCTTCGGATCGTTCCACTTGGTGGCGCCGGTGGCGACGAAGAGCTGCGGCACCTTCTTGGAGTTCATGTATTTGTGAATTGCCGAGTTCGGCGGGGTGCCGAGCGAGTTGAAGATCAACAGCACTTCGTCGCTCTCGACCAGTTTGCGGGCCTGCTCGACGGTCTTCGGCGGCGAATAGCCGTCGTCATAGGAGACGAAGTTGATCTTGCGGCCGTTGATGCCGCCCTCATCGTTGATCTTCTTGAAATAGGCGGCTTCGGTCCGCCCGATGATGCCATAGGCGGAGGCCGGTCCGCTGTAGGGCATGATGTTGCCGATCTTGATCTCAGTATCGGTCGCGCCGGTATCGTACTTCTTCTGCGCAAGAGCGGCACTCGTCGAGGCCGCGAACAAAGCGAGCGCAACGGATGCGGCCGCGAGTTTGCTGGTGACAGCAGGCATTCCTATCTCCCTATTTTTCTTGATGTGTGCGTCATTGTTCTTGTGTCGCTTTTCTTGCCGACGCGATCGGGATTGAACCCGATTTGGCCGGAACCTTCAAGGAAAAGCCCCTGCAACCGTGTCGCAGGGACTGCTCCTTTAGTAGTCATGCGCGATCGCGGACCCTCATCCGCCGACGTCGCCGCTGATGACGTCGCCGAACAGCTCCCAGGTTTGGCCCTTGAAGCGTTCCAGCCGTAGTTGCGAGAGCGGCGCGAAGTCCGTTGGACTGGTGTTAACCTTGACTCCCGGAAGCAGTCCGTGAGGCTCGAAATCTCGCATGCTCGCGGCCTGCTTCATCACGTTCGCTCGGGTCAGATCGTCGCCGCAAGCCTTCAGCACATGCACCAGCCCCTGCGCGACGATGTAGCCGTACATGACCGAGGCGTCGGCGCGGTTCGCCTCGGGATAGTACTTGTCGAGGAACTCATTCCAGGCCTTCATGCTCGGATCGTTCTTCCATTGCGGGTCCGTCGGATCCTTGAAATATTGCGAGGAAATGATGTCCTGCGCGTTGTCGAAGCCCGCGGGCTTGATCACGCTGCCGATCGATGCCGACACGTTGTTGAGGAAGTGCAGCGGCTTCCAGCCGACCTCGGCGTTCTTCTTGATCGCCTGAGCCGCGAATTTCGGCGTCGTGATGTTGAAGAACACGTCGGCGCCCGTCGCCTTCATCTTGACGATGTGGGAGTCGATCGTCGGTTCGGAGACCTCGTAGCTTTCCTCGATCACGATCATCGAGGTGCCTTTGGCGCCGAGCCCGTCCTTGAAGCCCTTGAGATAGTCCTTGCCGTAGTCGTCGTTCTGATAGAGCACGGCGATCTTGGAGTTCGGGTGGTTCTTCAGCATGTACTTGGCGTAGATTTGCGCTTCGCTCTGGTAGTTGGGCTGCCAGCCCATGGTCCAGGGAAATTCCTTCGGGTCGTTCCACTTCGTGGCGCCCGTGGCGACGAACAATTGCGGCACCTTCTTCGAGTTCATGTACTTCTGGATCGCCGAGTTCGGCGGCGTGCCGAGCGAGTTGAAGATCAGGAGCACCTCGTCGCTCTCGACGAGCTTGCGCGCCTGCTCCACCGTCTTCGGCGGCGAGTAGGCGTCGTCATAGCTGATGAAGTTGATCTTGCGGCCGTTGATGCCGCCCTCCGCGTTGATCTTGCGGAAGAAGGCCTCCTCCGTCTTGCCGATCACGCCGTAAGCAGACGCAGGTCCGCTGTAAGGCATGATGTTGCCGATCCTGATTTCGGTGTCGGACGCGCCAGTGTCGTATTTCTTCTGCGCTGACGCTGCGGTGGACAGAGCAGCAGTCAGTGCGAGGGCAGCCGCAAGGGCTCCCAAACGCACATGCATTGCAGGCATCTTGATCTCCCTAGGTCGGATTGAATGTGTCGCTTGTTCTTGATTGGGAGCGATCGTTTGCGTCGCTCCTGTCCACATTCAATACCCTTCCTGCGCGGTCAGCAAGGAAAACGCCCGGACAGAGCCGTTGCGGGAGACGCGATTTAATCGATGCGGGGCGGAATATTCCGTGCAGCAGCATAGCCGCGTCGGGTTCCGGTGCGAACCTTGAGTTGCGCGATGTACCAGGGGTGACTTCAAATTGCCCTCTGGCGAAGTGGATTAGTGCCCCGTCTCGCTGGAGATGATGTCGCCGAACAGCTCCCATTTCCGGCCCTTGAAGCGCATCATCTGGAGCTGCTCGATCGGGGCGAAATTGTCCGGCGTGGTGTTGATCCTGATGCCGGGCAGCAGCGTGTCGGGTTCGAAGTCCTTCAAGGAAGCGGCCTGCTTCATGACGTTCTCGCGGGTGAGATCGTCGCCGCACATCTGCAGCACCTTCACCATGGTCTGCGCGGCGGCGTAACCGAACACGACGCCGGCATCGAGCTTGTTGGCCTTGGGATCGTACTGGGCGACGAAGTTGTAGAATTTCTTCATGCCGTCATCGGCATTCCACTGCGGATCGGAGCCGTCCTTGATGTAGGTCGCCGACAGGATGCCCTGGGAGATCTCGAAGCCGGCCGGCTCGATCACGCCGCCGACGGAGGCCGAGACGTTGGAGACGATGTGGACCGGATGCCAGTTGATCTCCGCCGACTTCTTGATCGCCTGCGCGGCGAATTTCGGCGTCGTGATGCTGATGAAGACGTCGGCCCCCGAGGCCTTCAGCTTCACGACGTGCTCGTCGATCGCGGGCTCGGTGGTGTCGTAGGCCTCCTGCAGCACGATCATCGAGGCTTTGGCGCCGAGGCCGTCCTTCAGCCCCTTCAGATAGTCCTTGCCGAAATCGTCGTTCTGGTAGAGCACGCCGATCTTTCCGTCCGGCTTCTCCTTCATGATGTACTTGGCGTAGATGCGCGCCTCGCTGGCGTAGCTCGGCTGCCAGCCCATGGTCCAAGGATATTGCTTGGGATCGTTCCATTTCGAGGCGCCGCTCGCCACGAACAATTGCGGCACCTTTTTCTCGTTCATGTATTTGCGGATGGCGCCGTTGGTGGAGGTGCCGAGCGAGCCGAAGATCAGGAGCACCCCGTCGCTCTCGACCAGCTTGCGGGCCTGCTCCACCGTCTTCGGCGGCGAATAGGCGTCGTCGTAGGAGATGAACTTGATCTTGCGGCCGTTGACGCCGCCTTCGGCGTTGATCTTGTTGAAATAGGCTTCCTCGGCCTTGCCTATCGCGGCATAGGCCGAGGCCGGGCCGCTGTAGGGCATGATGTTGCCTATTCTGATCTCGGTATCGGAGGCGCCGCTGTCGTATTTCTTTTGCGCCAGTGCCTGGCTGCCCATTGCAGTGCACAACGAAACTACGGCCAAGAGCGCTGCAACCTGACATCGAACGGCAGTCTTCATTCTCGCACCCCGCCTTGGATCGGCGCCGCATTGAACAAGATTGACGCCCGACGTCAACAAAAAGCCCCCGCAATTGTTCGCGGGGGCTTCTCGATGCTTGGACTATGACGTCAGCGGGTCACTCGGAGGCGACGTCGCCGCTGATGATCTCGCCGAACAGTTCCCACTTCTCGCCCTTGAAGCGCTGCATCTGGAGCTGCGAAATCGGGGCGAAGTCGGTGGCGCTGGTGTTGATCTTGACGCCGGGCAGGAGCGTGTCCGGAACAAAATCCTTCAGGCTCGCAGCTTGCTTCATGATGTTGGCGCGGGTGAGATCGTCACCGCACATCTCCAGCACCTTGGCGAGGGTCGACGCGGCGCCGTAGCCGTAGACCATGCTGGTGTCGGACTTGTCGGCGCCCGGCATGTACTTGTCGACGAACTCGTTCCACTTCTTCATGCCGGGATCGTTGGCCCACTGCGGATCCGTCGAGTCCTTGGCATAGGCCGCCGACAGCACGCCCTGCGCGTTCTCGAAGCCGGCCGGCTTCATCACGCTGCCGACGGAGATCGACACGTTGGTGAGGATCTGCAGCGGCTTCCAGTTGAGCTCGGCGGTCTTCTTGATGGTCTGGGCGGCGAACTTCGGCGTGGTGTAGATCAGCAGCACGTCGGGATTGGCGGCCTTGATCTTGACGATGTGGCCGTCGATCGACGGTTCCGACACCTCGTAGCTCTCCTCCATGACGATCATGGACGATGCCTTGGCGCCGAGGCCGTCCTTGGTGCCCTTGAGGTAGTCTTTGCCGAAATCGTCGTTCTGGTAGAGGATCGCGACCTTGGCGTCCGGCTTCTCCTTCATCAGCCATTTCGCGTAAATGTGCGCTTCGCTCTGGTAGGAGGGCTGCCAGCCGATGGTCCAGGGGAAGTTCTTCGGGTCGTTCCACTTGGTGGCGCCGGTGGCGACGAACAGCTGCGGAATCTTCTTGGCGTTGAGGTATTTCTGGATCGCCGTGTTCGACGGCGTGCCGAGCGGGTTGAACACCGCCAGCACCTCGTCGCTCTCGACCAGCTTGCGGACCTGCTCGACGGCCTTTGGCGGCGAATAGCCGTCGTCATAGGTGACGAAGGTGATCTTGCGGCCCTTGATGCCGCCCTTGTCGTTGATCATCTTGAAATAGGCTTCTTCGGTCTTGCCGATGACGCCATAAGCTGACGCCGGACCGCTGTACGGCATGATGTTGCCGATCTTGATCTCGGTATCGGACGCGCCGGTGTCGTATTTCTTTTGGGCGAGTGCAGCGCCGGAGGTGAGAGCAATGGCCGCCGTTGCCGTGACCAGCGCGGCGGCTCGCAGTGTTCTTCCAAATCGCAATTCGGTCTCCTTCGTTTTCAACAACAGTCTTTGAAAGTTTCAGTTCTTCCTGAGCTTGCCAGCGAATTGCTGGCCCAGGATGGCGATCTGCCTGGCGCCATGCGGCACCAGGTAGATGACGAGGAACAGCAGCACGCCGAACACGGCACCGGACAGGCCCTTGGAGATGCTTTCCGCCATGTTCGGCACGAAGATGATGAACGCCGCGCCGACGAACGAGCCGGGCAGCCAGCCGACGCCGCCGACCACCATGCCGAGGAACAGCGAGATCGCCAGCGTGATGGTGTAGCTGTCGGGCGCGACGAACTGCACGGCGATGGCGCCGAGCGAGCCGGCCACACCGGTGATGCCGGCAGAGACGCCGAAGGCCAGCGTCTTGTACAGCGCGACATTGACACCCATCGAGGAGGCCGCGATCTCGTTGTCGCGGATCGCCATGAAAGCGCGGCCCGAGCGGGAGCGCAGCAGGTTCACCGAGAAGATGTAGATCGCGAGCGTCACGACGAGCGTGAAGTAGTACAGCCACACGTCCTGCGACATCGGCAGCCCGAACGGCGCGTCCGGTTTGGTGACGACGAGGCCCTGCACGCCGCCGGTCCAATGTTCCAGGAAGTTCAGCTTCAGCAGTTGCGGCATCGCCGTGGCGAGTGCGAAAGTCGCGAGCGCGAGATAGACGCCTGACAGCCGCAACGCCGGCTTGCCGAACAGGTAACCGAATCCGAAGCAGACCGTCGCGGAAACCGGAATCGTCAGGGCGTAGTTGACGTTGAAGTACTCCATCAGCACCGCCGAGGTATAAGCGCCGACGGCGTAGAACGCGCTCTGGCCGAGCGAGAACTGGCCGCTGCCGCCCGTCAGGATGTTCAGCGCCAGCACGGCGAGCCCGTAGATCAGGAGCATCGTCATCTGGAAGATGATGAAGTTCTTCACGAACGCCGGCACGATCAACAGCACCGCCAGCACCAACAGCGAGGTGCCCGTGCTCAGCGTCATGGCCCGCTTCGGAACCGCCTCGACTGCCTCGTGGCCTTCGGCAACGACTTCTTCTGCTGCGCTCATGATCAAACTCGCTTGACGATGTGCCGGCCGAACAGGCCAGCGGGTTTGACGACCAGGACGGAGATGATCAGCGCGAGCGCGATCGGGAGTTTCAGCTCGTTGCCGACGCCGGGGATGTAGGTTCCGGCGAGGTTCTCGAAGATGCCCATCAGGAAGCCGCCGACGACGGCGCCGAACGGGCTGGTCAATCCGCCGAGCACGGCGGCTGCAAAGCCGTAGATCAGCACGCCGCCCATCATGTTCGGTTCCAGGAACACGACCGGCGCGATCAGCATGCCGGCGATGGCGCCGATCGCCGAGGCCATGCCCCAGCCGAGCGCGATCATCCAGCTCGTGTTGATGCCGACGAGGCGCGCGGATTCAGGCACCGAGGCGGCGGCCCGCATGGCGAGGCCGATCCGCGTGTACTGGAAGAAGAAGTAGAGCCCGATCAGAAGCAGCACCGTGACGCCGATCATGCCAGCCTGGTGGGTCGAGATCAGCTGGCTGCCGAGGAACGGCGAAGAGCCGAACGGGGTCGGGTATTGCTTGATGGTGAAGTCCCAGATCAGGCCGGCCGAGGAGTTGATGATCGCGAACAGTGCGATGAAGCCGGCGACGTTGGTCAGCACCGGCGCCTTGGCGAGCGGCTTGAACAGGATGCGCTCGATTGCGACGCCGCCGACGAATGCGAAGACCAGCGTGATCACGAAAGCACCCCAATAGGGCACGCCCCACTGCATCAGCTGCCATGAGACGAAAGTCGCAAACATCGCCATCTCGCCCTGCGCGAAGTTGAGATGGTCGATGGCCTGGTAGATCATCACCACGGCCAGCGCCATGCAGGCGTAAATGGCGCCGGTGGCGATCCCAGCCAGGACCTGGTTGGTAAAAAGCTCCATGTGTCCCGGCTCCCTCAGTAACCCAGATAGGATTTGCGGATTTCTTCGTTGTTCGCGATGTCCTTGGCATTGCCCGACATCACGATGCGGCCGGTCTCGATCACATAGGCCTGGTCGGCGAGCTCGAGCGCAAGCTGGGCGTTCTGCTCGACCACCAGGATCGACACCTTGTCCTCGCGGTTGATCTTGCCGAGAATACCGAACAGGTCGCGCACGACCAGCGGCGCGAGGCCGAAGGAGGGCTCGTCCAGCAGCATCAGCCGCGGCCGCAGCATCAGCGCGCGGGCGACCGCGAGCATCTGCTGCTCGCCGCCGGAGAGCGTGCCGGCCTGCTGGGTGTGGCGCTGCTTCAGCACCGGGAAATGCGCATACATGCGTTCGATGTCGGAGACGATGCCGGCGCTGTCCTTGCGGGTGATGGCCCCGAGCTGCAGGTTCTCCTCCACCGTCATGGTGGTGAAGGTGCCGCGGCCCTGCGGCACATGGGCGATGCCGAACCGCACGATGTTCTCGGTCGAGCGGTTGTTCAGCGGCTTGCCGTCGAACTCGATCGCGCCGGTCGAGCGCACCATGTTGCAGATCGCGCGCAGCGTCGTGGTCTTGCCGGCGCCGTTGGCGCCGAGCAGCGTGGTCAGAGAGCCTTCGTTGAGGGAGAAGGACAGGCCATGGAGCGCCTGGACCTGGCCGTAATAGGCGCGCAGGTCCTTGACGTTGAGCAGCGTCGTCATTGATCCTTGCTCCCCAGATAGGCCTTGATGACGTCGGGGTCCGCCTGCACCTGGGCGGGCGTGCCTTCGGCGAGCTTCTTGCCGAAATTCAGCGCGACCACGTGGTCGGCGATCGACATCACCAGGCCCATGTGATGCTCGACCAGGAGCACGGTCATGTGGCGCTCGTCGCGGATTTTGCGGATGAGGTCGCCGAGCACGTAGACTTCCTCGTGGTTGAGGCCGCCGGCGGGCTCGTCGAGCAGCAGGATCTTCGGATCGGCCGCGAGCGCGCGCGCCAGCTCGACGCGCTTCTGCGTGCCGAAGGGCAGGCCGGAGACGACGGTGTGGGCGACGTCCTCGAGGTCGAGATAGGCGAGGATCTCGTGCACCTTCTTGTTGACGCCGGTCTCGCTGCGGCGGATCCAGGCCAGCCGCAGCGAGTCGCTGATGATGTCGCTGGATGTGCGGGCGTGCGTTCCGACGCGGACGTTGTCCATCACCGAGAGGTTCGGAAACAGCGCCACGTTCTGGAAGGTGCGGCCGATGCCGATCTCGGCGATCTTGTGCGGCGGCCGGGTCAGGATGCTGGCGCCTTCCATCAGGATGTCGCCGGACGAGGGCTGGTAGAGCCGGGACAGGCAGTTGAACAGCGTGGTCTTGCCGGCGCCGTTGGGGCCGATGAGCCCGAGGATCTGGCCCTTGTGCATGTCGAAGGACACGCCGTTGAGCGCGACGATGCCGCCGAACACGACGCTGACGTCGCGAACCGCGAGCAGG
>RXJC01000643.1 GCA_003963435.1 Bradyrhizobiaceae bacterium | reverse complement strand
TCATCAGCCGCTCCTGGGCCAAAGACGAAGAAGTCGTCGCGCTGATGTTGCGGATCGCCGAGAACGTATGCTTTGCGCTCGACAATCTCGATCGCGAGTCCCTGAACGCCAAGATTGCCGCGGAGGAAGAACGGCTGGCGCGCATGTACGCCGCGCTCAGTGCCACCAACGAAGCGATCATCCGGGCGACGTCGCGGGCCGAGCTGTTCGATCTCGTCTGCGAAGCCTCCGTGCAGGGCGGCAAATTCGGCTCGGCCACGATCGCGCTCGCCGAACCTGCCTCCGAACTGCTGCGCGTGGTGGCTTCCGCTGGACCGAATTCCGATGAAGTGCGCAGCCTCAAATTTGCGACGACGGACAAGGTGCCGGAAGGACGCGGCCTGACCGGCACGTGTTTCCGCACCAGAAAGCCCTGCCTGACCAACGACCTGCTGTCCGATGACCGTCTCAGGCCGTGGCACGAGAGCGCGCGCCGCACCGGCGTCAAATCCTCCGCGGTGCTGCCGTTGCTCAACGGCGATCGCACTGAAGGCGTGTTCCTGTTCAATTCTCTCGAGATCGGCACGTTCACGCCCGAACTAGTCGAACTGCTGGAACGGCTCGCGCGCAACGTGTCGTTCGCGATCGCAAATCTCGACCGCGCCGAGGAGAAGGCGAGGGCCGACAAGCAACGAGACCGGCTGAGCGGCATGTTCGCGGCTCTGAGCGCCACCAACGAAGCCATCATGCGCGCCGAGACTCGCGAGGAGCTGTTCGACGTCGCATGTCAGGCGGCCGTGCTGGGCGGCATGTTCGCGTCGGCGACGATTGGAATCGTCGACGAGACACAAGAGTTGGTCCGGGTCGTCGCCGTGAAGGGGCGGCTCCAGGAGCGAATGGTCGGCCGCACCTGCGCGATTTCAGAAGATCATCCCGAGGGCCAGGGAATCATCGGAACTTCGCTGCGGACGTGCCGTCCGTGCATCATCAACGACTATATTCACGACCCTCGCTCGGCACATTGGCACTCCAAGGCGGTCGAGGACGGGACTCGCGCGGGCGCAAGCTTCCCGCTTCTGCGCGACGGCCAGAAGCCGATCGGCATCCTGCTGTTCCTTGCTCCTGAGGAGGATACATTTACGCCCGATCTGGTCGAATTGCTGGGGCGTCTCGCCGAAAACGTGTCGTTCGCCCTCGACAATTTCGACCGTGCCGAGGAGAAGGCCCGCACCGAGGCGCAAAAGGAGCGGCTGACGCGCATGTTCGCGGCTCTGAGCGCGACCAACGAGGCGATCATGCGGGCGAAGTCGCGCGCCGAGCTGTTCGATCTCGTGTGCCTGGCGGCCTCGAGCGGCGCCAAGTTCACCTCGACCACCATCGCACTGGCCAAGGCCGACAGTGATCAGCTGGAAATCGTGGCGAGTGCAGGTCCGTCCGCCGACACGACGCGCAACGTCCGCCTCTCCATCGATCCGGAGCGGCCCGAAGGGCGGGGCATGAGCGGCACCGCGTTCCGCACCCGCCAGCCCTGCATCAGCAACGACTATCTCAACGACCAGCGCGTGAGCGCCTTCCACGCCGTCGTGCGCGGCGACGGCGCGCGCTCGGGCGCGGCGTTTCCGCTCATCGTCCACGACCAGGCCGTCGGCGTCATGATCTACATGTCGACCGAGCCCGCCACCTTCACGGCCGAGTTCGTCGAGCTGCTGCAGCGCCTCGCCGACAACGTCGCCTTTGCGATGGAGAATTTCGATCGCGCCGACGCCAAGAACGAGGCGGACGAGCGGATCGAGTACCTCGCCTCGCATGACAGCCTGACCGACCTTCCGAACCGCGAGACCTTCAACACGCTTCTGCGCGGGGCGATCGACACGGCAGCGCGTCACGATCACCGCTTTGCGGTGCTGTTCATCGACCTCGACCGCTTCAAGGTCATCAACGATTCGCTCGGGCATGAGGCGGGCGACCTGCTGCTGCTCGAAGTCGCCAACCGTTTGCGCGGGGCGCTGCGGGCTAGCGACGTGGTGGCGCGGCTCGGCGGCGACGAGTTCGTGGTGATCCTCGACCAGTGCGGCGAGATCGACGACGTTCAGCGCATCGCGACCGAGCTCTTGACCACGCTCGCCCAGCCCATGGAACTGGCCGGCCACGAGTGTCACACCACCGCGTCGATCGGCATCGCGATGTATCCGGCCAACGGCTCCGACGCGCAGACGCTGACCAAGAACGCCGACATGGCGATGTATCTCGCCAAGGAAGACGGCAAGAACGGCTATCGCTTCTTCTCCAAGGAGGTGACGACACAGTCGATCGAGCGGCTGTCGATGGAGAGTGCGCTGCGCCGGGCGCTGGAGCGCGGCCAGTTCTCGCTGAACTATCAGCCCAAGGTGGAGATGGAGACCGGCCAGATCACCGGCGTGGAGGCGCTGCTGCGCTGGAACCATCCCGAGCTCGGCAACGTCTCGCCGGCGCAGTTCATTCCGCTCGCGGAGGAGACCGGGCTGATCGTGCCGATCGGGCGCTGGGTGCTGAACGAAGCCTGCGCGCAGGCCATGGCCTGGCAACGCCGCGGCCTGCTGCCGGTGTCGATGGCGGTCAATTTGTCGCCGCGGCAGTTCGCCGACGAGCATCTGTTGCAGGACGTCGACGAGGCGCTGGCGGCCAGCGGCATGTCGCCGGTGCTGCTCCAGCTCGAAGTCACCGAGAGCATGATGATGCGCAATGTCGGTCGCGCGCTCAAGGTGCTCGACGCCATCCAGAGTCGCGGCATCCGCCTCGCCATCGACGATTTCGGCACCGGCTATTCGTCGATGTCGCTGATGAAGCACTTCCCGATCGACACCATCAAGATCGACCGCTCCTTCGTGCGCGACCTGCCGCAGGATTCGGAAGACCAGGCGATCGCCCAGGCGATCATCAGCATGGGCAAGGCGCTCGGCATGACCGTGGTCGCCGAAGGCGTCGAGAACGCCGAGCAGGAGGCCTTCCTGCGCGCCCATGGCTGCGACGAGATGCAGGGCTTCCTGATCTCAAAACCCTTGCCGGCGCGGCAGATGGCCGAGCTGCTGCGGCCGATAGCCCTGCCTGTCGCCCCGCCACTCCAGCCGGGGCCGGACGCTGCAGTCAGGGAAGCCGCGGCGTCACGGCTGAAACGCGCCGCCGTCTGACCGCCGCGGCCGCACCACAGCCGCCTTCGGCGGAACAAGGCGCGGGCGCGGCGATCGCCTAGCGCGGCCTGAACGGATGTGCCTTCTGGTGCCAGGCCCACGCGGTGCGGATCACCGTGGCGAGGTCGGAGTGACGCGGCACGAAATTCAGCACCTTTCTCGCAGCAGAGGGATCTGCAACCAGATAAGTGGGATCGCCGGCGCGGCGCGGCTTGACGGTGTGCGGCACCTCGCGCCCGGTCTCCTGCCTGATCGCGTCGAGGATCTGGCGCACCGAGAAGCCGGTGCCGGTGCCCAGATTGAAGCTGCCGCCGGCATGTCCGTCTTCCAGAAGCCTCAATGCCGCGACATGCGCCACCGCGAGGTCGGTGACATGGATGTAGTCGCGGATCGCGGTTCCATCGGGCGTGTCGTAATCGTCGCCGAACACCGCGAAGTCGACATGGCCCTGCAGCGCCATCATGGCGCGGGGAATGAGATGGGTTTCATTGTCGCGCAGCTCGCCGATGCCGCCTGAGGGATCGGCGCCGCTGGCGTTGAAATAGCGCAGGCAGAACGCGCCGAAGCCGTAGGCAGAGCGGTAATCGGCCAACATCCGCTCGATCATCCATTTCGACGCGCCGTAGGGATTGATCGGTGCGCAGGGGAAATCTTCCGGCAGTTCCTTGGAATCGGCATTGCCGTAGACGGCGCCGGTCGAGGAGAACACGATGCGGTGACAGCCGGCATTACGCATGGCCTGCAATAGCGACAGCGTTCCCTGCACATTGTTGACGTAGTATTTCTGCGGATCGGTCATGGATTCGCCGACGAGGCTCGCCGCCGCGAAATGCATCACCGCCGTGATCCCATGGTCGGCGAAGGCACGCGCCAACGCCGCGCCGTCGAGCAGATCGTCGGTCACCAGGGGGCCGGTAACGAAGCTGCGATGGCCTGTCGAGAGATTGTCGTAAACGACAGGCTGATAGCCGGCGGCGGTCAGTGCGCGGCAGGCATGCGAGCCAATATAGCCCGCGCCTCCCGTGACGAGGACAGTCGGTCGATCGGTCATGTCGTCTTGTGCTCTTCTCTTAGCGGAGGGGTCGGTTGCGGCTGAAGAGAAGATAGAGCGCGCGGGGGTTGGTGGTCAAATAGCGCCAGAACAGGCGGCGCGGCTCGAGCAAGGTGCGCCAGGCCCATTCCAGCCCGATCTTCTGCATCCATTGCGGCGCGCGAGCGCGGCTCCCTGACAGGAAGTTGAACAGCCCGCCGGATGTCTTGATAACGCCGACATTGGTGAGATGCGGCGTGAACTCTTTCACGAATGCCTGCTCGTTGGGCACGCCGAGCGCGACCCACAGATAATCAGGCGCCAGTGCGTTGATCTCCTCGACCTTCGCGCGCAGCGCATCGCCGCGCAGATAGCCGTGACTGCGCCCGACGATCTTGAGGTCGGGATATAGCTTCTGGACGTTCTCGACCGCCGCGATGTTCTCCTCCTCGCTGGCGCCGAACATGTAGAAGGTGCGGCCGGCCGCTTCCGCCTTGCGCGCGACCACGTGGAACAGATCGGTGGTCGCGACGCGCTCGGGCAGCGGAAACCAGGATTGCAGCTTCGAGGCGGCCACCAGCGGCTGACCGTCGGCATTGATCAGGTCGGCGGCACGGAACAGGTACTCGGTCTGCGGCTCGGTCGAGCAGCGCGCCAGCACCTCGCCATTGGCCGAGGTCAGGAACAGGGGACGGCCGATGCGATTGTCCGGATCGGTCGCCTCGATCATGAAATCGGCGGTCTCTTCGAGGTCGATCGCGGCCATGCGCAGCCCGCCGACGGTGATCCGCGGCACTTCGGCAGTTGCTGCCCGTCCGTCGAGGTTGACGCGGCGCTCAAGCATATTGTCTGCCTCGCTGGCGCGTTTCGACTGCGGGGGTGAGCTCGTCCAGCACGACGCCGACGAGCTTGCGCTCGGCGCTGCCGAGCGCGGCCAAGATTTCTTCCAGGCTGTCGTTGATGTCGAGGCTGGTCGGCAGCACCGCCACCAGCGCGTCGGTGTCGTCGAGCAGCTTGCGGCTGCCGGCAACAAGCGGCATCGCAGGACCGTCGAGGACCACGAGGTCGTAGCCGCCCGCGGCGCGCGCCTGCGCAATCGCCTTGCGGATCGCATCAGTAGCCTTGCCGGCATCAGCTTCGCCGGCCGGCAGCACCGAAATGCCGTTGACCGTCTTGATCTCGCGTGCGGCCTTGCTGCCGATCGAGAGCCAACCGAGCCTGCTCGGCTCGCTCTTGCCGGGACGGCTGACCTTGTTCGAGAGCGCGTGCACTTGATGATCGGCGTCGATCATCAGCACGCGGGCGCCATCGCGGGCCGCCGCGAGCGCGAAATTCAGCGCGCTCACGCTGCGCCCTGTACTGTTGCCGGCGCCGACGATCGCAATCACCGGCATCGCCTTGCCGCCGGCGCGCCGCGCCACGGCAGCGCGCATGTCGCGCCAGGCGTTGAGCAGCTTGGTCAGGGGAAAGCCGGGCCGCAACGTCGGCCAGCCCAGCCGGGTGAGGTCGATGCCGCCGCCAGTGGCGAGAATGGCGCCGAGCGTGTGGATGACGTCGGCCTCCTGCAGGCGCGCGATCAGCGGCTTCTCGATCAGGGGCTTTTCGACCATGGCGGGCTGCAGTGGCGGCGCGGCAAGTTCGGGCAGGGCCAGCGCCGCTTCCGAAAGTTGCGAAATCTGTTGGGGCCGCGGAGCTTCCGCAGCCGGCGAGACCTCGGGAGCGTGATTTCTCTCTGGCGCCGGCTTGCGTTCGCGGCGGGCTGGCGCCGGCACCGGGGCGGTTGCGCTGGCGGACAAGAGTTCGGCCGCGACGAACCAGCCCGACGCCGCGAGCGCGCCGAAGATGAAGCCGATCATGGCGAACAGGCTCATGGCGGGCGGGAACGAGCGCCGCTGCGGCACGGTGGCCTCGCCAATGACGCGAGCCGCCGAGGTGTTCAGGCTCTCCTGCTCTTCGGTCTCGCGGGAGCGCTTGAGGAAGGATTGATAGACGTCGCGGCTGGCATCGGCCTCGCGCTCGAGCTCGCGCAGGCGCACGGCGGCCTGGCTGAGCTGGACGCTTTGCCGCTTCTGCGCTTCCAGCGCCCGGTTGAGCGAGGCCTCGAAGTCGCGGGCGCGCGTCAGGTCGTTCTTGGCGGACTGGGCGAAACGGTCGATCTCTTCGCTGATGGTGCGCTTGAGGTCCTCGACCTGCTTCTCGGTCTGGCGCAGCGCCGGATGGCGCGGCCCGAGCTCGCCGGCCTGCTCAGCGTATTTCTTACGAGCGTCAGCATATTGCGCGCGCAAATTCGCGATCGTCGGCGATTGCAGCGCTTCCGGTATCGCGCCGGCATCGGCGGCGGTGCGGCGGCTCGCCTCGATCTGGTCGAGCCGGGCCTGGGCATCCATGGTCGCGGCGCGGGCCGCGGAAAGCCGCTGGTTGCTGGCGGAAAGCTGCTGGTCGCTGATCAGCGCATCCTGGGTGCCGACGAAATTGTTCTGCGCCTTGTAGGTGGCGAGCGCGGTCTCGGCGTTGCGCAACCGGTCGCGCAGCTCCTTCAGGCGGCTGGAGAGATCGTTGGTGGCGCGCCGTGCGGCTGAAGCCTGCGAGTTGCGGGACTCGGCGAGGTAGGCATTGGTCAGCGTGTTGGCGAGCATGGCCGCCTTTGCCGGATCCGTCGACCAGACCTCGATGTCGACGATGAAGCTCTTCTCGGTCTTGCGGATGGTGATGTGCCGGTTCAGCGCCTCGAGCGCCGCAAGCTGCACTTCCTTCTTCTCCGCGGCGGAGGGAGCAGTGGGCTGAAGGCCGATCAGGCCGAGCAGCGACGACATCGGGCTGGCGCCGCCGCCGCCGAATTCCGGATCCTTGTCGAGACCCGCCTGCTGGATCACCTGGAGCAGCACGCTGTTGGCGGTGATCAGGCGCGCCTGACTTTCCACCACCATGGACATGCCGGAGACGTCCTGCGCGCGCGGCGTGAGTTCGCGGTCGACGAGCTGAAGCTCGCGCGGATCGACATAGAGCTGGGCGGTGGCGGTGTAGCGCGGCGTCATGCTCTTGCCGATCGTGACGGCGAGCGTGGCCCCGAGCAGCGCGGCCGCGGCGATCGCGATCTTGCGCCGCCAGAGCAGATCGGCGAGCTCCAGCACGTTGAAGCCGACTTGAGATCTCTGTTGCGGAGGCTCGGATCCGGCCCGCTCTATCGGCTGGTTATAGTCAAGCATGATCCCCAGCTTTCATTCCAAATGCCGCAGGCTGAGGGGTTACTCTTCGCTCTACGCCATGCCCCCGGGATATAGGGGCGCAATCAACGCAACAGGGAAAATTAACCATACTCATTGAGGGACTATTCACCGAAATGGCAAACAAAGCGTTTAAGCGCATGCCACTCCGCGGTGCGTCCGCGTGACGCCGGGTAGGCGGTTGGTCCCTCAAGATTAACAGTCCGTTACCGCGCGCAGCCTGGCCGCGAGGCTTCTGTCCTGCAATGGGCCGGATGCGCGCCATGATCGTCAGCGTTTCCGCAGGATGACGTGGTAGTCGCCGCGGCGAACGTCGGTGCCGCGCGACAGCATGGTATTGAGCAGGGCGGCGCCGGCGTCCACGAGAGCTGCGAACAGCGGCTTGCGCCGGCGCATCTCGGGATAGCGCGGGCTCTCCACCTCGCGGCGGTAGATCATCTCGAGGCCGTTGGCAGCCGCGAAGGCTTCGAGCCGGGGCAGCGTCACCAGTGGATGAAAGAAGGTCGGAAACGGCGGCTCGCCGGGCAGGCCGGCATCCTTGATGCCGCGGACGTGCCGGTAGAACCAGACGTGAAACCAGTGCGGCGAATACTTTGTGACGATGCCGGACAGCGACCGCGGATTGGGCGCGCCGATCAGGATCATGCCGCCGCGCTTGAGCGCATCGCGGAAGTTCAGGAGCGCGGCGTCGACATGGGGCAGATGCTCGATCACGTTGTAGCAGATCACGAGATCGAAGGTCTCCTGCCCGAAACGGTAGGCTTGGACGTCGCCGAGGATCGCCTCGTCGGCATAGGTGTTGTTGCGGACCTGGTCCTCGTCGATGTCGACGACGGTGACCTTGCTGCGATCAAGCATTTCCGGCGGAAGCACGCTGCACGAGCCGCCGCCGGCTTCATAGATGGCGAGTTGCTCTTGCGGCAGCTCGCGGCGCAGGACCTCGTGAACGGCGAGCAGGCTATCGCGGGCTTCGCCGGGGACGAGATCGTGCAGCGCCCGGACAGGTGCGTTGACCGCGGGAATCCGGATCGCCGTGGCTGTCGCGAAATCGATCGTGGCTGGCTTGTTCATATTTTCTGACCGCGCTTGTTCTAATCAAATTTACAGGAAAAAACTCGCTTGCCCGAAGAGCAAATCCGATGCCGCGCGCTCTCAACCGTTGCAGTGCTTTCGGTCCGGTTAATGCGCATGTCCATTAACTACGGTATTCTTCATGTTGGGCCGCCATCGCCGCCTGGACCGCGAATTGCAGTATCACGCACGCATGATTTCGCGGGAGAAACAAGCGAAAGCGGTTAAGCGCAAGGCGTTGCCTCCACATGGCCGGAAGACCGGCGCGAGGCGTGGGCACGCGCCTTCGCGGGCTGCTCATTTTGGGACGGATCTGTCCCGCGGCGATGTGCCGTCGCAGGACGCGCGACTGAAGCAGGGCTTTTTCAACATATCTCGGACATCTAGAACGTCATGACATTGATACCGACAGAGCTGACCGCGGCGCGCATTTCGGATGGGCTGCGCGATCCCAATCGGGAGATCGTGGCGAGCTCCCGAATTATCGACCTGTCGGTCGGCATCGTCGTCTGCATTCCCTGCTTCCGTCGTCCGCAGCATTTGCGGCTGACGCTGGACTCGCTGGCGAACCAGCGCACCCCACGTTCCTTTGCCGTCGTGATGGTCGAGAACGATGCTGCGCGGCGTGAGAGCGCGCCGGTCGCAGCGGAATTTCTGGCCGAGGGCCGGCTGCAGGGCGTCTGTCTGGTCGAGAAGCGGCAGGGCAATTGCCAGGCGATCAACGCTGCGTTCGAGACGGCGCAGACGCTGTTTCCGGCCGCCATCCGCTTCCTGATGATCGACGACGATGAGATCGCCTCACCCGACTGGCTCGAGCTGATGGTCCGCACCGCGGAGGCGACCGGCGCCGACGTGGTCGGCGGGCCTGTGCTGCCTGACTTCGAGGACGACAGCAAGCCGTGGCTGTCGCGTCATCCCGCCTTCCGTCCTGCCTACGACTATTCCGGCGCGGTGCCGCTGATCTATGGCTGCGGCAATTGCCTGATCACGCGGTCTACCTTCGAGCGGCTCGAGCGTCCTGCGTTCGACCTGCGTTTCAATTTCCTCGGCGGCGGTGATTGCGACTTCTTCGTGCGGTGCCGCGACGCCGGCATGATCTTCCACTGGACAGCGGAGGCCGTCATCACCGAGACCGTGCCGCAAAGCCGCACCAGCCTCGGCTGGATCGCAAAGCGCGGCCTGCGCATCGGAGCGATCAATTATCGCGTGCAATACAAGGCGGCCCGCAGCGTTGGCGCCCGCGCCTTGGTGTTCGCACGGATGCTGGGGCGGCTGCCGCTGTCGCTGGTCCGGTCCGCGCTCGGCTCAATGCTCGCGGCGTTCGGCTTCGCGCCGAAGCCCTACGAGGCCTCGAAGATCGTGTCGTGACGGTCAGATGCCGAAGCGGGCCAGCGCCGTCCTTGCCGCGGCACGCGGCAGCGCCTTGAGCGAGCGCCGGCCGACCATTTTGAGATAACCTAGGGCCTGGCGATAGCGGCCGAAGCGAACCGCCTGCATCGCCGAGTAGGTGATGAGATGAAGCTCAGCGGCAAGGCGCAATGCGGGCGCCGTGCCCTCGGGCAATCTCGCCAGGATCAATCCGTCGTCGAACACCCGCGCGATGGCCGGGAAGAAATCCTTCGGCGTCCGCGCCGCGGCGTTCATGGTGTTGGCGGTGTGCAGGCGGTAGTCGAGCAGCAGTTTTGGCGCGAATTCGAACTCGCCGATCGCGGCAAGGCGGCACCAGCAATGCCAGTCCTCGCAATATCTGAGCGAGGTGTCGAAGCCGCCGATAGCGCGGAACGCTTCCGCGCGCGCGAGCGCGATGCCGCCATTGACGATGAAATTGCCGGACGCGAGCCGCGTCAGCACGTCACCGGACGGCTTCCGGCGTCCCTTCAGAAGGCCGCGTCGGCCGATCTGGCGCCCCTCGCTGTCGATCGTGTTGTAATCGCCATAGACGAGGACGGCGCGTGGAGCGCCGCGTGCCGCCGCCAGCAGTGCAGCCACCGCGCCCGGACGCAGGCGGTCATCGGCATCGAGGAACAGCAACCACGCGCCGCTGGCATGGCGTGCGCCGAGATTGCGCGCTGCCGACACGCCGGTGGAATCATTCGCCATCAGGCGCAGTCGCGGGTCGTGGATGGCACGGATGATGGCGGTGGTATTGTCAGTGGAACCATCGTCAACGACGATCACTTCGCCGACCTCGCTCTGCGCCAGTGCGCTGGCGAGGGTCTCGCCGACATAGGCCGCAACGTTCTTGGCGGGAATGACGACGGACACCGAATTGGGCGAGCTCGACGGCTGCGGCTGGCGCACCGCCGGAGCGATGCGGGTGGAGGCCGGCAAATCGAGAACGTCTTCGGCAGTGATCTGAGCCACGGCTCGCCTTTAAGAGTCTGTTAACCAGGACGCCTCTGTCGAGGGGATGATGCGATTGATCACAGCATCCGCTGCTCTGCGAATGATACCCGCAATAGAGCCGAGATCTTGCCGCGAAGGTGTATGCCGGCGTGGTTTCGTCAATTAGCGTTAAGCCACTGGCATTAAGCCTGTGGCAAATTCGGAAGAGAGCGACAGCCGGTCCCATGCGAGAATGCGCATCGGTTGCCGCGGATGGATTCCAGTGCCCGCAAAGACGTTCGAACAAGACCCCGATGCGATGATCCTCAACCTCTTCTACGAGGACAAGGACGATCGCTGGTTTCCCGGCGACCGGCATCTGCGGCGCATGGCGCGCCGCTTGCTGCTCGGCGAGCCGCGCATGAGCGGCCAGCTGCGCGTGTTCCTCAATCTTTGCGCGGGACTCGACCGGCTCGGCATCCGCTACCGGGTCAACGATTACGGCTACATCGCGCAGCATCCCGACGAGCTCGCCTGCATCATCGGCCGCACCTTCCTGCTCGACAAGTTCGCATGGAAGAACCCGATCCTGCTCGGCGTCGCCGCGCACAATCACCCGCTCGACGACCCCGATCTGTTCAAGCGTCTGCCGGTGAAGAAGGTCGTGGTGCCCGGGCCCTGGTATGTCGACATGTACCGGCCGCACTGGCCGGAGACGGAGGCCTGGCCGGTCGGGATCGATACCGATCTCTGGGCACCGTCGGATGCCTCCCGGAAGACCGTCGACGTGCTGATCTACGACAAGGTCCACTGGGACCGCGAGCGCTTTGCGCCGGAGCTGATCGATCCCGTCCGTGCCCGGCTCGTCAAGGAAGGCCGCTCGTTCACGGAGCTGCGTTACGGCAGCTACAAGGAAGAGGATTTTCAGGCCGCGCTGGCGGCTTCGCGCGCGATGATTTTCCTGTGCCAGAACGAGAGCCAAGGCATCGCCTATCAGCAGGCGCTGTCTTGCGGCGTGCCTGTGTTCGCCTGGGATCCGGGCGGGCCGTGGCGGGATCCCGATTACTATCCGCATCGCGTGCAGTTCGCGCCGGTGTCGTCGGTGCCTTATTGGGACGAGCGCTGCGGCGCCAAGTTCGTCGATCTCGCGGGGTTCGAAGCGGGGTGGAACGATTTCTGGGCCGGATGTGTCGTGGGTGCGTTCGATCCGCGCGGCTATATCCTGGACAATCTCACGCTCGAGCAACGGGCGCTGCAATATTACGAGATCGCGCGGAGCATCGTGCGGCAGCCGGCGCAGGCTTCCGGCAGTCCTGTTGAGGGGCGCTCAACGGCGTTGAGCCAGGACTCCGAGCTTCACCACCCGGAGCTTCACCGGCGTCACCAGATGTCTTGAGCCGTGGACCGCAGCATGCACCGCAGCGCCGCCGACATGACCGACCTCGAGGCCCGATCGCTGGGCCGCGTCCTGCGTGAGGGTCTCGCTGGGCTGAATGCCGCGCAGGTTGCGCGCTGTCTCGTCGCCGTCGCGGCCTTGCTGCTGGTGCTGGTGACGCTGGATCCGTTTCCCGATTTGCGCAATCCCGATGCCGCCACCGTCGTCAGCGGGCGAATGGCGCTGGCTTACGTCGCCTGGGGTCTCCTCGCTGCGGTTGCGGTACTGTTCGTCGTTGGCAGCGATGCGCCCGCGCTGAAAACCCTGGTGACGCCGCTTCATCTCTGTCTCGTGGGCTGGCTGCTGATCAACATCGTGTTGTCCGAGGCCCCCGGGGTGTCGATGCAGCGCTTCGTGCTTCTGGTCAGCATGACCTCGCTCGCCGTCCTGCTGCCCTTGCTGCCCCCGACGCAGCGCAGCTTCAATTTGTGCCTGGGTGCCGCAGCGCTGGTGCTGCTTGCGTTGTGCTATCTCGGCGTTGTCCTCGCGCCGCACTATTCGATCCACACTGCGCTCGATATCGGCGAGCCGCAGCTCGCCGGCGACTGGCGCGGCAGCTTCGGCCACAAGAACGTCGCCTCGCCCGTGATGACGATTCTGGTCTATGTCGGCATCTATCTCTGCGCTGTCGGCTCGTTCGTGATGGGACCTGCGATCGCAGCGCTTGCCGGCGTCTTCCTGATCTTCACCGGCGGCAAGACCTCTTCGGTGCTGTGCCTTGCGATCTACGCGCTGGCCTCGCTGGTCTATGTCACCCCGAGCCTGTGGCCAAAGCGGATCATCTGCTTCGTGCCGCTGATCGTGATGAACCTGCTGACGGTCGGCAGCGTCTTGAGCCCGGCGCTTGGCGCCATGACGCGGCTGCTGCCACTCGATCCCACCTTCACCGGCCGCTCCGCGATCTGGGAGTTCGCGCTGGCGGCCGTCGCCGAGAAGCCGATCATTGGTCACGGCTATGCGGCGTTCTGGGACGACGTCACGGCACGGCAGACTGCCCAAGGCGCCGAATGGGCGACGTCGGCGGCGCACAGCCACAACAGCTATCTCGACCTCGCCGTCACCATCGGCCTGCCGGGCCTGCTGCTCGTCATCCTCATCTTCGTGCTCGCACCGCTCTGCAATTTCCAGTCGGCCCAGACCCACAACCGCAGTAGCGCGCTGGCAAAACTGTTCCTGACCGTGTGGCTGTTCGGCCTTTATTACGGGGCGACAGAGACCTTCCTGCTCGAGCGGCAGAATCCGATCTGGTTCATGTTCGCACTCAGCGTCGCCGGGCTGCACTTCATGGCCAGGTTCCAATGCGTCGCGCAAGCCGGACCGAAGCCATGACGGCTCTCAGCGTCGCACAATTGGATGGTCGTGTGTCCGGCAGGTCGGACATCGCGATCGATTTCGTGCGTGACTGGCGCGAGGCCGCTTCGCGCCTGAATGCAGGCCGTCGCACCGCCTTTCAGCATGGCTACTGGCTCGGGGCCTGGTATCAGGCGTTCGATGACGTCGCGCCGCTGATTGCCGTGGTCTCCGATGCCGCTACCGGCAAGGACATCGCGATGGTGCCGATGATCAGCCATGTCAGGCGCGGCATCCGCATCGTCGAATTCGCCGATCTCGGCGTCTCCGACAACAACGCGCCGATCCTGGCGCCCGATGCCGCGCTGGACGCGGCGGCGGGGCGTGCGATCGGCAGGGCGCTGGTCGCGGCGTTGCGCACCTTGCCGGATGGCTTCGATCTGCTCCGGCTGAGAAAGATGCCGGCTGAGGTCGGCGGCAAGCCGAACCCGCTGGTGTCG
Organism: Bradyrhizobiaceae bacterium; assembly: GCA_003963435.1. GTDB lineage: Bacteria > Pseudomonadota > Alphaproteobacteria > Rhizobiales > Xanthobacteraceae > Bradyrhizobium. Next base: position 2,588 of record RXJC01000643.1, on the reverse strand, counting down.
ATGGGGCGGATCGGGTCCTCCTCGCTCAACGGCAATCTCGTGCTGATGGGCGACGACTATGCGGACCATCAGGCTTCGATCAAGCGCATGCAGATGCCCCGCTCCTGGCGCGTCTTCAGCCGGCATGACGGCGCGCGGTTCGAGATCGCCACGGACGTCGCGCGCGCGTACGAACTGATGGACGTGATGGATGTCCAGCAGCAGGCTCGCATGCGAGAGCTCGGCTCGCCGTTCGTCCTCAACGACGCGGCTCATGCGCGATTCTATCGCGAGGTCGCCTGCCAGGGCATTGCGGATGGCTATGCCGTCGTTTCCGCGCTGGTCTGCGAGGAGGGCATCGTCGGCACCTCGTTCGGCGTCAGGCAAGGCGCGACTTATTACCTGCTGCGCATCAGTCACGCAGGAGAGTCGTGGTCGAGTTGCTCTCCCGGGCGGCTCATCATCGAACGAACCATGGCGGCGCTGCATGCCAAGGGCGTGCGCCGCTTCGACCTCAGCATCGGCAACCAGGACTACAAGCGCCGCTTCGGCGCCGTGCGGGTGCCGCTCACCGACGTCAGCGTCGCGCTGAGCTGGCGCGGCCTGCCCTTTGCTTTACGCGATCACGCCGCGCAGGGCCTGCGCCGCTATCCCACAGCCGCCGCCCTTGCGGCGCGGGCCATGGGCAAGGGCATACGCTGAAGCGGCATTCCCGAACGGGAATGCCGCGATCTGCACGTCAGCCCTGAACTTAGCCGTGGAGCTTCTTGGCGGTCTCCGCGATCTGGCGGCCCTGGTAGCGCGCGCCGGCGAGCTCGTTGGCGCTGGGCTGGCGGCTGCCGTCGCCGCCGGTGATCGTGGTGGCGCCGTAGGGTGCGCCGCCGGTGACCTCGTCGAGCTTCATCTGACCGGCGAAGCCGTAATTCATGCCGACCACGACCATGCCGAAATGCAGGAGGTTGGTGATGATCGAGAACAGCGTCGTCTCCTGGCCGCCATGCTGGGTCGCCGTCGAAGTGAAGGCGCCGCCGACCTTGCCGTGCAGTGCGCCCTTGGCCCAGAGCCCGCCGGCCTGGTCGAGGAAGTTCGCCATCTGCGAGGCCATGCGGCCGAAGCGGGTGCCGGTGCCGACGATGATCGCGTCGTAATTGGCGAGGTCCTCGATCTTGGCGACCGGCGCCGCCTGGTCGAGCTTGTAGTGCGAGGCTTTGGCGATCTCGGCCGGCACCAGCTCCGGCACACGCTTGATGTCGACAATGGCGCCGGCCTCGCGCGCGCCGTCGGCGACGGCGTTCGCCATCGCTTCGATGTGGCCGTAGGCGGAATAATAGAGGACGAGAACTTTGGACATGGTGGTCTCCGTTGGGTGACGAGTTGAGTTGCTGTCGTTGCCGGGCTTGACCCGGCAACCCATCGCGCTTCGAAAAGCGCCTTGCGAAGGTGACGGATGCCCGGGTCAAGCCCGGGCATGACGAGTTGTTGGTCCGCTAGGCCGCGTCGACGAGCACGAGCTCGGAGTCTTCAAGCGCGGTGATTGTCAGCCGCTCCTCGTCGCGGATCGCAGCGCCGTCGCGGGCATTGACGCGCACGCCGTTGATCTCGACGGCGCCGACCGCGGGCACGAGGTAGAGATGCCGCGAGGTCTGCGGCGCGTATTCCGCGCTCTCGCCGGCCTTCAGCGTGGTGGCGAGCACCCGCGCGTCGGCGCGGATCGGCAGCGCGTCGGTGTCACCTTGCATCCCGCTCGCGATCGTCGCCAGCTTGCCGGAGCGGTCCGCCCTCGGGAACGGTTTTGAGCCCCAGGTCGGCTGTCCACCGCGTTGTGTCGGCTCGATCCAGATCTGGAAGATCCGCGTCCTGGTCGGCTCCAGATTGTACTCGGAATGGCGGATGCCGCTGCCGGCGCTCATCACCTGCACGTCGCCCGCCTCGGTGCGGCCTTTGTTGCCGAGGCTGTCTTGGTGGGTGATCGCGCCCTCGCGCACATAGGTGATGATTTCCATGTTGGCGTGGGGATGGGCGGGAAAGCCGCTGTTGGGCGCGATCTCGTCGTCGTTCCACACGCGCAAGGCACCGTGGCCCATGTTGTTGGGGTCATAATGGCTCGCGAAGGAGAAATGATGTTTTGCTTTCAGCCAGCCGTGGTCGGCGCCGCCGAGCTTATCGAAGGGTCTGAGTTCGATCATTTTCGTAATTCCCTGATTTGAACGGTCGGCGTCTTGGTCAAGCGCCGAACGATTGACCCCTTGGATAAGCCTCCGCCTGTGGTATAGAAATAGAAACTATCGAAACTCATTGTTTCTTCATATATCCCGATCAGACCGGCTCCCATGGCAAAACTCCCCGACTTCGAGGCGCTCGCGATCTTCGCAAAAGTCGTGGAATTGCGATCATTTGCGGGAGCCGCGAGCGAGCTTTCGATGTCGAAAGCGACGGTGTCCAAAGCGGTCACCCGTCTGGAGGAGCGGCTCGGCGCCCGGCTGTTCAACCGCACCTCGCGCCGGCTTGCGCTCACCGACGCCGGGCACAAGCTCGCCGAGCGCGCGACGCGTCTTCTGGCCGACGGCGAAGCGGCGGAGAACGAGGCGCTGGCGCAATCGGTGGCGCCG
>RXJC01000153.1 GCA_003963435.1 Bradyrhizobiaceae bacterium | reverse complement strand
CCGGACAGGGCCGCGAGGGCCGCGGCAGTCTCTTCGTAGCGCCGCTGCTTGGCAAAGCCGGATAGCGTGGCCTCGTTGAGCTGGCCGGTGGCCTTGAGGCCTGCGATGGCCCGCTTGGCGCCTTCGAAATCGCGGACGCCCGACATCTCGCGCTCGACGCCGACGGTGACGGCGGCGATCGCGTTCTGGATCTCCTCGAACAGATGCGGCGGCGCGCGCGACAACAGGCGGGTGCGCACGGCGTCGGTCGCCGAGCGCAGCAATCGGCGGCGCAGCTCCGACGGCAGGTCGACGCGGACGCCGACGCTGACGGCAAGCTCGGGATCCGCCTCGGCCTGGGCGACCATGACGGCGAATCCGTTGCCGGAGACACGCGCGCCGGGATTGGCGGCGAGCCTGCGGCTGACGCTGGGATAGCGGCGCGCCAGAAGCGCGTCGGTGACGATCTCCTTCAGCCACCAGCGGCCGGCGATCGCAAGCAGATGCGGCTCGCCCTTGGCTGATGCGATCTTCACCAGCTCGCTGTCGTCGAGGCGGGCGGATTCCTGCAGCACGGGACCGGCGATGCGGATCTCGTCATTGCTGGCGAGGCGGCGGATCACGGAGGGCGGCGCCTGGGCGACCGGCGCCAGTTGCGCGCTGATCTCGGCGAGCGCGATGCGTGCGCCCATGTCGGCAAGCGCGCGCAGCTCGATGGTGCCGATCAGGCGGTCGAGCACCTGGTCGAACAGCACGATCTGCTCGTCGTCGAAACTGCCGGCGGAGGCGAGGAACAGATCGGTGACGCGGCGGGCTGTTGCCAGGCCCTTGTCCGGCGAGCCGGTGCGAATCGCGGATTCGACCTCGTCGATGATCGATAGCCCGGCCGTGGACATGACGCGTTGCTCGTCCTGAGCGAGATGACGGAAGCTTGTTCTAAGCAACCGCTATCATTAGAGGCGAGCACTGAACGTTTGGTAAACCATGGGCCGGGAGAAGAGCATGGCTCCCCGCCCGACCATTGCTCCTCACCATGAGGGTCCAGAAGACTATTCCCCGTTCCACCCGCAGGCACGAAGCTTGTCGTGCATATGCGGCGGTGCGGGCGCGACCACGCGGACCGGCTCCTTGTTCCGGGAGATCGGCACCACGATCTCGCGGGAATGCAGATGCAGCTTCGGCTCGCCGAAGCGCGGGCCGTTGCCGTAAATGTTATCGCCGAAGATCGGCCAGCCGCTCGCGGCCGAATGCACCCGCAATTGGTGGGTCCGCCCGGTCACCGGTTCCATGGCAAGCCAGGTGAAACCGTCGCCGCGGCCCATCACTTTCCAGTTGGTGACGGCCTTCTGGCCTTCGGGATCTGGCTTCTGCCACCAGCCGCGCTCGGCATTGAGGCGGCCCAGCGGCATGTCGATGGTGCCTTCGTCTTCCGTGGGGCCGCCCTCGACCACGGTCCAGTAGGTCTTGCCGATCTTGCCGTGCTTGAACAACAGGCCGAGCGAGGCAGTGGCCTTGCGATGGCGGCCGAGCACGAGGCAGCCGGAGGTGTCCTTGTCCAGCCGGTGGGCCAGCACCGGCGGCCGCGGCAGGCCGAAACGCAACGCGTCGAAGGAGTCTTCCAGATTGGCGCCGCCCTTGGGGCCGCGATGCACGGGCAGGCCGGCCGGCTTGTCGATGATCAGCATCAGCCCGTCGCGATGGAGCACGCGGGCCATGATCTCGTCGGCGGTCAATTTGGGAACATCGAGCAATCGCAGGACTTTCGGTCAAGACTTTCGTTTGGGGGCCGGAACGGCTAACACACCCTCGCCATGAACGATACCACGTCAGATCCACCCAAGCTGAGCTGGTGGCGGCGCCTGTCCAACGGGCTGAAGCGCACCTCGTCCTCGCTCGGGACCGCGGTCGCCGACCTCGTGACCAAGCGCAAGCTCGACCGCGCCATGCTCGACGACATCGAGGACGTGCTGCTGCGCGCCGACCTCGGCACCTCCGTTGCGGTGCGGATCGCGGACGCGGTCGGCACCGGCCGCTACGACAAGGCGATCTCGGCGGACGAGGTCAAGGACGTCGTCGCGACCGAAGTCGAGAAGGTGCTGGCGCCGGTGGCAAAGCCGCTCGAGATCGACACCGCCAGGAAGCCGTTCGTCATCCTCGTGGTCGGCGTCAACGGCTCCGGCAAGACCACCACGATCGGCAAGCTGTCGCAGAAATTCGCCTCCGAAGGCCGCAAGGTGATGCTGGCTGCCGGCGACACCTTCCGCGCCGCAGCCATCGAGCAGCTCAAGGTCTGGGGCGAGCGCACCAAAACGCCGGTCATCGCGGGCGCGCAAGGCTCCGATTCGGCAAGCCTTGCCTTCAACGCGCTGACGGCGGCGAAGGAGCAGGGCGTCGACGTGCTGCTGATCGACACCGCCGGGCGTCTGCAAAACAAGGCCGAGCTGATGAACGAGCTCGAAAAGGTCGTGCGCGTGATCCGCAAGGTGGACGCCACGGCGCCGCATGCCGTGCTGCTGGTTCTCGATGCAACGGTCGGCCAGAACGCGCTGTCGCAGGTCGAGGCCTTCCATCGCACGGCGGGGGTCACCGGCCTCGTGATGACCAAGCTCGACGGCACCGCCCGCGGCGGCATCTTGGTGGCGCTCGCCGAGAAATTCAAACTGCCGGTGCATTTCATCGGCGTCGGCGAAGGCGTCGACGACCTCGCGCCGTTCACGGCGCGAGACTTCGCCCGCGCCATCGCTGGAATCGAAAGCTGAGAATGGACAAAACCCAGCCGCATCCGCTGTTCAAGCTGGCGACCGAGCTCGGTCCGCTGCTCGTGTTCTTCTTCGTCAACGCGAAGTTCAATCTGTTCGCCGCGACCGGCGCCTTCATGGTCGCAATCGTTGTGGCGATGGTCGCGTCCTACGCGGTGACGCGTCACATCCCGATCATGGCGATCGTGACCGGCGTGGTCGTGCTGGTGTTCGGCACGCTGACCCTGGTGCTGCACGACGAGACCTTCATCAAGGTCAAGCCGACCATCATCTACGGCCTGTTCGCCGCGATCCTCGGCGGCGGCCTGTTGTTCGGCCGCTCCTTCATCGCCGTGATGTTCGACCAGGTGTTCAACCTGACCCCGCAGGGCTGGCGCATCCTCACCCTGCGCTGGGCGCTGTTTTTCGCCGGCATGGCGGTGCTGAACGAGATCATCTGGCGCACGCAAAGCACGGATTTCTGGGTGAACTTCAAGGTGTTCGGCGTGACCCCGCTGACCATGATCTTCGCCATCGCCCAGATGCCGCTGACCAAGCGCTACCACCTCGAGCCCGTGTCGCTGGAGACCAGCGAGGCCGAGGCGGGGGATGTCAGCAAGGGGTGAAGGTCTCTCCCCTCGTCATTGCGAGCGAAGCGAAGCAATCCAGAATCTCACCGCGGAGACAGTCTGGATTGCTTCGTCGCAAGAGCTCCTCGCAATGACGGTCTCGACTAGTTCCCCGCCTTCAGCGCCTTCTCCAGCTCCGGTATCAGCACCGTCTTGAGATTTTGCGGCGTGATCGGGCCGACCAGCTTGTAGACGATGGTGCCCTCGCGGCCGACGACGAAGGTTTCCGGCACGCCGTAGACGCCCCATTCGATCGAGGCGCGGCCGTTGGCGTCGGCGCCGACGCGGCCGAACGGGTTGCCGTAGCGCCCGAGGAAGCGCCGCGCATTGTCGGGCGCGTCCTTGTAGTTGATGCCGACCAGCTCGAACCGCTTGTCTTTTGCCAGTTCGGTCAAGAGCGGTGCCTCGTCATGACAAGGCACGCACCAGGACGCCCAGACGTTGACGAGACTGACCTTGCCCTTGAAGGCGGCGGGATCGAGCCCCGGCACCTGCGCATTGTCGGCCTGCAATCCTTCCAGCGGCGGCAGCACGGTCTGCGGCGCGGGACGACCGATCAGCGCGGACGGGATCCGCGAGATGTCGCCGCTGCCGAGCCGGAACCAGAACAGAACGGCCAGTCCGGCGAAGGCGATCAGCGGCAGCGCCATCAGGAAGGTGCGGCGCTGCGGCGCCGCGGCGGAGGCAGGTTGATCGCTCATCACAACTCCGTCGCGCTGCGGCCGGACCGGCGCGTGATGCCGCGCTGCTCCAGCTCGCGCAGGCGCTGCGTCTGGTTGCGATAGTCGAGCGCGATCCAGCCGATCAGGAGCGCGACCACGAGGGCCGCCGCGGCATAGGACGTCACGATGAAGGAGGCATAGGGACCGAGCGACATGATCATGCGGCCCCGACTTCATTCGACGCATTCTGGCCGCGCGCGCCACCGATCTCGTTCGAGAACGCCACGCGGCTCGCCTGCATCATCTGCAGCGAGCGGACGCGTCGGCGCAGGATCTCGTTGCGCATCGCCGCCAGGTGCAGCGTGACGAACAGCAGCGTGAACGCGACCGCCATCACCAGCAGCGGAATCAGGAACGATTTGTCGAGCGCCGATCCGCCCATGCGCATCACCGAGGCGGGCTGGTGCAGCGTGTTCCACCAGTCGACCGAGAATTTGATGATCGGCAAATTGAGCGCGCCGACCAGGGTCAGCACGGCGGCGGCGCGGGCGGCGCGCGAGGGGTCATCGACCGCGCGCCACAGCGCCATCAGGCCGAGATACATCAGGAACAGGATCAGCACCGAGGTCAGCCGCGCATCCCATTCCCAATAGGTACCCCACATCGGCCGGCCCCACAGCGAGCCCGTGAGCAGCGCCAGGAAGGTGAAGGCGGCGCCGATCGGCGCGGCGGCCTTGGCGGCGACGTCGGCGAGCGGATGCCGCCACACCAAGGTGCCCAGCGAGGCGATGCTCATCACGCCCCAGACGAACATCGACAGCCAGGCATTGGGCACGTGGATGAACATGATCTTCACCGTCGCGCCCTGCTGGTAATCGTCGGGCGCGAGCGCGGCTTGATAGAGACCGATCGCAAGCAGCAGGACGGTCGCGGCCGCAAGCCACGGCAGGATCCGCGCTGTCAGCGCGAGGAACCGCGTGGGGTTGGCGAGGTCGATCAGTGTCATGGTACCCTGATAATCATCGGTGGCCGCTCAGGCAATCAGCACGAAAGTCCGTCGCGAAAGTTGATCGGGGTCAAGGTCAGTTGAGGCCGGTTCAGTCGAGTCCATGCCGCAGGCTTGCTGCGGCTGCGAAGGGGCCGATCACGAGGCTGACCAGGGACAGCGCGCACAGGATCGAGAACGGGGCGCCGAAGGTCATGGGGCCGACGATCACGGCCTGCGAGGCCGCCACGCCGAAAATCAGCACCGGAATCGATAGCGGCAGCACCAGCACGGCCATCAGCAGCCCGCCGCGGTGCAGCGTCACCGCCAGCGCCGCGCCGATCATGCCGGTGAAGGTCAGCGCCGGGGTCCCTGCCAGCAGGGTCAGCGCCACCGCGGCCGTGGCGACCATGTCGAGGTTGAGCAACAGGCCGAGCACGGGAGTTGCGACAATCAGCGGCAGGCCGGCCGCCAGCCAGTGCGCCAGCGCCTTGGCGGCACAGGCGAGTTCCAGCGGCGTCCGGCTCATCGTGATCAGGTCGAGCGAGCCGTCCTCGTGGTCGGCCATGAACAGCCGGTCCAGGGTGAGCAGGCTCGCCAGCAGCGCGCCGAGCCAGAGGATGGCCGGTCCCAGCCGCGACAGCAGCGCCAGATCCGGCCCGACCGCGAACGGCATCAGGACGACCACGGTCAGGAAGAACAGCACGCCGATCAAGGCCCCGCCGCCGACGCGGAGCGCGATCCGGATGTCCCGGCGGATCAGGGCGGACAGGGCCGTCATGGGGTGGCTCCAATGCGCCCCAAGGGGCGCCCCAAGGGCGGTGCGCTGCCTCTGCCTTTGCAGGGGAGGGCGAGCATCAGCCGCTCGGAAAGCTGAGGGTGGGGCCGCATCACGCCATGCCCCCGATGCGCAGCTCGCGCGATTCGATCCCCAGTGGCGCGTGGGTCGCCGCGACGATCATGCCGCCGCGCGACAGGTGCTGGCGCATCAGGCCGCCGAACATGTCCTGGCCGGCCACATCCAGCGCATTGGTCGGCTCGTCCAAGAGCCAGACCGGGCGGCGGACGGTCAGCAGCCGGGCCAGCGACAGCCGGCGGCGCTGTCCCGCCGAGAGGAACCCCGCGGGCAGATGGGTGGCATGGTCAAGCCCGACGGTGGCGAGGCTCTCGGCGAAGTCCAGGCGCTCGCCGCCGAGGAAATCGGCCCAGAATGACAGGTTCTCGGCCACGCTGAGCGCCGGCTTCAGGGCATCGCGATGGCCGAGATAGTGGCACTGCTCGGGCAGGGTCAGCTCGGCATCGCCGCCCTGAAGCGCGATCTTGCCTCCCGCCGGCACCAGCAGGCCCGCGATCAGCCGCAGCAGCGAGGTCTTGCCCGATCCGTTGCGGCCGACGACCGCTACGGCCTCGCCGGAGACCGCCGCGAAATCGAGCCCGGCGAACACCTGGCGGCCGCCGCGCACGCAGGTGACGGCGTGTCCGGAGAGCTGCATCTCGCCTCGTTTCAGGTCACTCAAAGCTGGGCCTCAGGAAAACTTGGGGTAGCGCATGGGAATTTTTGGCTCGCGGTTGCTGCGGCATGATTGTGGCTGTGGCGGCGCCGTTAGAAAGCTTCTATAAGCCCGGAACTACTTGATGCAGCAACTCAACCTGCCCCTGCAAGCGGCCCAGCCTGGATGCGCTGACGGTGTTAAAATACCCTGCCGGGTATAACTAACCATTGGGATCTCCTACATGACCTCGCTCGACAGCTTCAAATGCAAAAAGACCCTCAAGGTCGGCGCCAAGACCTATGTCTATTACAGCCTGCCCACGGCCGAGAAGAATGGTCTGAAGGGAATTTCCAAGCTTCCCTATTCGATGAAGGTCCTGCTCGAGAACCTGCTGCGCAACGAGGACGGCCGCTCGGTCAAGAAAGAGGACATCGTCGCCGTCTCGAAATGGCTGCGCAAGAAGTCGCTGGAGCATGAGATCGCGTTCCGCCCGGCGCGCGTCCTGATGCAGGACTTCACCGGCGTGCCTGCGGTGGTCGATCTCGCTGCGATGCGCAACGCGATGCAGAAGCTCGGCGGCGATGCCGAGAAGATCAATCCGCTGGTGCCGGTCGATCTCGTCATCGACCACTCCGTGATCGTGAACTTCTTCGGCGACAACAAGGCCTTCGGCAAGAACGTCGCCGAGGAATACAAGCAGAACCAGGAGCGCTACGAGTTCCTGAAGTGGGGTCAGAAGGCGTTCTCGAACTTCTCCGTGGTGCCGCCCGGCACCGGCATCTGCCACCAGGTCAATCTCGAATATCTCTCCCAGACGGTCTGGACCAAGAAGGAGAAGATGACGGTCGGCAAGAAGACCGGCACGTTCGAGGTTGCCTATCCCGACTCGCTGGTCGGCACCGACTCGCACACCACCATGGTCAACGGTCTGGCCGTGCTCGGCTGGGGCGTCGGCGGCATCGAGGCGGAAGCCTGCATGCTCGGCCAGCCGCTCTCCATGCTGCTGCCCAACGTCGTCGGCTTCAAGCTGAAGGGCGCGATGAAGGAAGGCGTCACCGCGACCGACCTCGTGCTCACCGTCACGCAGATGCTGCGCAAGCTCGGCGTGGTCGGCAAGTTCGTCGAGTTCTTCGGCCCGGGCCTCGACCATCTCTCGGTCGCCGACAAGGCCACCATCGCCAACATGGCGCCGGAATATGGCGCGACCTGCGGCTTCTTCCCGGTCGACGCCGCCGCGATCGACTATCTCAAGACCTCCGGCCGCGCGGCGCCGCGCGTTGCGCTGGTGCAGGCCTACGCCAAGGCGCAGGGCCTGTTCCGCACCGCCAAGTCGCCTGACCCGGTGTTCACGGAAACCCTGACGCTCGACCTCGCCGACGTCGTGCCGTCGATGGCCGGTCCGAAGCGTCCCGAAGGCCGCATCGCGCTGCCGTCGGTCGCCGAAGGCTTCTCGCTCGCGCTCAGCACTGAGTACAAGAAGGCTGAAGAGCCGACCAAGCGCTTCCCTGTCGAAGGCAAGAACTTCGAGATCGGCCATGGCGACGTCGTGATCGCCGCCATCACCTCTTGCACCAACACCTCGAATCCGAGCGTGCTGATCGGCGCCGGTCTCTTGGCCCGTAACGCTGCCGCGAAGGGCCTGAAGGCAAAGCCGTGGGTGAAGACCTCGCTCGCTCCGGGCAGCCAGGTCGTCGCCGGCTATCTCGCCGATTCCGGTCTGCAGAAGGATCTCGACAAGGTCGGCTTCAACCTGGTCGGCTTCGGCTGCACCACCTGCATCGGCAATTCCGGCCCGCTGCCGGAGGAGATCTCGAAGTCGATCAACGAGAACGGCATCGTCGCAGCCGCCGTGCTCTCCGGTAACCGCAACTTCGAAGGCCGCGTCTCGCCGGACGTGCAGGCGAACTATCTTGCCTCGCCCCCGCTGGTCGTCGCCCACGCGCTCGCGGGCAGCGTCACCAAGAACCTCGCCGTCGAGCCGATCGGCGAAGGCAAGGACGGCAAGCCGGTGTACCTGAAGGACATCTGGCCGACGAC
>RXJC01000208.1 GCA_003963435.1 Bradyrhizobiaceae bacterium | reverse complement strand
GGCCGTGCGCGAGGCCTGCAAGAAGTACGGCGGCTTCTATCTCGGCTCGATCGGCGGCGCAGCGGCGAACCTTGCCGAGCACTGCATCAAGAAGGTCGAGGTGCTCGAATATCCCGAGCTCGGCATGGAAGCGATCTGGCGCATCGAAGTCGTCGACTTCCCCGCCTTCATCATCATCGACGACAAGGGCAACGACTTCTTCAAGGAGTTGAATTTGGGCTGAGTTGTCATGGCCGGGCTTGACCCGGCCATCCATCGCTCGTCAGAAGATGGATACGCGGGTCAAGCCCGCGTATGACGAAGAGTGTTCGGGGACGCATCGGTCCGCCCTAGCTGCAGTTCGTGACCTGGTTCGAGCACAGCGAACGCCACCAGCCGCGGACGCCGTCGTGGCTCTCGACCAGGCCCCAATATCCGCTGCAAGCGAGAAGCCGCTTCGGTCCGCCGTCGCCGTCGATCGGGCCGCCCAGCTCGCGCTGGGCCGGCATCCATTTGGCGTCGATGAAGGGCGCCTGGAACAGGCCGCCTGCGCGTGTGCCGCCATTGGCATAGCTCGCGCCGACCTTGTTGGAGGCGACCCAGCCGCGCCCGGCATAGGGTTTGGGTGCGCTGCGCGGATAACGCTTCTCGTCCTCGTAGTCCTTGCCCGGCGGCTTGGCGCCTTCGATCAGGAACCAGCCGTTCTTGAAGCCGATGATGCGGAATTCGGTGAGCCAGCCGCCGTCGGGCGTGTTCTCGGCACCACCGAGCTTGAGCCGATAGGGCGGCGGCAGCGTGCCGAGCACGCGCGCTTTGACCGACGGCTCGGCGCGCACGTTGAGGCCGGCAGGATCCGTGTCGATCGACCAGGCGCCGAGATTGCAGGGCTCGGTGCCCTCAGGCAGCGTTGTGCGCTTTGCCGCAAGCTCGGCGTGCAGCTTGGCGAAATCGGTCTCGTCGTCGTCAGGGACCGGCTCAGCGCGGGGCTTCAGCTCGGCTGACACTGCGCGTGTCGCATCCGGCGTCAGCGTGACAACGAGCGCTTGGCGCGCGGCGAACACGCTGGCGGGTGTCTTCGGATCGTTCGATGTCGCGGGATAAACGGCGAGGTAACCGTTCGCACCTTCGGTGCGATAGGCGGCGCCGGCGACGTAGCCTGCCGGCACGAGGGCGAGCGCGCTGGCGCGCCACGCCGGTTCGGTGTCATCCGCGCGCGCCGCCTGGGTCGCGACACACAGCATCGTCGCCGCGATGAGACGGAGCACGCGCATGATGGCTGCGCGACCTTTACGCGCGGGCGCCCGTGAAGGGGAAGCTCCCCATCGGGCCGATGCCCATCTCGCCGCTGATGCTGTCGCCGGAGACGGTGCCGGTGAACTCGAGCGTGAGCGGCATGGGCTTGTCGATCGAGACCTTCCAGGAGACGTTGTCGCCGGAGACGGTGCCGTCGAAAATCTCGGTGGTATTCCCTTCCGCGCCCTGCGTGCCCGTCAGTGTGCTCCCTGCGGCCTTCAGGCTCAGCGTCGCCTGGCGCTCGCCCATCGGCGTCGTCATGGTCAGATTCCAGTTGCCGTCCACGGCCATTCCCGTCTCCCGAACAAATCCCGGCGGACCGCGACCATCCGCGGTCAGTCCCGAGCGAGCCTATAACCCAACTCGCAGCTCCTGCCTAACCCCCCGAATAGGGCATAGCAGCCTGATCCCGACAAGTGCGCGGCGGTTTTCGGAGAAGATCAGGCTCAGCCGACAAGCTGAAGCGCGATGACGTCGCGCTTCAGGCGCGGGCGGCGGCGCGGCGACGGCTGGTGACGATGAGCCTGAGAACGACGTACTGCACGGCAAAGGCGAGGATCTTGGCGCCGCCCGCGACCACCGTGAGATAGAACGCCCACAGCTTCAAATCGCCCGTGGAGGCGACGGCGATCATGCCGAAGCCGATCACGAACATCAGGCCCGCCCAGGCATAGCCTGCAGCCGTCACATATTCCGGGACGGTCTCGACGACGATCGGCGGCATGTAGCGCAGCATCCAGCCGCGCTTGAGCATGATCGCGCCGATCGCGAAATGCGCGATCGAAGGCTTTGCCAGCATGAAGCGAGGATCGTTGGTCAGCAGCGTGATGGTGCCCAGCACGACGACGAGCGCGAGGCTCGCATAGGTCATGTAGTTGAGCTGGTGCCCCTTGAGGCGGGCATAGATCACCTGCGCGACCGCGCCGGCAACCGCCACCGAGGTTGCCAGGACGACGTTGTCGGTGACGAGGTAGATGACCAGGAAGACGATGGCGGAGAGGAAGTCGGAGGCGAGGCGGGCGAATACGGCCTTCATCGTCGATCCTGTTCAGCGGGCGTTGGGCAATGCGCGGGCGGGCGTACCGTACTTGATCTGGCGATACTCGGGATACCACTTTGTGAAGTAGATCGCGCTGTTGCGGGCGGCGAAGGCGACGGCAAGGCTCGACCAGAGCGGCAGGCCGGGGACGTAGAGCAGCACGAGATTGGCCGCCGCCATCAGCAGCGCGGCCACCGTCCAGGCGCCGGTGATGACGTAATTGGCCGTGAGAAAGCCGGGCATCGCCGCGGTCTCGGCCGGGACCGATTCAAGCGCATATTGCAGCGTGAAGGGACGGCGGACCAGGAGCGAGCCGAGCGAGATGACGAAGATGCCGATATCAACCGCCAGCTTCACGCCGAGCGTGCCGAGTTGCGGATCGAGCAGTGCGAGATAGAGGCCGATGGCGGCAAACACGACCGCCGAGCCCGCGGCCAGCGTTTTCACCGAGCGACCGCACGCCACGTCGATCGCGACGGTGACGAGGCAGATCGCGGAGGCCGCGAACACGCTCACCGTGGCCGACGTCACCAGCATCAGAAAGCTGTAAGCGCCGTAGGGCGCGAGGATCAGGAAAATCGTCATGGGTCGCCTCGGTCAGGCCAATCTTTACGATGTAAAGATCAATAATTCAGGCGCGGCGCCGGGTCAAGTGAAATCTTTACAGTGTCAAAATCACGTAGGCGGCATATAAAAGCTGAGCAGCTGCAACCGCTTGGTCGGATGCCTCCTCGGCCAGTTCCGCCCAGGGCAGGTGCGACAGGATGGGAAGCGCGCAGGCGATGGCGAGGCCAAGGGCGAGCAGGATGCCGCCATTGAAGACGACTTGTCCGCTCCGCCGCAGCCGGATCATCAGGGCGGCAGCCACGGCGCAGATCAGGGCGAAGACGGCAAGAAAGTCTGCGGTGAGCGAGGGCATCTGCATAGGCCTCTTTGGTGACACATGACGCGCGCTACTGCGCGCCCACCCAATTGCCGTGAAACCCGTCGGGCACGCGATGGCCGAGCTGCACCAGCGCGACGGGGCCCGCTTCGACATCGGTGGCGTTGAACACCGCGAGGTCGCTGCGGTTCTCGCGCGCCCGCCAGACCACCGCGAGCAGCCAGCCATCGCCCTCGGCCGCATCCTTCGATCGCTCGACGAAGACAGGTTCGGAGATGGTGTCGCCGGCGGGCAGCAGATATTGGCCAAGCCGCCTGCCGTTGCCGTCGACATGGACGACGCCGGCGAGCGCGCCGAACATAGGCAGTTTCGGATTGGCGCAGGCGTACCAGCCGTGACGATTCTTCAGTCCGGCGCGGCGGTCGTCGATGCGCGGGAATTCGCCGGTGAGATCGTCGAGGTAGGTCTGCTGGAAGCGATCGGTGTTGCCCGACAGATCGAAGGTCCAGCGGCAGTGCCGGGCGCGCGACTTCTCGGGATCGGTCGGCCGGCCGTCGGGATGCGGAAACAGCGGCGCTTCCTCGAACTGCATGACGTCGGCGACGATGCGGTTGTCGTCCTCCCACGCATTCATGATGTGGAAGACGTAACAGGCTTCACCGCGGAACCAGACGATGTCCTTGGCGGCGCCGCTCCGCTTCATCACGCCGACATAGGCGCCCTTGTCCGGCTCCCAGGCATAGGGCGGCCGTCCGCTCATGGCGCGCTCCATGCTGCCGGTGATGGGGAGGATCGGAAACAGCACATGGTTCGCGGTGACGATGAAGTCGTGCACCATGCTGGCATAGGGCGCCTCGAACCGCTCGAAGCGCGTCGCCTTGCCGGACGCATCGATCGAGCCGTAGGAGAGGGCGGGCGTCAGCGGACCCGCCGCGTTGTAGCCGAAGAACACCAGCTCGCCGGTGACGGGATCGATCTTCGGATGGGCAGTGAAGGCACCGGCGACGCGGCCCTGGTAGTTGTGATAGCCGCGCGTCGCCAGCGTGCCGGGTTCGATCTCGGTCGGCAGGTGCGCTTCCTCCAGCGCGAGCAGCTTGCCGGCATGGAAGATGATGTTGGTGTTGGCGACGCCCCCGTCGGTGAGATCGGCCGGGGCATCCGGCAGCTTGCGGCCGAAGCCGCCGAACAGCGCGCGGCCGGCATCGTGCTCGGCGAGCCATTTCGGCGTGCGGACCCAGCGGTTGCGATAGCTGGCGCGGCCGTTGTCGAGATGGAAGGCGTGCAGCATGCCATCGCCGACGAACCAGTGCGCGCCGGGAGAATCGAACTGCGGATTGGGGCCGTTGCGATAGAGCACCCCGTTCAGCTCGCGCGGCAATTCACCGATGACCTTCAGGAAGGGCGCGTCCGCTTCGAACGGGATCGGCGCGATGTTGTTGCGGCGCTCGGCGATGGCGTCTTGCTGCACGGCATATCCCTCCCCATCTTTACATCGTAAAGATCGGATAGCGCCGATTGCCGTTTCGGTCAAGTGAAATCTTTACACTGTCAATATTGCGTCATATAGCTTGCAAATGACCAAGCCCGACACCAAGAGCGAACCCGCGCGAGGCGCGCGTGCTTCCAGACGAACGACCTCGCCTGCGGGATCGCGCACGGCGCGCCGCGCGGGAAGCGCGAAGACCGAGACGCCGTATCACCACGGTGCGTTGCGCGATGCGCTGCTGCAGGCCGCCGAACGCGTGCTGGAACGCGACGGGCTCGCCGGCCTTACCTTGCGCGCGGTGGCGCGGGAGGCGGGCGTGTCGCATGCCGCGCCCACCCATCATTTCGGTGATCTCACCGGCCTGCTCAGCGAGCTTGCGGCCGTCGGCTTTCGCCAATTCAACGCGGCCATGGCCGCGTCCTGCGATGCCGCGACCACGCCGCTCGAAGCCGCGCTGGCGCGGCCGAAGGCCTATGTCGCCTATGCTCAAGCCCATCCCGGCATGTACAGCATCATGTTCCGCACCGAGCGGCTGGATTATTCCAGGCCCTCGTTGCACGCGGCGGCCGAAGCCTCCTTCGCCGGGCTTGCCAATGCCGTCGGCATGATGCGGCAGGAACAGATCAGCGGCGATGCGTTGACGTTGAACCAGGGCGCGGCGATCGCGCGCGCCTGGTCGATGGTGCACGGCTTCACCACGCTGCTGCTCGACGGACGGCTCGAGGATATTTTGAGCCGTCTGCCCGAGGGAACGACGGCCGAACGGCTGCTCGAGGCGATGCTGACGGCGCCCGTCGCGGTAAAGCCGTCCGGCCTCTGAATAACGGACCAGCGCAACCCTTGCCGTGATCAGGCGTTGACGCCGCATGGCAAAGAAAGCACGCGCTCCCTGGAAGCGCTCGAATCCCCGCAAGCGGGCCGGCAAGGCCTCCAAGCACCTCAGCCCCGCGCAGAAATCGGCGGCGAAAGAACGCGCCCGCCGCGCCGGCCGCCGCTATCCCAATCTCGTGGACAACATGCGCATGGCATCGAAGAAGAAGACCGCCAAGAAGAAGAGCTCCAAGAAAACTTCCAAGAAAACGTCAAAGTCGAAGGCGTCGAACGCAAAGTCGAAGACATCCGCCAGGAAGACGCGCAAGCGCACCGCGAAGAAAGCCAAGTCTCGCAAGCGCGGCGCATCCGCGCGCGAAAAGGATCCGCGCGGCGGCCTGACCGCGGCGGGCCGCAAGGCCTTCGCGCGCAAGCAGGGCGCCCATTTGCGGCCTGGCGTCACCAAGAAAGAGTCGGAGATGACGCCGCAGGAGATGCGGCGGAAGGGCAGCTGGGCCGTGCGCTTCTACGGCCGCGCCAAGCTGCCGCCGCTGGTCGATGCCGAGGGGCAGCCGACGCGCCACGCCTTGTCGGCGCATGCCTGGGGCGAGCCGGTTCCGAAGACGGCGGCGGCCGCACGGCGTATCGCCGCCAAGGGCGAGCGGCTGCTGGCGCGCTATCGGCGCGTCAGGGCGAGAGGCTAACGCATCGTGGCCAGCTCGACGGTGCGGCCGCGCGTGCCGATGATCTTCACCTCGTCCTTGCCGCAGGTGAAGCCGCGGGCGAAATCGTCCGCGGCCTTGCGCGCCAGCTCGTTGGCGGTGGGGTTGGCGACCGCATCGACATAAGCGACGTGGCAAACCGGGCCCGGCGGCAGCCGGGTCACGACCAGGATGGCCTTGGTGCCGGGCCGGCCCTGCTTGTCGGGATCGCTGTTGTCGGCGATGTGCCAGCGCTGGATGATCGCAAACGGCTTTGCGCCCGTTGCGCGCCATTCGATCGTGGTCTCCGATGAATTGAACGGCGCGAACCAGGTCTTGGCCGCCGGTTCCTCGGCCGCAGCCCTGCGATTGCGGCCGACCGAGACGATCTCGCGCAGATCGTCCTCGGCAATCAGCACCGTTAGCCCGTCCTTGCCCGGACAGGCCCGCGTGGTGCTGCCGTCGAGCTCGCTGGGCTTGCCGATCTGGCGGCAATCCTTTGGTGCCGTCGAGGTATAGGCGCTGCCCACGGATTGGGCGGCGGCGCTGCCGAGGCCCGCGACCATCGACAGCGCGGCCAGGCCTATGGTGGTGATGCGGATCATGGTGACGCCTCGATGTCGCGGGAACTGCGTACCGTCAGACGTCTTGATTGTGGGCAAGGTTCAAACGACGCCGTGAGAGACCTGACAGCGGCGCGGAATCGTTCTAGAAGAGCGGCTTCGCCTGAGGCCTCATGCCTCGTTTGCGTCCTCATTTCTCTTGATCATGCCAGCCATCGCTTCCAGCAAATCCTATCGCGTCGGCCGCTCCAAGACCGGGCTCGGCCTCTTCGCCACCAAGCCGATCAAGAAAGGGACCCGGATCATCCGTTATTTCGGACCGATCCTGGACTCGCGCATTCCCGAGCAGGACGAGATCGAGAACAAATACCTGTTCGAGCTCAACGGCCGCTGGACCATCGACGGTTCGGTGCGCAAGAACCTCGCCCGCTACATCAACCACTCTTGCCGGCCCAACGCCGAATCCGACGTCCGTCCGCGCGAGCGCAAGGTCTTCATCCGCGCCATCAAGAACATCGAGCCGGGCGAGGAGATCAACTACGACTACGGCACCGATTATTTCAAAGCCTATCTGAAGCCGATCGGCTGCAAGTGCGAGTCCTGCGAGAAGAAGCGCAAGAAGCTGCGCGCCGAGGCGCGAGCCGAAGCCGCCAAGGTGAAGGCACGCACGGCCAAGAAGGCGGGCGCCAAGGCTTCGACAACCAAGGCCGCCAAAAAGAAGAAGCTGAACGGTCACGCCGTTGGCAAGGCCCGCGCGCGGGCGTAGCGCGCGCTGTCGTGCCCCGAATGCAGCGCAGAGGCTCTTCGGAGCTACGCTGCAGAGCCGGGACCATCCCAGTGCGATCCCTACAATCTGGGTCGCGGCGCGTCCGGGACAGGAGAGGCCTCACGCCGTCACCACGTTTCCGCTCCTCCGTCGCCAAAGAGGCGGAAGCGAACGAAACGAAAGCTGGGACGGATCGCGTGTTCAAGAAGTTGGCTGAGAGCAAATCTCATCACTTGAAATCGACATGCCTAGCGATATCGGTGAGCAGTGCGGGAGGAACCGAGACTTTGGCAAGCCGATGAACATTCTCAGGGCTGCAAAACTCAACTCTAACGCGGCCTCCCTCGATCAGTTTCCGCAGTTGTCTCCGTCGCGGGCCATCTTCCTCCCGGCGTCCATTCAAGCTGTCTATTGAGTCCTGATAAATTTCCCACGCCAGCAGATCGGCGGCTTGCAATGGCAATATCTTCTTCGAATTGCCAAAGGTGACGGAGACAATATCAACGCCATCTTCATTCACGCCCCTATACACATCCCAAATTCTCTCGATGTTGCGCTTCTGCTCAGGCCTGTCGTCAAAGATAAAGGCGATCTCACTACTGCCCATAATGGCGCGAGAATAGCGCACCAATTTTACAAAGCAATTGATGATGCACATCGTTTCGGCGTTTCCAGACGCGCGCCGTAGCTCGCCCGTCATGACGACATCGTAAGCCTTGCGCGGAATTCCACATCCGAAACCGTAGATGCCCGCCTTGCGGATTATCTCAATCAATTCATCAACCAGGTAATCTGTCTCAACACGCTTCCAGCCCAAAAACTCTTCATCCCCAGCCTGACAGGGCGCCATGTGGAAGCGAGAAATCGGATCCTTGCTAGGACATGGATTGGCTAGTTGCTTGCTCCAGAGTTCAGACAAGTAGTCCCACTGATTTGGATATCCGAAGAGGCCACCCATCACGACAACATCCGAATTGCCGTGCGTACCGCTATCATCAAAGTATACCCGGAACATCGCTAAACAGCCGTTCTGAGAGTCGTGCGGAAATGTTGCGCTAGCTCGCAAGTGGGTTGAGTCTTGCGAACCTAGCGCTTTTCAGCGTCACTCGCCATAGTCGCTGCCATTTCCAGCCCAAGAGGAGGCCGTATCCCGACTACATGCAGTCCTCGCGCACGTCTATGATAAAGGGCGGATGGGTTTCGCAACGGCTCAACCCATCCTGCCGGTTAGCGCAGTGAGGCGTCGGGCAAAACACCCAAGACCCGTCAATCCCTCCCGGCAAAAATATATCGCTTTTCCGAATTTCGGATTTATGGCATACAGCGTCCATCCCGGCCCTGCCAGAGGGGCGCTTCGCGATCGTCACGAGATGCGGGCCGGGGTGCGGTGGACGCGGTAGCGCCGGCGCGATTTGCTTGAGGACAGGGCGGGCAACCGTGAGTCTCAGGCGATCCGCATACGACACGGCGCGGTCACAGCGGTTTGGTCGATGGTCTGGGGTGCGCA
>RXJC01000190.1 GCA_003963435.1 Bradyrhizobiaceae bacterium | reverse complement strand
GTGACCTTCCACAGCGCCGTTCAAGACCTCATAGGAGCCATCGGGCCGCCAGTCGAGCTTGCGCGTGAGCACGTCGACCGCGGCGCTCGTCAACGGCGCCTGGAGCGCATCGCCAGAGGGGTCGCCGAAGCGGGAACTGCTCGAATCCGGATAGGGATCGTAGCCGCGCACCGAAGCATCGTAACGTCCCGTCACCTTGCCGTTCCTGCGGTCGAATTCGCGGCGGAATTCACCGACGTCGAAACGCCCGGCGAGCCTGCGGCTCACCGACTGGTCGATGCCGGTGAGCTCGGCGACCTTGTCGGCCAGACGATTGGTGGCCTCCTTGTCCGCCTCGCCCTTGACGAGGTCGGTCAGGAATTCGCCGCGCGCGTAGGCCTCGACGTCGGCGAGGTCGGCGCGCTTGACCGGTCCAGTGACCAGTCCCTTGGCCGCGCGCGCCACCGCGACGTAGCTCGGCAAGGTCGCGACATATTGCAGGAGGCTGGTGCCGGTGAACTCGCGGAAGTCAAGGAGCGGCGAC
Source organism: Bradyrhizobiaceae bacterium (assembly GCA_003963435.1). Taxonomy (GTDB): domain Bacteria; phylum Pseudomonadota; class Alphaproteobacteria; order Rhizobiales; family Xanthobacteraceae; genus Bradyrhizobium. The sequence goes on along the minus strand of RXJC01000190.1, from coordinate 7,909 downwards.
ACCAGTATCAAGCCCTTGACGCCGACGCCATGCTGGAGCTGCAACTGGCGCACGACCTTCGGCCCGCGAATGCCGCCATAGCTCTCGCCTGCGACGTATTTCGGCGAGGTCAAGCGGTCGTGCTTCTCGAGCCAGCGGCGGATCACCAGCGCGATGGTGTTGACGTCGCCGTCGACGGAATAGAACGATTTGCGCGCGTCTTCGCTGCTCGCGACGAAGCGGCTATAGCCGGTGCTGACGGGATCGATGAAGACGAGATCGGTGAAGTCGAGCCAGGTCTCGGCGTTCGGCTTCACCTCGGGCGAGGCCGACGGCGACAGCGCATCGCCATCGAGCGGCAGCCGCCAGGGACCGGCCGCGCCGAACTGGAGCCAGGCCGAGGACGCGCCGGGTCCGCCATTGAACAGGAACGTGACCGGGCGCGTGGCGCGATCGGCACCGTCCAGCTGGTAGGACGTATAGGCGATGTCGGCCAGCGGCTCGCCCTTGCCGTCGAACACGCGGATGGAGCCGGCCGTCGCGGCGAAGTTGAGGGTGCGGCCGGGCAGTTCCAGCGTCTGCTTCGTGGTCGAATCCGGCGGGAGACGGTGCAACTCGGCCGCCGCCGGCGAAGCCTGCGCCGCACCTTGCGCCTTGCCGGCGCGCTCACCCTTCTGTCCCGCCGGCGAGGCCGCCTCGGCCCGCGGCTGCGGGGCATCATCCGCCCACGCAAGGCTCGACAGCGCGACCGCGGACACGGCGAGCACGAGCCCGGTTCGTCGCAGCGTCGGCAAGATCGTGAGCATGATCGTTCTCCCTGCCCGACCGTCATAGCCGGTGCGCACCGAAGCTAGCGAGGAATTGCGACGGTTTGCGGGATCATAGGCCACAGGCGCGTCCACGCCGGCTCAAATCAACCCGTTTTGTTCTCCGGATCGGCCATTGGCCGTTTGCCTTGAGGGGCGGTCATCCTCGACAATACAGGTCCACCTCGTATAGACGAGCCCGGCGGAACGACCTCCAGCCAGCGGCACCTGCCCGGAAGCCCATGACAAAGCCCTTGCGATACGACCGGATCGCCTTCGTCGCCAGCCCGAGCAGCGAGGCGCAGGCCGCCTTTGGCCAGCTCACCCGGGACTACGGCAATTGCGACCTGAAGGAGGCCGACGTCGTGGTCGCGCTCGGCGGCGACGGGCTGATGCTGCAGACGCTGCACCAGAACATGCACACGGGAAAGCCGATCTACGGCATGCATCGCGGCACCGTCGGCTTCCTGATGAACGAATACTCGACGCACGATCTGCGCGCGCGGCTCGAAGCGGCGCATGAATCCGAGATCAATCCGCTTCTGATGCGCGCGACCGACGTCAACGACCGCGTCCACCTGCACCATGCCATCAACGAAGTCGCCCTGTTCCGGCAGACCTACCAGGCGGCACGCTTGAGGATCATGATCGACGAGCGTGAGCGCATGCCCGAGCTGATCGCCGACGGCATCATGGTGGCAACGCCGGCCGGCTCGACCGCCTACAACCTCTCGGCACAGGGACCGATCCTCCCGATCAACGCGGCGCTGCTGGCGCTGACCCCGATCAGCGCCTTCCGCCCGCGCCGCTGGCGCGGCGCCCTGCTGCCGAACACGGCCTATGTCGTGATCGAGGTGCTGGAGGGCGACAAGCGCCCGGTGGCGGCGGTCGCCGACCACGACGAGGTGCGCGACGTCCGCCGCGTCGAGGTCTTGTCTGACAGGACCATCTCGATGCGCATGCTGTTCGACCCCGGCCACAGCCTGGAAGAGCGCATCCTGCGCGAGCAGTTCGGGTATTGAGCTTACGCCTTACGATCACTGGCCGCAGGGCTGAATCGATTCCAGGCCGCCCGCCAGAGCGGGATCACCGAGCATATCAAAATCGCTGACGACCGGGACGAAACTCCTCGTCTCCGAGGTCATCAGATAGATCGTGACGGGCAGCGCGGCCTGCGGCGCGACGTTGGCGCGACAGAATTCCTTGGCCGCGACGCCGAGCCCCATCGATCCGCGCCTGCCTTGCTTGCCCTGCTCGACCATGGCCGCACGCAGCGCCTCGAAGCGCGCCGCATCGGCAGGTGACAGGCGATAGACGTGCGTTGCAGACCCCGGCGGCGGCGCCGGCAGGCCACCGCGATCTCGCGCCTCGCTCATTTCCATCATGGCAAAACTGGTCCTGGTCTCGGCCTCGCCCGTCACCTTGGTGACGACGTCGAGCTTGACGCCGCCCGAACGCGGCCGAAGCACCTCGGGCAATTGCACGGCGACGCGCAGCATCGACAGATCCGTCGTCTTGGCATCGATGCGGGCAAGCCGCGGGATCGATGTCAGCGGCACCGAGCTGCAACCGGCAAGCGCGAGCGCAGCCGCGCTCGCAAGAACGCGCACGGGGCGGTTCATCGCAGACGTCTCCAGTCTTGAATTGAACGGGTTTGAGTTGAACGGAGCTCGAGTTGGACGAGCCTGGCTAGGCCGATTTGCGGCCGGCCGCGCGCGATTCCAGTGCGTCGTCCGTGCTGTCGGGGACGTATTCCAGGATATCGCCGGGCTGACAGTCCAGCACGGCGCAGATCCGCTCCAGCGTGTCGAAGCGGATGCCTCTCACCTTCCCCGACTTGAGCAATGAGACGTTCGCCTCGGTGAGCTCGATGCGCGCGGCGAGCTCGCGCGAGCGGATCTTACGCCTGGCGAGCATGACGTCGAGATTGACGATGATCGGCATGGTCAGATGATCTCGCTGTTCTCGTGCCAGGCGCGAACGGCATCGGCCATCACGGTCGCGAACGCGATGAGCGCGAGGCCGCTCAGCACCGACAGCACATGCGACTGCTCGATGCCGAACATCACGACGATCTGCCCCGGCTCGTTCGCCCGCGTCAGGTTGATCGTGGTCAGCATCTGCACCAAAGGCGAGATCAAGGCATTGGCGATCAGCGCGAGGCCCATGCGGCGGATGCGCCAGGCGTTGTCGGTCACGAAGACCTCGCCGCGGGCGAAGCGCGAGAACAGCATCGACAGTTGCAGCAGCGCATAGACGACAGGCGCAAGTCCGAGCAGGCTGATCAGCGCGCCGGCAAGACGCGTGTCGAGATTGAGCGTGAACGGCCGCGCGCCCAGCGGAGACTGGGTCGCGATCCAGTGCCGGAGCACCTCGTCGCTCGACCAAAGCAGCGGCACCGCCAGCACCGCCCCCGCGACACAGACGAGCGCGCCGACAGCCACGATCCGTCCGATGCGCCGCAGCCGCGGCTCGACCGGGACGGAGTAAGGAAACGCGATCACGCTCATCGGATTAGCTCCCGTTCATTCGAATATTTTTATCGCATTACAATAAAAAATGGCAGAATTACGATATTGGCCATGCCCTCACTCTGGTGCAGCGGCAACCCTTCCTTAACCCCCGCCGCGATATGGTTAACGAAAGTTGACCGCTTAAGCTCGGGCGCCATGTTCCGCATCGACTTCAACAAGCTGCGCTTCCTCGTCTGCGACGACAATCCGCACATGCGCCGCATCCTGCGCACGCTGCTGCACTCCTTCGGCGCGCGCGAAGTCTACGAAGCCGAGGACGGCGCAACGGCGCTGGAAATGTACAGCCATTACGTGCCCGACATCGTTATCACCGACTGGGCGATGCCGATCTTCGACGGGCTCGAGCTCGCACAGATGATCCGGCAGCCGGAATCCAAGGGCAATCCTTACGCGCCCATTATCATGCTGACCGGCCATTCCGAGAAGCGCCGCGTCACCGTCGCGCGCGATGCCGGCGTCACCGAGTTCCTGGCCAAGCCGATCTCGGCCAAGGGGCTCTATCAGCGCATCCTCAACGTGGTCGCCAATCCCCGCCCCTTCATCAAGACCAAGACCTATTTCGGGCCGGACCGGCGCCGCAACACCAACTCCGCCTATATGGGCCCCGAGCGCCGTGTCGGCGAAAAGCACGAGGTGCTGCAGCAGCCCTCGCTGCTCGACAAGGCCCGTTCCTCAATCTAGCGCAGGCGTCTTCAGACGAGGCAGGCATCATGGCGAAGAACAGCGCAAAAGACATCGAGGTCAAGGCCTTCGCCACGCACCAGATCATCACGCAGCCCAATCCGCTGCGGAAGGTCCTGCGCCGCGTCGACGAGAAGGACCTGGACGATCCCGTCGCCCGCGCCGAGCAGGCGCTCGCGGGCCTTTCCGGCGAGTTCAAGGACTGGATGACGATCGAGGCCAACCGCCTGTCGGCCGCCTATGTCGCCATCCGCAACGGCGGCTTCACCAAGGAAAGGCGCGACGAGCTGTTTCACGCCGCCCACGACATCAAGGGCGACGCCGTGACATTCGGCTATCCGGCCGCGGCGGGGGTAGCCGAGAGCCTGTGCCGGGTCATCGAGCACGCGCCGGATCTGGAAAAGGTCCCGGCCGAACTGTTCACGCACCACATCAACGCCATCCTCGCCATCGTGCACGAGAACACCAGGCTCGATCGCATCAGCGTCTCCGCCGAGCTCACCCGCCGCCTGCGCAAGGTCGCCGACGACTATCTCACCCAGGTCAACCGCGACCGGCCCGAGCATCTCGAGGTGATCCTGGCGCCGAGCATCGTGCCGACGGAGTAGTTCGCCGCCCTCTCCTCGTCATTGCGAGGAGCCCTTGCGACGAAGCAATCCAGAGTCTTTCCGCGGAGAGACTCTGGATTGCTTCGCTGCGCTCGCAATGACGGTGGTTGGTGGGTTACGCCGCGATCAGATCGTCGTAATCGTCCTCGTCCGCGACGAGCTCGTCGCAGAACAGCCTCGCTTCCTCGCGCGCCGATTCGGTGGCGAAGCGGCGCAGCAGCACCATCAGCGGCTCGGTGGCGCCGCGGTCGGTCTCGCAATGGGTCAGCACGCGCTCGACCATGCGCCGGCGCAACCGCACCGCGCCGTCGTCGCTGTCGACGAAGCCCTGCTCGTGGCAGGCATCGAGCGCGACCTGGAACGCCGCGAACGTTGCCTCGGGCAGCCCGGCGCGGCGGAGCAGCGCCTGCAGACTGTTGCCGCCGCGGTCATGCAGCAGCGCGGTGACGCGCGCCAGCGGCAGATCGGCAAGCTCGGCCAGTGCCGCGTCGAACAGGTCGAGATTGCTCGACAACAGCGCGCGCAGGATCAGGCCGGCGGTGAGCTGGCCGGTGACGCGCAGATGATGCACCAGGCCCTGCATGTCCTCGCCGCGCGAGCGCGCCGCGATGTTGATGGTAGAGCGGTCGCGCGCCTCGACCGTGATGCGGTCGGCGCGATCGGCGCTCAGCCAGTTCCGCGCCACGACGAATTGCGCCAGCGTCTCCGAGAGCTTTGCCACCAGCGCCGCGCGCGTTGCGGACGGCAGGTCATCCAGCACCAGCATCGCCTCGCGGATCGCGGCGAGATGGCCGTGACGCTCGACGATACGATTCCACGAGAACGGCGCCAACTCGGCGTGGGGGTTCTCGATCAGCTCCAGCGCGGCGGCCGCGCAGCCGACCTCGGCGATCGCGGCGCAGACCGAGACCGGCAGCGCGATGCGGCGGGCGACCGCGCATTGCACCTCGTCATTGCCGGTCGCGACGATGTCGACGAGATCGGCATCGATCAGAAGCGGAGAATGTTCGAGCACGGGCAGCGCCACGGTCGGCTGGTCCGCCGACAGCGCCCGCACGATCGACGCCGGCGCATCCGTGCTGCGCGCAAAAGCCTCGGCCATCGCCTGCCGCACCAGCGGCGAGGGATCGTCGAGCAGCATCAAAAGCGCGCCCTCGGCGGCGATGCGGTCGTCGGTGGAAAGGTCTGAGATCAGCCAGGCCCGGGCCAACGCCCGTGTCGCCTCGGCCCGCTCGCCGGCAGGCGCCGTCCTGATCCAATTGATGAACTGCCGAACAATCATGCTGCTTCCGGCTTACACAACAAACGAAAATGGTGACGGCTCGTCACCTGCAACACAAAATAAACCACGACGCTTAACAAAGCGTTCACCATAACTGGCTGGTTTTGTTGATGATTTGTTAAGGGAACAGAGGCGCCTCAGCTCGCGTGCCCCGGACGCAGCGCAGCACGAAGTGATGCGCTGCTGAGCCGGGGCCCAGAATCTCTGAGCGAGATGCGCGCGGCCTGGGTCCCGGCTCAGCGGCGCATCGCTTGCGCGTTGCGCCTTGTCCGAGACTCGACCCGAGAACTAGCTGCTGAACGTCCCGCTGCGATCACTAAAGAGATCGAGCGGTTGCGGCGGTCGCACGTCAGGGGTCGCTGACGCGACCGAGGTGAGCGAGGCGTTGTTGCCCCACAATTTCTGCACCGTGGTCGAGACCGGCTGCGTGGTGTCGCCGGGCTGGTAGATGGAGCGAAAGGCCGGCGTGGCCGGCGCATTGTCCGCGACAGTCGTTGGCGAGGTCGCGCTCACCGGTGACACCGCATTGGTATTGGGGAAGGTCTGGAGATAGGCGGCGTTGTCGACCGTCGGCGCAGTCGGCTGCACGCCATTCGCGCTCGCAACGTCGGTGGTCGACGGCGTGCCGCCATACATCGCCATCGCGCTGCGGGTGACTTTCGAATTCGCCGCGCTGGCGTAGCGCGCATCCAGCACCGAATAGACCTCGGAGACGCTGCGGGCACGGCCGTCCTTGGCGTAGAAAATCGAGCGATTGGCGGATGCCGCGTTGGGAAACAGCCGCGCACCGACTGCTTGCGGATTTTCCTCGGCATTGGCGATCAGTTTCGCGGCGCCGCCGACGCCCATGAAATGCGCCATGTAGAGCTCGCTGTCGCTCGGCCTGCGCCCGAGCAGGCCGGTGAGCTTGAAGCTGTTCGACTGCGTCAGCGCGGCCGCCATGCTGGAGGCGGCTTCGGGATCGTCGCGCAACTTCATGATCGACCGCTTCATGAAGGGGTCGTCGACGGTGTAGGTGCCTGATGAGGTCTTGGTGATCGCGTTGGCATAGTTGCCGTAGCCGAGCTGGGCGCCCGCCTCCTTCACCGTGCCGAGCCAGGTCTGGTCGATGAACTGGTAGAGCCCGTGCGCGGACGAGGTGGTGGCGCCCGCCGTCGGATCGAAATCCGACTCCATCTTGGCGGTGGTCAGCATGTACTGGAAGCTGACGCCGGTGACGTTCGAGGCTTGCTTGATCGCTCCGGCAACGCGTGCCCGCGTCGGATCGAGACCGGCCGTCTGCGTGGCGCTGGAATTGTCGACCGACATGATGAAGTGCCCGCCCCGCGCGGCGTTGAGCGGCGCCGGCAATTCGGACGCCCTGTCGTCTCACCGTGGGACAGGTATGGTTAACGCGAGGTTAATGCAGGGGGCGGCCCCACCACGAGTCATTCCGGGGCGCACCGCAGGCGCGAACCCGGAATCCATCCCACCGCGCGTGATACGGAACGATAGATTCCGGGCTCGCGCTACGCGCGCCCCGGAATGACGAAAGCTACTTCTTGTAGACGTCCCTGGGATCGAACAGCCGGTCCGCATCGACAAAGACGAGCATCGTCCCGCCGCCCTCACCTTCGACCTTCCGATAGAAGCACGAGCGCCGGCCGGTATGGCAGGCAGCCCCGATCTGCTCGACGCGGATCCAGACCGCGTCCTGGTCGCAATCGGTGCGCATCTCGACCACGCGCTGGGTCTGGCCCGAGGTCTCACCTTTTCGCCACAAGGCCTTGCGCGAGCGGCTGAAATACCAGGCCTCGCCGGTCGCGATGGTCTTGCGCAGCGCCTCGTCGTTCATATGCGCGACCATGAGCACGTCGCCGCTGGCGACGTCGGTCGCGACAACAGTCAAGAGGCCGCTCGCGTCGAAGCGCGGCTGGAAGAACAGGCCTTCCTCGATCTCATGGGAGTGAGCGGACACGACCTTGCCGATCTGTTCGCGAGGTCAGCGCGTGCCTCGCACCAGGGACAGGAAACGGGCCT
>RXJC01000382.1 GCA_003963435.1 Bradyrhizobiaceae bacterium | reverse complement strand
CTTCATCGTCGCCTTCTTCCCGGTGCTGTCCAACACCACGCTCGGGCTCAATTCGGTCGACCGCAACCTTGCCGGCCTGTTCCAGCTCTATGGCGCGTCGAAGCCTCAGACCCTGCGCTTCCTCAAGTTGCCCGCCGCGCTGCCCTACATTCTCGGCGGCCTGCGCATCGCCGGCGGCCTGTCGCTGATCGGCGCGGTCGTCGCCGAGATCGCGGCGGGAACGGCAGGTGCCGGCTCCGGGCTGGCCTACAGGATCGCCGAGTCCGGCTATCGATTGAACATACCCCGCATGTTCGCAGCGCTGCTGCTGCTGTCGCTGGCCGGGATTGTCATCTATGGGGTGCTGGCGCTAGTTTCGCACCTCGTTTTACGGCGCTGGCACGAGAGCGCGCTTAGAAAGGACAACTGATGGCTGCCGGTTCGATTTCGTCCGAAAAGATCGACCTTCTGATCTATGGGCCGGTGCGGCCGATCCTCGAGAACGGGTTTTCCGATCATTTTGTCGTACACAAGGCCGAGACGCGCGGTGATCTCGAGCGGCTGACGCCGGCGATCCGCGAAAAAATCCGCGGCGTCGCGGTGACCTATCACACCGTCCGCGCCGACAAGGACTCGCTGTCGCAGCTCCCCAAGATCGAGATGGTGGCGAGCTTCGGCGTCGGCTACGACCACATCGACGCCAAATACGCGGCCGAGCACAACATCATCGTCACCAACACGCCCGACGTGCTGACCGAGGAGGTCGCCGACGTCGCGATGGGCCTTCTGATCTCCACACTACGCGAGTTCATCAAGGCCGACCGCTACGTCCGCTCCGGTCTCTGGCAGACCCAGAACTATCCGCTCAGCGTCGGCTCGCTGCGCGACCGCAAGGTCGGCATCGTCGGCATGGGCCGGATCGGCCAGGCCATCGCGCGCCGGCTCGACGCCTCGCTGGTGCCGGTGGTCTATCACTCGCGAAACCCGTCCAAGGACGTCTCGTACAAGCATTATCCTGACCTGATCGAGATGGCGAAGGCGGTGGACACGCTGATGGTGATCGTGCCCGGAGGCGCCTCCACCAACAAGATGATCAATGCCGAGGTGTTCAAGGCGCTCGGCCCGCGCGGCGTGCTGATCAACGTCGCGCGCGGCTCGGTGGTGGACGAGCCGGCTTTGGTCCAGGCGCTGAAGTCGGGCACCATCCTCGCCGCCGGCCTCGACGTGTTCGCGGCCGAGCCGAACGTGCCGGACGAGCTCAAGGCCATGCAGAACGTCGTGCTGCTGCCGCATATCGGCTCGGCCTCGGTGGTGACGCGCAACGCGATGGACCAGCTTGTGGTCGACAACCTCAAATCCTGGTTCTCCGGCAAGGCGCCGCTGACGCCGGTCGCCGAAACGCCGTTCAAGGGGCGCTGATGACAGCTCTTCGGGCCGTTGCATCCGCCGTCGCGGCCGCTTTGGCCGCGATCGGCGCCGTCGCGGCCTATATGGCCGCGATCGGCATCGCGCATGCGCAGGATGCGACGAGCCTGAAGAAATCGATGCCCGGACAGTGGGAGCTCTCGACCACCGAACGCAGCAAGACCTGCGTCGTCACGCTCAAGGGCGACGCCGCAGGGCAGGGCTTCAAGCTGGAGCTGGAGCCCGCCTGCAAGACCGCGCTGCCCTTCACCAAGGACATCGTCGCCTGGAGCGTCCGGGGCCTCGACATCGTTCGTTTGCAGGACGCGACCGGTGAAGCCGTGATCGACTTCACCGAGGTCGAGGCCGGCATCTTCGAGGGTCTGCGCCAGGGCGAGGGCGTCTACATCCTGCAGGATCTCGCCGCCGCCCGCTCGATGGCCAAGTCGATGGACCAGATGATCGGCGACTGGGCGATGGTGCGCGGCAACGGCCAGCCGGTCTGCGGCCTGACGCTGACCAACACCGAGGCGAGCCCCGACAATTTCCAGGTCTTCCTCAAGCCGAAATGCGATGCGGCCATCGCCCAGTTCAACCCGACGGAATGGCGGCTCGAGCGCGGCCAGATCATCCTGAAGTCCAAATCGGGCGACACCTGGCAGTTCGAGGCCGACGACAACGCGCAATGGCGGCGCGTCCCCGACACCGCCGATCCCCTGATCATGCTGCGCCAATAGGCATTCCGACATTCGCCGCCGCCGAACGACGCCGCGCGAAAGCGGAACCCGCCGACCGGGCAGCTCGTTGACGGAAGAGGTGATTTCGTTGGGAGGTCCGGCATGGCCAAGCGCGTCCTCGCGATCGGCATCGAGCCCGGCAATGTCGACTACAGCGCATTCCCGCAGCTGACGCCGGAGCTCGTGCGCGGCTATATCGAGGCGCAGCTGTTGCGCCTGCGCGATCTCGGCTTCGAGGTCACGAGTTGCCTGATCGATCTCGACGTCACCGCGGAAGCCGGCGTCACGGCCGCGCTGCGCGAGCAGCGCTTCGATTGCATCGTGATCGGCGCCGGCCTGCGCGAGCCGAAGGAGCGCCTCGTGCTGTTCGAGAAGGTGCTCAACCTCGTCCACCGCTTGGCGCCGGACGCCGCGATCTGCTTCAACACCACACCCGCGGATACCGCCGAAGCGGTGCAGCGTTGGGTCGAGGCGTGAGGATGATACCGGCCGGCTCCGCGTCGCGACGCTCCGGCGTCGGCAATTTATCTGGCTCGAATCCGCCTCCGGCGCTATGACTGCCTCACCAGAGGGAGGGGCGAGCATGCTTCGGGGTCTTCGCATTGGAAGTTTTGGAATCGCGGCCTGTCTGACGGTTGCGGCCGCGATGCCCGCGCGTGAGGCCGCGGCCCAGGATGCCATCGGCGGCGCGATCATTGGCGGTGTCGGCGGTGCGATCGTCGGCGGCGCGATTGGTGGAGGCCGCGGCGCAGCCATCGGCGCCGTCGTCGGTGCCGGCACGGGCGCCGCCATCGCCTCCGAAGGCGAGCGCCGCCGCTCCGGCTACTACGCCTATCAGCGGGGCTGCTACATGCAGCGCCCGGACGGGTACTACGTCCGGGTCAATCCGAGATATTGCTACTGAGCGATCGTCGGATCATCGCGAGGGTCAGGTCGATCCGTTGATGCCAGGCGCGTGGACGACCTCTCGCGCTACGACTGGGTCTAGATCAGCCGCATCCCGCGTAGGCTCGCATGTCCGCCCCTGCCCACGATGATGTGGTCGTGCACGGCGATGCCGAGCGGCTTTGCGATGTCGATGATCGCCTTCGTCATCTGGATGTCGGCCTGTGAGGGCGAGGGATCGCCGCTTGGATGGTTGTGCACCAGGATCAGCGCGGTCGCCGATAATTCCAGGGCGCGCTTGACCACCTCGCGCGGATAGACCGGGGTGTGGTCGACCGTGCCGGTCTGCTGCACCTCGTCGGCGATCAGCTGGTTGCGCTTGTCGAGGAAGAGCAGGCGAAACTGCTCCTTGTCGGCGAACGCCATGCTGGAGCGGCAATAGTCGATCACCTCGTTCCAGGACGACAGCGCGTTACGGCCGTTGACCTCGCCCTTGGTCACGCGGCTCGCGGCAGCCGCGATCAATTTGAGCTGGTTGATCGCGGATTCGCCGATGCCGTCGACCTCGCGCAGCCGCGCCACCGGCGCATGCACGACCTCCGCGAACGAGCCGAAGGTCTTGATCAGCGTCTTTGCCAGAGGTTTCGTGTCGCGTCGCGGCAGCGCCGGAAACAAGGCCATCTCCAGCAGCTCGTAATCGCTCAGCGCATCCGGCCCGGCATTGTAGAAGCGCTCGCGCAGCCGCTCGCGATGGCCGTGATAGTGCGGCACCTCGTCAGGCTTGCTCTTGTCGCGATCGGATTTGGCGGACATCGGCCGTCAGCATCGCCGGGGCCCCGCGCTTTTGCAACCGTCAATTGCGGGGCTGCGCGCCGGTCGGCGTCGGTGCGAGCGCGGGCACCGTGACCGCCACCACCCCGGCGAGAATGAGCGCCATGCCGGCGAGACTGGACCAGGTCAAGTGCTCGCCGAGAATGGCGGTGCCGAGCGCCACGGCGAATCCTGCGCGCAGATAGCTGCCGCTGGTCGTGCCGAGCGGGCCGAGCGTGTGGATCAGGCGGAAATAGATCACCATCGCCAGGGCCGTGCAGACCACCCCGAGCGCGATCACCGCTGCGATCGCCTGCGCGGACGGCTGCGCCAGCCGCCACGGCTGCTCGAGAGCCGCGGCGGCCGGGAGCATCAGCACCGCGGCGCAGCTCATCGCCCCTGCTGCGGTGACGATCGCGGGCCGGCCCGAGAACCGCTGTCCCCAGATCGGCGCGAGCGCGTAGCAGAAGCTCGCGCCGAGCACCGCGATCTGGGCCAGCGGCGCCGCCGTGCCGATCCCGGACAGCGCATCGATGCCCAGGGTCAGGGCCACGCCCGCAAGGCCGAGAGCAACGCCGACCATCTTCCGTCCGCCGATCGCCTGCCGCCCGCGCCCGGTCACGACAGCGATCGCCAGCACGAATATCGGCGGGGTGGCATTGAGCACGCCGGCAAGCCCGCTCGCGATATGCATCTCGCCCCAGCTGATCAGGGTGAAGGGCAGCGCGCTCTGCAGCAGCCCCTGCACGAAGAAGGCGGTCCAGACCGATTTCTCTCGAGGAAGGGAATGCCCCTGCGCGGTTGCAATGAGGATCAGGAGCATCGCGGCGATGATCACGCGGGCGGCGACCATCGTGAACGGCGGTACCGTTGCGACAGCAAGCTTGATGAGCGTGAACGAGCTGCCCCAGATCAGCGAGAGCAGCAGCAGGAGCCCGACCTCGACGACGACAGCGGCTCGTCCTGACGTCGCTGGTTGGTTCTGTGTGCTCATGCGATTTGCTCCGGGATCTGTCGGCACCATGATCCGGAGCGGCGACGCAGGCTGGCTGAATTCGGACCTCATCGCCCGGTCGAGTCCGATTTCAGCTACGCGTCGCGCCGTGTCGCAACTATTCTCCGGCCATGACGACTGGCTCGGCACATCGGCAGACGCTGCCGCCGCATCTCGACTGGGAGACCTGTGATCGGGCACGGCTGGCGCGCGCCCGCGCGTTCGACGGGCTGTTCTTCTCCGGGGTTCGCTCGACGCGCATTTATTGCCGGCCGGTCTGTCCGGTTCGCCCCGCGCGCTCGGAGAACGTCACCTTCTACGCGACCGCGGCTGCTGCCGAGCGGGCCGGCTTTCGCCCGTGCCTGCGCTGCCGGCCGGAAACCGCGCCGGGCTCGCCGGCCTGGATGGGAACGGCCACCACCGTCGCGCGCGGCATGCGGCTGATCCATGATGGTTTTCTGGACCGGGCGTCGATGGCCGAGCTTGCGGAAGCCCTCGGTGTCGGGCCGCGTCACCTGCTGCGCCTGTTCATGCGCCATGCCGGCGCGAGCCCGAGCGAGATCGCGGCAACGCGGCGCGTGCAGGAAGCCAAGCGCCTGATCGACCAGACCGACATGACGTTGGCGGAGATTGCCTTCGCGGCCGGTTTCGGCAGCGTCCGCAGATTCAACGATGCTTTTGCCGCGACCTACAAGAGGGCGCCGTCGTCATTCCGCCGTCGCGGCGCGAGGTAGCGGGAAGATTGCGGCGAGAGAATCACCCGATCTGCTTCTCGCCGTGCCGCTCCGACAGCGTGAAGATCTCGACGCCGGTGGCGGTCACGCCGACGGAGTGCTCGAACTGCGCCGACAGCGAGCGGTCGCGGGTGACGGCGGTCCAGCCGTCGGAGAGGATCTTCACGTGCGGCTTGCCGAGATTGATCATCGGCTCGATGGTGAAGAACATGCCGGGCTTGAGCTGCACGCCTTCGCCGGGCCGGCCGATATGGATGATGTTCGGCTCGTCGTGGAACATGCGGCCCAGGCCATGGCCGCAGAAGTCGCGCACCACGCTCATGCCCTGCGGCTCGACGAAGCTCTGGATGGCGTGGCCGATGTCGCCGGTGGTGGCGCCGGGCTTCACCGCGGCGATGCCGCGCATCATCGCTTCATAGGTCACCTCGATCAGCCGCTCGGCTTTGCGCGCGATCGGGCCGATCGCATACATGCGGCTGGAATCGCCGTACCAGCCGTCGACGATGAAGGTGACGTCGATGTTGACGATGTCGCCTTCCTTCAGCGGACGGTCGCCGGGCATGCCGTGGCAGACCACGTGGTTGAGCGAGGTGCAGGTCGAATAGCGATAGCCGCGATACATCAGCGTCGCCGGAAAGGCGCCGTGGCTGAAGGCGAAGTCGCGGACGAACTGGTCGATGCGCTCGGTCGGCACGCCCGGCCCGACGATGTCGGTGAGCTCGTCGAGGCACTTGGCCACCAGCGCGCCCGCCTTGCGCATGCCGGCGAAGGCGGCCGGCCCATGCAGCTTGATCTGTCCGGTCTTGCGCAGCGAGGTATCGGTGGCTTCGACGTAGCTCATGCTTGTGCGGTCTTCCGGGCTGATCTCGATGTCGGTGGAAAGGCTTGATTTCAGGCCCCAATTTAATGATTGCGGGCCTTCGTGCAAGCCAAGGCAGAGCGTTTTCGACCGAAGTGGCTACCGGTTCGCGTGAAGAAAGCGCGTCAAAACAAGAATCTTACCGGCCCGCCCTGGCCGAAAAGCGGCCTAATTCGGGACTTCTACGGTGGTTTCCACCGGCAGCGCGCCGCCGCGGATGCGGATTTCGCGGACCGGATAGGGAACCCGGATGCCCTCCCGCTTGAAGGCGTCCCACAGCGCCAGCATCACGTCGCTCTTGACCTTGTCCATGCCGTCGGGGTCGGCGATCCAGAAGGTCAGCGAGAACTTCATGCCGGCCTCGGCGAACTCGGTCAGGAGGCAGGTCGGCGGCTTGCCTTTTTGTGCACGCGGGTGGGCTTCCGCGGTTTCGGCCGCAAGCTTGCAGACCAGTTTCGGGTCGGCGTCGTAATTGGTGCCGAAGGCGATCTTCACCAGCGTGTTCTTGTCGGTGTAGGTCCAGTTGACGACCTTCTGCGTCACCAGGTCCTCGTTCGGCACCAGGAATTCGCGGCCGTCGCCCGCGGCGACGGAAATATAACGCGTCTTCATCGCGCTGATGCGCCCGGTGTTGTCGCCGATGGTGACGAGGTCGCCGGGCTTCACCGACTTGTCGGCCAGCAGGATGATGCCCGAGATGAAATTGGCGACGATCTTCTGCAGGCCGATACCGATGCCGACGCCGACCGCGCCGGAGAACACCGCGAGCGCCGACAGGTCGATCCCGACCGTGCCGAGCGCGATCACGATCGCGACCGTAAGCAGCCCGATGCGGATGATCTTGACCAGCAGCACCTGCACCGACGGCGTCAAATCGCTGGTCGCGTTGATCCGGCTCTCGGCGAAATTGCTGGCGATGTTGGTGGCCCAGAGCGCGATCAGGAGCAGCGCGCCGGCCTTGAGCACCAGCAGCGGGGTCAGGCGGAGGCCGCCGAGCACGATCGCATAGGCATCGAGCAGGTCGATCGTCGCATCGAGCTGGCCGAGGATGGATAGCGCGGCGACGAACCACGCCGCAATCGACACCAGGCGGACGATGAAGGCATTGCGCAGAACCGAGGTCACCAGCCGGATCGCAAGCCAGGCCAGTCCGAGCTTGGCGGCGACCATCAGCAGATAGGAGCGGCTCGGCCAGGTCGCATGGTACATCACGAAGCGGGAGAAGATCACGAGCAGGGTGAATATGGCCGTCGAGGCGCTGGACACCATCACCCGGGCGAAGTGCCGGAGCGGCAGCGGCCAGCGTATCGCCAGCACGGTCATGTCGACCCGGTTGCGTACGGCGGTCTCGGCGGCATAGGCGATGCCGGCGGCGGCGAGAATGAGGCCGAATTGCAGGTAGAACCAGGGCGAGGAGATTTCCGCCCCGACGCTGCGCGCGGTGGTCTGCACGAACTCCATGAAGTCCTTGAGGTCCATGTCCATCGGTCTCGTCGGCAAGCGGGGGAAGAGATTTGATTCGAGGGCGCCGCAGAATCCCACAAAGGGCGCGGCCGGGCCATCGATACACCGTGAAGTGAAGCACGTTAAGGCCGTATAATACGGGCAGATTGCCGCGAGAGGCGAAAATGGGTTGGCTCGCGAGTCCTGCGACGATAAGGATGCCGTTCCAGCTGTTTTAACCCGGAAGGTGGATGGCCTCTCTCGACTCCGTCAGCCTCGCCATATTGCTCGGCGCCGTCCTCATCATGGCCGGTATCCTGTCGAGCCTGCTTGCGCTGCGCTTCGGCGCGCCCTTGCTGCTGGTCTTCCTTGCGGTCGGCATGCTCGCCGGCGATTCCGGCCCCGGCCAGCTCCAGTTCGACGACGTCCGCACCACCTATCTGGTCGGCTCGGTGGCGCTGGCCCTGATCCTGTTCGACGGCGGCTTGCGCACGCGCTTTGCCAGCATCCGCACCGTGCTCGCGCCGTCGGTGGTGCTCGCGACCGCCGGCGTGCTCCTGACCGCGCTGATCACGGCGCCGTTCGCCAGGTTCGCGCTCGATCTCAACTGGACGGAGTCGCTGCTGGTCGGCGCCGTGGTGGCCTCGACCGATGCGGCCGCGGTGTTCCTGCTGGTGCACACCCAGAGCCTGCGCCTGCGTCCGCGCGTCGGCGCGACGCTGGAGGCGGAATCCGGCACCAACGATCCCTTCGCGATCTTCCTCACCTTGATGCTGGTCGAGTACATTTCGATCGGCTCGAGCTCGCCGGGCCACGTGCTGATGGAGTTCGTGCAGGAGGCGGTGCTGGGCGCCATCGTCGGCGTCATCGGCGGCCGCCTCGTCGTCATCGCGCTGAACCAGGTGGCGCTGCCGCAGGGCCTGCATGCGCCGTTCGTGACCACCGGCGCGCTGGTGATCTTCGGCGGCTCGCAGATGATGCACGCCTCCGGCTTCCTCGCGGTCTATCTCGCCGGCATCATCATCGGCAACCGCCCGACGCGCGCGCATAACCAGGTCG
Organism: Bradyrhizobiaceae bacterium; assembly: GCA_003963435.1. GTDB lineage: Bacteria > Pseudomonadota > Alphaproteobacteria > Rhizobiales > Xanthobacteraceae > Bradyrhizobium. The sequence goes on along the minus strand of RXJC01000382.1, from coordinate 1,832 downwards.
TGGCCTTCCTCGATGCCGCGACCTGGCTGGCGCAGATCGTGATGTTCGTGCTGCTCGGCCTCCTGGTCTCGCCGAGCCGGCTCGGCTCCAGCGTGCTGCCGGCGGTCGGAGTCGCATTCGTCCTGATGCTGGTGGCGCGGCCGGTCGCGGTCTTCGTGTGTCTGGCGCCGTTCCGCTTCAGCTGGCGCGAGAAGATCTTCATCGCCTGGACCGGCCTGCGCGGTGCGGTTGCGATCTTCCTGGCCTCGATCCCGATGCTGGTCGGCCTGTCCAAGGCCTATCTCTATTTCGACGTCGCCTTCGTCGTCGTCATCATCTCGCTGCTGCTGCAAGGCTGGACCCTGGCGCCGGCCGCGCGCAAGCTGCACGTGGCGCTGCCGCGCGCCGAGCGCGGTCCGCGCCGCGTCGAGCTGGATCTGCCTGGCCAGCTCGAGCAGCAGCTGGTCGGCTATCCGGTGCGGCCCAAGAGCCTGTATTTCCGCCGCGGCCTGATCCCGTCCTGGTCCAAGCCGACGCTGGTGATCCGCAACGAGCACATCCTGACGCCGGCGGAGGCCGACCCGGTCGCGCCCGGCGACTACATCTATCTGCTGGCACCGCCGGAAAGGGCCGAGTCGCTCGATCGCTTCTTCGTCGACATGCAGCCGAGCTCGGCGCCGGATCCGCATCTGCTCGGCGACTTCATGGTCTCGGGCGAGCACACGCTCGCCGAGCTCGCCGAGATCTACGGCGTCAAGGTCGGCGAGGAGGAGGGCAAGCTGACGCTCGCCGACTATTTCGACGTCCACCTCGACCGCGCGCCGAAGGAGGGTGCCGAGCTCGCGCTGGACGAGATCGTGCTGGTCGCTCGCTCGATCTCCGGTGGCCGCGTCAACGTGGTCGGCCTGCGCCTGCCGGAAGATGACGAGACGCCCGCACCGCTGACGCGCATGCAGGCGTTGCGGAGGAAGCTCGCGGAGGTGTGGGCTTCGGTGGCGGGGGTTTAGTGTTTCCTCGTCATTGCGAGGAGCTCTTGCGACGAAGCAATCCAGACTGTCACTGCGGAGGCAGTCTGGATTGCTTCGCTACGCTCGCAATGACGGCAGAGAGAGCTGTGCGGGTCCCTCACGCCAGCACCTTCACCCCGCCGAAGCTCGTCACGCGGCCCTGCTTCAGCATCACGATCTGGGTGGCGAGCTGGCGCAGCTCGGCGACGTCGTGGCTGACATAGACCATCGGCACGTTGGCCTCGTCGCGCAGCCGCACCAGATAGGGCAGGATCTCGAGCTTGCGGCCCTCGTCGAGCGCGCCGAGCGGCTCGTCGAGCAACAACAGGCGCGGCTTCGACAGCAGCGCGCGGCCGAGCGCGACGCGCTGACGCTCGCCGCCGGAGAGCTTGCCGGGACGGCGGTCCTGCAGCGCGCCGATGTCGAGCAGGTCGATGATGCGCTTGTGCTGCGCCGGATCGAACGCGAGGCCGTTCATGCGCCGGCCGTAGTCGAGATTCTGCGCGACGTCGAGATGCGGGAACAGCCGCGCGTCCTGGAACACATAACCGATGCGGCGGCGATATGTGGGCACGTGGATCCCGGCCGCGGTGTCGTCGACGGTCTCGCCGTCGATCACGATGCTGCCGCGGTCGGGCCGCAGCAGCCCCGCGATCATGTTGACCAGCGACGTCTTGCCCGCGCCCGAGGCGCCGAACAGGCCGATGACACGGCCTTCGCTGCTGAAGGTCGCGTGAAGCGAGAATTCACCGAGCTGTTTTTCGACGTCGACGCGCAACATGGTCAATTCCCGTGCAGGCGCGCGGTGGCGCGGCGGGCGAACCATTCGGCAGCAATCAGCGCGCC
>RXJC01000167.1:10341-10779 GCA_003963435.1 Bradyrhizobiaceae bacterium | reverse complement strand
AGCTCTGCTTCAGCCTCGTCATGGTGTCGGAGATGTTCTTTGCCGTGGCGAGAGCGTTCGATCCCGGCCGCTGCGTCACCAGCATCGCGACCGCGGATTTGCGCAGCAGGAAGCTGTTGGTGGAGTACGCCAGCGCACCGAGCTCGATGCGGGCGACGTCGCGGAGCCGCACCACGCGGCCGTCGGAACCGGCCTTGATCAGGATGTCCTCGAACTGCTTCTGGTCCTTCAGTCGGCCGGTGAAGGTGAGGTTCGGCTGGAAGGCGCGGTCGGCGATCGGCGGCTCGGCAATCTGGCCACCGGCGATCTGCACGTTCTGGGCGCGGATCGCCGCCAACACCTCTGCCGAAGTCAGGCCGAGATTGGCGATGCGATCCGGGTCGAGCCACAGCCTCATCGAGTAATCGCGCGCGCCAAAGATCTGGATGTCGCCGACGC
>RXJC01000167.1:0-10291 GCA_003963435.1 Bradyrhizobiaceae bacterium | reverse complement strand
TGGATGTCGCCGACGCCGTCGAGGCGCAGCAGCTGGTCGCGAACCTGGAGCAGCGCGTAGTTGGAGATGTAGAGCTGGTCGAAGGTGTCGTCTGGCGACAGCATGAACACGACCATCAGGATGTCGGGCGAGTTCTTGCGCGTGGTGACGCCGTTACGCTGGACCTCCTCCGGCAGGCGCGGCTGCGCGATGGCGACGCGGTTCTGGACCAGCACCTGGGCCTTGTCGAGGTCGGTGCCGAGCTTGAAGGTGACGGTGATGGTGAGCTGGCCGTTCGAGGTCGCCTGGCTGTAGAGATACAGCATGTCCTCGACGCCGTTGATCTCCTGCTCGATCGGCGCGGCCACCGTGTCCGACACGGTCTGCGCGGAGGCGCCGGGATATTGCGTGGTGACAACCACGGTCGGCGGCACCACCTGCGGATATTCGGAGACCGGCAGCGTGGTGTAGGCGAGCGCACCGACGATCAGGAGCACGATCGACAGCACCATCGCCAGAATGGGCTGGTTGATGGAGAGACGGCCAAGGTTCATGGCTTGTCACCGGGCTTGCCACCGGCCGGAGCTTGCGCGGTCTGCGGGGTAACCTTGGCGCCGACACGGGCGCGCTGGATGCCGTTGACGATGACGCGGTCCTCCGCCTTCAACCCCTCGCGGATCACGCGGAGGCCATCGTCCAGCGGACCAAGCACCACGGGGCGCGCCTCGACGGTGTCGTCGGGCTTGACCACGAACACGATCTTGCGGGACTGGTCGGTCGCGACCGCAGCATCCGGAATCAGCAGCGCCTCGTAAGGCGCGCTGCCGATCAGCCTGATACGCCCGAACTGGCCCGGCAGGATCGACAGGTCCGTGTTCTTGATCACCGCGCGGCTGCGCAGCGTGCCGGTGGAGACGTCGAGCCGGTTGTCGAGGAAGTTAATGGCGCCTTCATGCGATGGCTTGGTCTCGCCGGCCAGCGTGACCTGCACCGGGTTCGCGGTGTCGCGCGAGCTCGGGCGCTTACCTTCGAACCAGAGCTTGCTGTATTTCATGAAGGTCGCTTCATCCATGTCGAAATAGACGTAGATCGGATCAAGCGTGACGATCGACGTGAGCAGCGTCGACGTGCCGCTGTCGCTGCCCTGCACCAGATTGCCGGGACTGACGAGATGGCGGCTGACGCGACCCGTGAGTGGCGCCGTCACATGCGTGAATTCGATGTTGAGCTTCGCAACCTTCAGCGCGCCTTCGGCCTGCATCTCGGCAGCATGCGCGGCTTGCAAGGCCTGCCGCCGCTGATCGACCACCTGTTCGGAGACGGCGCTGGTCTGCACCAGGCTGAGGCCGCGATCGAGCTCGCGCTTGGCAAGCTCAACCTTGGCCCGCGCATCCGAGAGCTGGCCCTCCGCCTGCTCCGCCACCGCCTCGAACGGACGCGGGTCGATCACGTAGAGCAGGTCGCCCTGATGCACGATGGCGCCGTCCTGGAATTCGACGGAGTTGACGAAGCCGCCCACGCGCGGGCGCACCTGCACCTCCTCGACCGCCTCGAAGCGACCGGTGAACTCGTCCCAATCGGTGACCGTGCGCTTGACCGGCTGGGCCACCGTCACCGCTGGCGGCGGCGGAGCGGCTGCCTGCGAGGCCGGCTGTCCGCAACCGGTGAGCGCGACGGTCGCCCCCAGAAGCGCAGCGATTGCACCCAGTCGGGCCAGAACGAAATCGTGCTTTTTGACCAACCGCTCGCTTCCATCCGGTCCGCTCATCCCAGGTCCTCGCACAAAAGCCGCAGAAGGCGCAGGGTACGCTACTACCTGCGGGCGTCACAAGATGGGCGGCAAAGATGAACTGTTCAAGACCGCGGGGCGCGCAATGCTGGGAAGAACGCCCTGGCCGGATGGCGGGTTGACAGCCCAATAGCCGGCTCCGCACGGAGCGATTAGCGGGCGGATTGCGCATGTCGTTATTCGCCGGGTTCATGAATTGGGGGCAGTCGTGACACGAGCGCTCTCTCACCCTCCCCCTCTAGGGGAAAGTAAGAAAGCGCCAGCGTCTTCACACATGACGAAGGCGGATCGCTCGGCTAGGCTATCCCTTACAAAAACAAGACGAATTGTCCGGGAGGACAGGCGTGCACCAGGGACGTGTCGTTTTCGGCGCGATCGAGGAAGTTGTGTTCGGCCATGCTGCGGCCGGCGCCATTGTCGCGCAGATGGACCGGTTGGGAACAAATCGTGCCTTCCTGATGGTTTCGGGCACGCTCAACCGCGAGACCAACGAGATCGAGAAGATCAAGCAGACTCTTGGCTCCCGCTGCGCCGGCGTGTTCGACGCCATGCCGGCGCATACGCCGCGCGAGGCGGTGATCGCGGCCACCCTTGCGGCACGCGAAGCGGGGGCCGACCTGATCGTCACCGTCGGCGGCGGCTCGATCACCGACGGCGCCAAGGCGGTGCAGCTCTGCCTTGCCAACGGCATCAGCGACGTCAGCGGCATCGACCGCATCCGCGTGCACAAGGGCGTCGCGCCCGAGATGAACGCGCCGACGGTGCGGCAGGTCAGCGTGCCGACCACGATTGCCGGCGGCGAGTTCAGCGCGATCGCAGGCGTCACCGACCTCAGCACCCACGTGAAGCAGATGCTGCGGCATCCGCTCGCCGTGCCGCGCGCGACCATCCTCGATCCTGCCATCACCTTGCACACGCCGGAATGGCTATTCCTGTCCACCGGCATCCGCGCCGTCGACCATTGCGTCGAGGCGATCTGCTCGCGCGAGACGCACCCTTATGCCGATGCGCACGCGGTAAAGGGCCTCGCCATGCTGGCCGACGCGCTGCCGCGGGTGAAGGCCGACCCTCGCGACCTCGACGCCCGGATGGACGCGCAGATCGGCACCTGGCTGTCGATGGGCGCGCTCGCCGCCGGCGTGCCGATGGGCGCCAGTCACGGCATCGGCTACGTGCTGGGCGCGGCCTTCGACGTGCCGCACGGTTACACCTCCTGCGTCATGCTGCCGGCGGTGATGCGCTGGAATGCGCGCGACAATGCCGAGCGGCAGATGATCGTCGCCGCCGCCATGGGCTATCCGGGCCGCAACGCCGCCGACGTGCTCGATGCCTTCATCCGCGCGCTCGGCATGCCGCGCAGCCTTGGCGAAGTGCATGTGGCACCCGAGCATTTCGAGACGATTGCCGAGCAGGCGATGCGCACGAACTGGATTCCGCGCAACCCGCGCAAGATCGAGGGTCCTGCCGACGTTCGCGAAATCCTATCGCTCGCCGCATGACCCAAGCCGGAGGATAGATGTACACAGGTCACCACGCCCGCCTGCGCCCGCTGCAACCCGCCTTCATCATGGCCTCGACCGGCGAGGCCATCACCTATCGCGAGCTGGAGGCGCGCAGCAACCGCCTGGCGCATCTGTTCCGCAAGCACGGCTTGAAGCGGCTCGACCACTATTCGATCTTCATGGAGAACAATTCGCGCTATCTGGAGGCCTGCGGCGCCGGCGAGCGCTCCGGGCTGTACTACACCTGCATCAACTCCTTCCTGACCCCGGGCGAGCTCGCTTATCTCCTGGTCAACAGCCAGTCGAAGATCCTGATCACGTCGATGGCCAAGCTCGACATCGCCCGCGAGGCGATCCAGGCCTGCCCTGAGATCAAGCTCTGCATTGTCGCCGACGGCCCCGGCGAGAGCGAGCGCATCGTCGGTCTGGCGGACGTGACCGCTGGTCTGCCGGCGACGCCGATCGCGGACGAATGGCTCGGCACCGCCATGCTCTATTCGTCGGGCACGACGGGACGGCCGAAAGGCATCCTGCGCCCGCTGCCGGAGGAGAAGCCCAAGCACAATCTGCCGCTGTTCGATTTCCTGACCAAGCTCTGGCACTACCGCGAGGGCATGATCTACCTCTCGCCGGCGCCGCTCTATCACTCGGCGCCGCAAGCCGCCGTGAACCTCACGATCCGCATGGGCGGCACCGTGATCATCATGGAGAGCTTCGATCCCGAGCGCTACCTCGAGCTGGTGCAGCGCTGGGGCATCACGCATACCCAGCTGGTGCCGACGATGTTCTCGCGCATGCTGAAGCTGCCGGAAGAGGTGCGCAAGCGCTACGATTTGTCCTCGCTGGAGATCGCGATCCACGCCGCCGCGCCCTGCCCCGCGCTGGTCAAGGACGACATGATCAAATGGTGGGGCCCCATCATCCACGAATATTACGGCGCGACCGAAGGCCTCGGCTTCACCGCCTGCAACAGCGAGGAATGGCTGAGCCATCGCGGCACCGTCGGCAAGGTGCTGCTCGGCGACCTCCACATTCTCGACGAGAACATGCGGGAATGCCCGATCGGCACGCCCGGCCAGGTCTGGTTCAAGACGGGATCGCCGTTCGAATATTTCAACGATCCCGAGAAGACCAAGGAAGCACGCTCGGCCGACGGCAGCATGAGCACGGTCGGCGATGTCGGCTATGTCGATGCCGACCGTTTCCTGTATTTGACCGACCGCGCGACCTTCATGATCATCTCCGGCGGGGTGAACATCTATCCGCAGGAATGCGAGAATCTCCTGATTACCCATCCGAAGGTCGCCGACGCCGCCGTGTTCGGCGTGCCCAATGCCGATCTCGGCGAGGAGGTGAAGGCTGTGGTGCAGCCGATGCCTGGCGTGGTGCCGGACGCCGCACTCGCCGATGAGTTGATCGCGTTCTGCGCCAAATCGCTGTCGCGCCAGAAGGTGCCGCGCTCGGTCGATTTCGAGAAGGAATTGCCGCGGCTGCCGACGGGGAAGCTGTACAAGCGCCTGCTGCGGGATCGGTATTGGGGCAACAAGGCGTCGCGGATCGTGTGAGGGCTTAGCTGCAAATTCCGCTGTCGTCCCGCCCATCGCCGGGACGGCAGCGGAGGTTGGCGATGTCGTTGCGCACAACGTCTGCGCGATCCGCACCAGGAACCATCCTCTTCGCACCTGCACTCTCACATTGTGAGATCATGAACACCGCGCGACCTCGCGTCATCCGAATTGTCGAGGCGGCATGCGACCCTATCGGGGTTGCCTCCCTCGACTTGCGTGCTATCGTCGGCTCAAACAGGCCGCAAAAGGCCGATGTCCAGGGAGGATGAGCATGCGGAGCGTGTGGGCGCTCGCCGCGATGGCGGCGCTATCTGTGCTAACGGCCTCAACTACCACGCTCGCCGGCGAGCCCAAGCAGGGCGGCGTCCTGCGAATGTATCACCGCGACAGTCCGGCCAACGCGTCGATCCTCGAAGGCGCGACCTATTCGGTCAACGTGCCGTTCATGGGGGTCTTCAACAATCTCGTCATCTACGACCAGCACATCGCGCAGAACAGTCCCGACACCCTCCGGCCTGAGCTCGCCGAAAGCTGGTCCTGGAGCAGCGACAACAAGAAGCTGACGTTCAAGCTGCGCCAGGGCGTCAAATGGCACGACGGCAAGCCGTTCACGTCGGCCGACGTCAAATGCACCTTCGACCTGTTGATGGGCAAATCGCAGCAGAAGCTGCGGCAGAATCCGCGCAAGGCCTGGTACAGCGAGGTCGACGAGATCACGACGAACGGCGATTTCGAGGTGTCCTTCGACCTGAAGCGGCCGCAGCCCTCGCTGCTGGCGATGCTGGCATCCGGCTATACGCCGGTCTATCCCTGCCACGTCTCGCCGGCGGACATGCGCACCCATCCGATCGGCACCGGGCCGTTCAAGTTCGTCGAGTTCAAGGCTAACGAGTCGATCAAGCTGACGCGAAATCCGGACTATTGGAAGAAGGGCCTGCCCCATCTCGACGGCATCGAATACACCATCATCACCAACCGCTCGACCGCGATCCTCGCTTTCGTCGCCGGCAAGTTCGACATGACCTTCCCGACCCACATCACGATTCCGCTGCTGAAGGACATCAAGTCGCAGGCGCCGAACGCGACCTGCGTCGTCGAACCGACCAACGTCTCGACCAACATCATCGTCAATTCGACCTCGGCGCCGTTCGACAACATCGATATTCGCCGGGCCGTGGCCCTCGCACTCGACCGCAAAGCCTTCGTCGACATCCTGTTCGAAGGCCAGGCCGATATCGGCGGCACCATGCTGCCGCCGCCGCAAGGCATCTGGGGCATGCCCAAGGACAAGCTGGAGACCATTCCGGGCTATGGCCCGGATGTGAAAGCGAACCGCGAGGAAGCGAAGAAGCTGATGCAGAAGGCGGGTTACGGCCCCGACAAGCATCTCGCGGTGAAGGTCTCGACGCGCAATCTCGCCGAATATCGCGACCCCGCCGTGATCCTGATCGACCAGCTCAAGAACATCTATATCGACGGCGAGCTCGACGTGGTGGAAACCGCGAACTGGTTCCCGAAGGTCGCCCGCAAGGACTACATGCTCGGCCTCAATCTGACCGGCAATTCCGTCGACGATCCCGACCAGTCCTTCTACGAGAACTATTCCTGCGGCTCGGAACGGAACTACACCAATTACTGCAACAAGGAGATCGAGAAGCTGTTCGACGCGCAATCGCAGGAGATCGACATCAGCAAGCGCAAGCCGCTGGTCTGGGAGATCGACAAGAAGCTGCAGGAGGACGTCGCCCGCCCGATCATCTTCCATGCACGGGCCGGCACGTGCTGGCAGCCCTATGTCAAGGGCGTCACGATCATGTCGAACAGCTCCTATAACGGCTTTCGCTTCGAGGACGTGTGGCTCGACAAATAGCACGTCAGGCTGAAGACGTTGGGATTTTGGTCTTGAGCATGGTCTTCTCGGAAAGCCGCTACGCACTTTCCTGGATCATGCTCCAGCGGCTCGCGGAGGGCGAATGATGTTTGCCTATCTGGTGCGACGCCTGCTTCTGATGCTCGTGACCCTGTTCGGGATCTCGGTCGTCATCTTCGTTCTGCTGCGCATCGTGCCCGGCAACATCGTCGACATCCTGTTCGCAGCAGCCGGCTATGTCGATCCCGCCGACAAGGCCAATCTGGAGAAGGAGCTCGGCATCGACCAGCCGATGATCGTGCAATATTGGCACTGGATCAGCGGCTTTCTGCGCGGCGACTTCGGCTACTCCTACGTCTCGGAGAAGCCGGCACTGCAGGAGATCCTGCCGCGCATCCCGATCACGGCCAAGCTTGCCGGCCTTGCATTGCTGTTCTCGGCCTCGATCGGCATTCCCCTGGGCGTCATCAGTGCGGTGAAGCAGGGTACGCGGCTCGATTACGCCCTGCGCGTGGTGAGCCTGAGCGGATTGTCGCTGCCGTCGTTCTGGCTGGGTCTGCTCATCCTCACCGCAGCGGTCGCGATGTTCGGCCAGATACCGATCTTCAATCCGAACCCGAAGACCTGGCTGGAGGCGTTCGCAACCTATGCCATTCCGGCGGCCGCCGTCGGCTTTCGTAGTGCTGCGCTGACCATGCGCATCACGCGATCCTCGATGCTGGAGGTGCTGCGGCAGGATTACATCCGCACCGCGCGCGCCAAGGGCGCCTCCGAGACGGCCGTGAACTATCAACACGCGCTGAAGAACGCCATCCTGCCCGTCATCACGGTGATCGGCATCGAGGCGGCGTTCCTGATCGGCGGCCTGATCGTCACCGAGACCGTGTTCAACATCCCCGGCGTCGCCCGCTTCCTGGTCGAGGCGATCCGCTGGCGCGACTATCCGATCGTGCAGAACCTTGTGATGCTCATCGCCGTGGTCGTGGTGGTCGCGAATTTCACCGTCGACATGCTCTACGCGGTGTTCGACCCGCGGATCAGGTACACGGATTAGGAGAGCTGTTTGGCCGCGATCGACTTCGACGTTGAACTCCGGCGGGCCGGCGCGCATGCGACCGGAGGCTGGCGGCGCGTGCTGTTTCTGGCGCAGCGGCACGTGCTGGGCGCGGCCGGGCTCACCATCATGACGGTGTTCGTGCTCACCGCGATCTTTGCCGACTTCATCGCGCGCTACGATCCCCTCACCATCGACTCCGCGCGCGCGCTGGCGCGCCCGAGCTGGGCGCACTGGATGGGAACCGATTCCTTCGGCCGCGACGTGTTCAGCCGCATCATCCACGGCGCGCGGATCTCGCTCGCCGTCGGCATCGGCTCGACCGCACTCGGCGGCACAATCGGCGTCATTGTCGGGCTGACGTCGGGCTATCTCTCCGGCTGGGTCGATCTGGTGTTCCAGCGCGTGTCCGACGTGCTGCAGGCACTGCCGCTCTTGGTGCTGGCCCTGATCATGACGGCGGCGTTGGGCCCATCCCTGCCGAACGTCATCATCGCCATCGCCATTCCGCTGATCCCGACCGTGTCGCGCGTCACCCGCGCCAACACCCTGGCGCTGCGTGAGCAGCCCTTCGTCGAAGCCGCCAAGTCGATCGGCATGAGCGAGGTGCGCATCGCGCTCCGCCACGTGCTGCCGAACACGCTGGCGCCGCTGATCGTGCTCGCCACCGCCCAGCTCGGCTCGACCATCCTGACCGAGGCTTCGCTCTCCTTCCTCGGCCTCGGCATTCCCGAGCCTTATCCGTCCTGGGGCCGCATGCTCTCCGAATCCGCCGCCGAATATGTCCGCACCGCGCCCTGGCTGGTGATCTTCCCGGGCATCGCCATCAGTCTCGCCGTGTTCGGCGCCAATCTGTTCGGCGACGCGCTGCGCGACATTCTGGATCCGAGGCAACGCGGCTGATGGCGGACAAATCCGATCTCGTGCTCGACGTGAAGAACCTGAAGACGGTGTTCTTCACCAATTCCGGCCTGTTCAAGGCCGTCGACGATCTCTCCTTCAGCGTGAGGCGCGGCGAGACCCTGGCGATCGTCGGCGAGTCCGGCTGCGGCAAGAGCGTCACCGCGCTGTCGCTGATGCGGCTGGTGCCCGATCCGCCCGGCCGCATCGTCGGCGGCTCCATTGCGCTGGAAGGCACCGACCTGCTGGCTCTGGACGAAGCGGAGATGCGCGCGGTCCGGGGCAATCGCATCTCCATGATCTTCCAGGAGCCGATGACCTCGCTCAATCCGGTGATGCGGATCGGCGATCAGATCGTCGAAGCCGTGCGGCTGCATCGGAACCTGTCGGCCAGGGAGGCCCGGGAGATCGCCGTCGAGATGCTGCGCCTGGTGCGCATTCCTGAGCCGGCGCGGCGCGCGCGCGAATATCCGCATCAGCTCTCCGGCGGCATGCGCCAGCGCGCGATGATCGCGATGGCTCTGGCGTGCCGGCCGGCGCTGTTGATCGCGGACGAGCCGACCACCGCGCTTGACGTCACCATCCAGGCGCAGATCCTGGCGCTGATCCTCGACCTGCAGAAGGAGCTCGGCACGGGGCTCGTGCTGATCACGCACGATCTCGGCGTCGTCGCGCAGACGGCGCAGCGCGTGATCGTGATGTATGCGGGGCGGAAGGTCGAGGAAGCCAGCGTCGAGGCGCTGTTCGCCGCGCCGAAGCATCCCTATACGCGCGGGCTGATGGCCTCGATCCCCGCGGTCCCCACCCCGGGAATCGCCGCACCGGCGCGGCTGAACGAAATCCCCGGCACCGTTCCGTCGCTGGTGCGACTGCCGAAGGGATGCGCCTTTGCGCCACGTTGCAAGCTCGCGATCAAACGCTGCGAGGCCGAATACCCGCCGCTCGAAGACTGGGGCGGCGGCCATCTCGCCGCCTGCTGGCGCGCGGCCGAGATTGCGGAGGTGGCATGACCAAGGCGCTGCTCGAGGTCACCAACTTGAAGAAGCACTACCCGGTGCGCGCCGGCGTGCTGCGCCGGCAGGTCGGCACTGTGCACTCGGTGGACGGCGTCTCGTTCTCGCTTGAAGCTGGGGAGACGCTCGGGCTCGTCGGCGAATCCGGCTGCGGCAAGTCGACGGTGGCGCGCAGCGTGCTGCGGCTGGTCGAGCCGACCTCGGGGCAAATCCGCCTCGACGGTGAGGACATCACGCACCTGTCCAAGACGGCGCTGCGCCCGCACCGCCGCTCGATGCAGATCGTATTCCAGGACCCGTTTGCCTCGCTCAATCCGCGCATGACCGCCGGCGACATCGTCGGCGAGCCGCTCGCCGTGCATGGGCTTGCAAGCGGCAAGGACCTGGAAGCGCGGGTCGCAAAGCTGTTCGAGCAGGTCGGCTTGCGTCCCGACCAGATGAGCAATTTTCCGCATCAATTCTCCGGCGGCCAGCGCCAGCGCATCTGCATCGCACGCGCGCTGGCGCTGGGGCCGCGGCTGATCGTCTGCGACGAGCCGGTCTCCGCGCTCGACGTCTCGATCCAGGCGCAGGTGATCAACCTGCTGATCGACCTGCAGCGGCAGCACGGCTTCTC
>RXJC01000498.1 GCA_003963435.1 Bradyrhizobiaceae bacterium | reverse complement strand
GCCCGAGAAGTAGGTCTCGCCGCCGAGGCTGCGATAGAGATACTCGCCCTTGACCGACCACTGCGGAGCGAAGAAGGCCTCGACGCCGGCGCCGACGGTCCAGCCCGAGTGGAACTTGCTGTCGGAGGCCGAGAGGCCGCCCAGGGTCGCGGTGAGCTTGTTGTCGATCCAGGCGTAACCACCGGTGCCGTAGAGCAGCACGTTGTTGACGGCCCAGCCGATGCGGCCGCGCACGGTGCCCATCGCGTCGGTCTTGGAGCTCAGCGAGGCGGGGATGCCACCGACGCCGGGGACGAACACGGTACCAGCGGCCGAGGCGCTGACGTCAGCCCAGGCGGCATCAGCCTCGAGGCCGAACACGACGTTGCCGGTCTGCCAGTTGTAGCCGGCGGTGCCGCCGACGAAGCCACCCTGCATCTTCGGGTCGCCCGACGAGGCTTCCCAGGCGCCGCCACCGACGATACCGAGGTAGAAGCCGGTCCAGTTGTAGACCGAAGCCAGCGGAGCGACCGGAGCCTTGGTGTAGGGGCGGGCGGCCAGATCGGCAGCCGAAGCGGGGGCGGCGAGAGCGAACAGAGCGGCCGAAGCCAACAGAAGCTTTTTCATTTTCTAAGTTTATCCCAGTCCCGGTTTCTGATTTTGCCTTCCTCGGATGGAAGGCATCGGACGCGTTGGTCCAACTGGCGGCGTCTTACACCATTGAAGCTGCAAGTTGTGTCTCCGAAAAGTCACAACAGCCGCAAAATGTAATGGATACTGACTCATTGTTGCGATTGGGGAACTCAACGAAAAAGGCCGGCGCGAGCCGGCCTTTTGACGGTTGATTTCAGATGTCTCAGTACTTCGCAACCACCGGGGTACCCCAGTTGAAATGGTAGTTCACGCCGGCCTTCACGGTGTGAACGGTATCGGACCACTCCGATCGATTGGTCACGACAGGCGTGTACTGGATCGTGCTCCTGCCGAAATCGATATAGTTGTACTCAATCTTGGCCGACCAGTTTGGAGCGAACATGTATTCCGCGCCGGCGCCGACGGTCCAACCCCAGCGGGTGTTGTTCTGAACGAAGACGTTGCCGGGAATGCCGTCATAGCGATGTTGGAAGTCGCCGACAGCGGCACCGCCACTGACGAACCACAGCGCAGGACCGGTCGAATAGCCGAGGCGGCCCTTGATGTCGCCGAAGCCGCGGAGCTTCGTGAAATAGGTGTCTCCTAGGCCGGCATTGACCTCGGCCGAACGGCCGTTGATATCCGCCCAGTGATAATCGCCTTCGATGCCGAACACGGCCGGACCGGACTGCCAGTTATAGCCGAACACGCCGCCGACGAACCCGCCGCTGGTATCGTAGTCCTGGCTTCCGGCGAAGATCGCCGTATTCGGCGCGCCAAAGAAGGTCTCGTCACTGCGGCCCCAGCCGCCGCCGCCCTGCACACCGACATAGAAGCCGGTCCAGGTATAGATGGGGGCAGGCGCAACCATCGGCGCCTTCGTGTAAGGACGTGCGGCAAGATCCGCCGCGCTCGCCGGAGCCGAGAGGGTCAGCGCAACTGCGCTAGCGAGGCCGATTAGAATCTTCTGCATAGCAATCTCCCCATAAAAATCCGGCTCCTGAAGTCCCCGGAGGCGGACCATCTGGCGCGAGGCCCATTCGCATCATTTCGAGGCAAGCGTAGCCCAATCGGGCGGCAGAGTCCGTGCCCGAGGTGCCACAGTTGAAGTCAATCGACATGCGTCTAAGCTAGTGAAGGCTAAGCGAATTCTGCGTTTCAGGGGAACCCGATCTGGTTCCATACTGCGCGCCTCTCCGGCGCCACATGAGCGCCATCCGGCCCCCACATTTGAGCCCGACATTCGAGGGAACAAATCTGGAACAAATCGGTAGCCAGTGCTATATGTGGGGATAACCTTGAGGTGACGGACAGAGCAGCGCCCCGCAAGCGTATACGGTCGCCTCGACAGGGCACCGAGGAACGCGGGCAGCACGCTCGGTCCTTTTGAAATTCAGTGGCATTCGGAGCGGAGAGCGGCGATGGCGGGAAGCGTCAACAAGGTCATTCTGGTTGGAAATCTCGGCAAGGACCCTGAAATCCGCCGCACCCAGGACGGGCGGCCGATTGCGAATCTGAGCATTGCCACCTCGGACACCTGGCGCGACAAGAACACCGGCGAGCGCAAGGAGAAGACCGAGTGGCATCGCGTCGTGATCTTCTCTGAGCCGCTTTGCAAGATCGTCGAACAGTATCTGAAGAAGGGCGCCAAGGTTTACATCGAGGGCGCGCTCCAGACCCGCAAGTACACCGACCAGAGCGGCGTCGAGAAATATTCGACCGAGATCGTGCTGCAGGGCTTCAACTCGACGCTTACGATGCTTGATGGCCGCGGCGGCGGTGGAGGCGGCGGCAGCTTCGGTGACGAGCCGGGCGGCGATTTCGGCTCCTCGGGCTCCGTCAGCAGCGCACCGCGCCGTCCTGTTGCCGCCGGCGGCGGTGGCCGCAATAGCGACATGGACGACGATATCCCGTTCTGAGAACGGATCGGACGGTGGGGCGCGCCGGCTGGGCTCAGCGGCGCCTTCCACGTCGTGTCAGCAAACCTTACTAATCGACAGAAAGGGCTCGGAATTTCCGGGCCCGCTTCATGTTTGGCTTGAGCTCGATTTGCGCCCAGTCGCGGGCCGACGGTGCGCTCGCGCCGGGCGATTGACCGCGGCGGCAGAGGGGATTGCGAAGGGCCGGTTCCAGGCTCATCCAGGATGCCCGCTGCAGGGCCTTAAGTTATTGGAAAAATAGACGGAAAAAGCACTTTCTCGGGCCCGCCAAGGGTGGTTATCACAGGTGCGATGCGCTATATGATTCCCAGACAAAAACTCACCGGATTCCCCCTTGGCTGACGACGACAACAAGCCCGGCGACCAGCCGGCGCAACCCTCGGACATTCGCCCCGTCTCCATCTACGAGGAGATGAAGAAGTCCTATCTCGACTACGCCATGAGCGTGATCGTGTCGCGTGCGCTGCCCGATGCGCGCGACGGGTTGAAGCCGGTGCATCGCCGCATCCTGTACGCGATGCACAATCGCGGCGACACCCCGGACAAGAAGCACAAGAAGTCCGCCGGTGCCGTCGGTGAGGTCATGGGTAAGTACCACCCCCATGGCGACCAGGCGATCTACGACGCCTTGGTGCGCATGGCGCAGGACTTCTCGATGCGCGCGCCGCTGATCGACGGCCAGGGCAATTTCGGCTCGGTCGACGGCGATCCGGCGGCGGCAATGCGCTACACCGAATCCCGCCTGACCAAGATCGCGCTGAAGCTGCTCGAGGACATCGACGACGACACGGTCGATTTCCAGGACAATTACGACGGCTCCGAAAGGGAGCCGGTGGTTCTACCGGCGCGGTTCCCGAACCTTTTGGTCAACGGCGCGGGTGGCATCGCGGTCGGCATGGCCACCAACATCCCGCCGCACAATCTCGGCGAGGTGATCGACGCCTGCGTGGCGCTGATCGACAATCCCTCGCTGACCATCGACGAGCTCAACGGCATCATCCCGGGCCCGGACTTCCCGACCGGCGGCATCATCCTCGGACGCCAGGGCATCCGCAGCGCTTACCATCTCGGTCGCGGCTCCATCGTGATGCGCGGCAAGGTCACCTTCGAGACCATCCGGAAGGAACGTGAGGCGATCGTCGTCACCGAGATCCCGTATCAGGTGAACAAGGCGACGATGGTCGAACGCATCGCCGAGCTCTACAAGGAAAAGAAGATCGAGGGCATCTCCGATCTGCGCGACGAGTCCGATCGTGACGGCTACCGGGTCGTGATCGAGCTCAAGCGCGACGCGGTGCCCGACGTCGTCCTCAACCAGCTCTACAAGTTCACGCCGCTGCAGACCTCGTTCGGCGTCAACGCCGTCGCGCTCGACAGCGGCCGTCCGCAGACGATGAACCTGAAGGACATGCTGACGATCTTCGTCGGCTTCCGCGAGCAGGTCGTCACCCGCCGCACCAAGTACAAGCTGCGCAAGGCGCGCGAGCGCGCACACGAGCAGGTCGGCCTTGCGATTGCGGTCGCCAACATCGACGAGATCATCAAGGTGATCCGGCACTCGCCGACGCCGGCCGCCGCGCGCGAGACCCTGATGACGCGCGACTGGCCCGCGCGCGACGTCGAGGACATCATCACGCTGATCGACGATCCCCGTCACCGCATCAACGAGGACGGCACCGTCCGCCTGTCGCTGGAGCAGGCGAGGGCGATCCTGGAACTGCGCCTGGCGCGCCTCACGGCGCTCGGCCGCGACGAGATCGGCGAGGAGCTGGCAAAGCTCGCCGGCGAGATCGGCGAATATCTGGCGATCCTGCGCTCCCGCGCCCGCATCCTCGACATCATCAAGACCGAGCTTGCCGAGGTGAAGGCCGAGTTCGCCACCCCGCGCCGCACCGTGATCATGGAGCAGGAGGGCGAGGTCGAGGACGAGGACCTGATCCAGCGCGAGGACATGGTCGTCACCGTCTCGCACGCCGGCTACGTCAAGCGCGTGCCGCTGTCGGCCTATCGCGCGCAGCGCCGCGGCGGCAAGGGCCGTTCCGGCATGCAGACCCGCGACGAGGATTTCGTCAGCCGGCTGTTTGTCGCATCGACTCATACTCCTGTGCTGTTCTTCTCCTCGCGCGGCCAAGTCTACAAGGAGAAGGTCTGGCGTCTGCCGATGGCTGCTCCCAACGCGCGCGGCAAGGCGCTGATCAACATCCTGCCGCTGGAGCAGGGCGAGCGCATCACCACGATCATGCCGCTGCCGGAGGACGAATCCACTTGGGGCAACCTCGACGTGATGTTCGCCACGACCGGCGGCAACGTCCGGCGCAACAAGCTGTCGGACTTCGTCGACGTCCGCCGCTCCGGCATCATCGCGATGAAGCTCGACGACAACGAGGCGATCGTCGACGTGCAGATCTGCACCGAGCGCGACGACGTGCTGCTGACCGCCGCCGGCGGCCAGTGCATCCGCTTCCCCGTCACCGACGTGCGCGTGTTCACCGGGCGCACCTCGATGGGCGTGCGCGGCATCGCGCTCGCCGACGGCGACAAGGTGATTTCGCTGGCGATCCTGCGCCACGTCGAGACCACCTCGGACGAGCGCTCGGCCTATTTGAAGATGCGCCGCGCGGTCGCCGGCGAAGCCGCGGCCGACGAGGCAGCCGTGGACAGCGAGGCCGAGGAGACCTCCGGCAGCTTCCAGCTCGCGCAGGAGCGTTATGCCGAGATGTCGGCCCAGGAGCAGGTCGTGCTCACCGTGTCCGTCAATGGCTATGGCAAGCGGACCTCGTCCTACGAGTACCGCACCACGGGCCGCGGCGGCAAAGGCATCGTTGCCATGAGCGTCAACAGCCGCAACGGCAACCTTGTCGCGTCCTTCCCCGTGGAGGATGCCGATCAGATCATGCTGGTCACCGACAAGGGTCAGCTGATCCGCTGTCCGGTCGAAGGCATCCGTGTCGCCGGCCGCTCGACGCAAGGCGTGATCGTGTTCGACACCGCCGAGGACGAACATGTCGTGTCGGTCGAGCACATCACGGAAGAGGCCGAGAGCGGCAACGGCGCGAACGGGGAGTAATGCAGCGGTCGCTGGCTGCTAGCGCTGCTGCGACGTCGTGGCGCGCTGCATAAAAGGCTTCGAAGGGGGACGGCATCCGACGGGCTTGTTGAGTCTGGGTCCGTTAGTCGAATGCCCGTGTCATCTCGGAAACTCTTGCGGCGTGAGTTTATTGCCTTGGTCATCAGGATCTAGGGAATGTGACTGGTGACCGCGCGCCTCCGCAAGTTGCTGGATGATCTGTCCGAGTCGTTCTGGCTGCTTCCGGCCGGGATCGTCTTGGCGGCTGTGCTGTCCGCATTCGGCCTGGTGGAACTCGACCGCGGCAGATCGCTGCCCCGCTGGCTTCTCGAAGGATGGCTGTATGACGGCGGTGCAACGGGTGCCCGCACCTTGCTGGGAGCTGTTGCCTCGTCGACCATTGGCGTCGCCGGTACCGTATTCTCGATTACCATCGCAGCCTTGTCGCTGGCGGCTGGGCAGATGGGGCCGCGCCTCCTTCGAAATTTCACCAGAGATCGCGGCAACCAATTCACGCTCGGAATATTTCTTGGCACGTTTTCCTATGCGCTGATCGTGCTTCGCAGTGTGCGCACCCAGGACGAGGGTGCTTTCATTCCGCATCTTTCGCTCACGGTTGCGATCATATCGGCGTTCCTCTGTGTCGCGACGCTCGTGTACTTCGTCGGCCACATGGCCGGCCGCATCAATGTCGACACCGTCATCGAGCTCGTAAGTGATGAAGTCCAATCGGCGATCGCAAGATTGACGACGGACAAGCGGCAGATCGCTCCGCCGCCGCTTGAGTTCTGGAGGACCGGGACGACGATCACCGATCATAGACAGGGCTATCTGCAGCACATCGACGAACAGGGACTCTCCGACTGGGCTGCGGAACGCGGGACGTCGATCCGGTTGCTGGTCAGGCCGGGCCACTATGTCTTCCCCGGAGCACCCATCGCGATCATGGCGCCCTTTGTGGAAGGAGCGGACACCGCGATCCGCAACGGGACCGCCCTTGGGCAGCAGCGCGTCAGTTCGGCGGATCTCGCGTTCGCAGTCCGACAATTGGTGGAGGTGGCGGTGCGGGCCTTGTCGCCCGGCATCAACGATCCTCACACCGCGATGAGCGCACTTGACCGGCTTGGAGCCGCCCTTTGCCTGATCGCGCCACGCCATCTGCCCGCGGGCGTTTTCATGCGTGACAATCGTCCCGTACTGGTCGTGCCCAACCTTCAGTACGACGGGCTCCTAAACGCGATGTTCCACATGATCCGTCAGAGCGCATCGTCCAACGCAGCTGTTCTCATCCGGATGCTCGACGTACTCACGGCGGTCGTGAGCGTCGAACGCGATTTCGCACGGATGGCGAGTCTTCGGGTGCATGCCGATCTGGTGGCCGCAGACGCCCAACGCAATCTCGCGACACCCGCCGATCTTCGTGACGTCGAACGACGTCATGCAGTTTTCATTGCGATGCTGCAAGATGGTTCGCTCGCACAATCTATGCGCGACGCCAACGGCCCAACGTCGTCTTGATCCGCAAACTGCAACGCGATCCTCGTCGCTTCAACGACGGCTGGGCGGTCCGGCGGCTACGGGCGCCGCCGAAATAGGCCGGGCTGCTCGCTCGGCTAAATCTCCAGCTCCGTGCCGAACTCCACCACCTGCTTGGTCGGCACGCCGAAGAAGGCGGCCGAGCGTTCGGCGTTGCGTTGCAGGAAGGCGAACACGCCTTCACGCCAGACCCACATGCCCGGGACATCCTCGCGCGGGATGATGGTCTCGCGGCCGACATAATAGGTGATGTCGGAGAGATCGACGCCGGGCAGCTTGGCTTGCCGGCAGACCAGCTTCAGCCCTTCGTAGATCGTCGGGTTCTGCATGAAGCCGTAGTGCAGGACCACGCGGGTGATGCCGGGAATGATCTCGATCACCTCGGCGCGTTCCTCGTCGGGGATGTGCGGGGATTCCTCGATCAGCACCGTGACCAGCAGCACGCGCTCGTGCAGCACGCGGTTGTGCCTGACGAACTGGGTGAGCGCGAGCGGAACGCCGCGCGGCGCAGAGGCCAGGAACACGGCGGTCCCGGGCAACCTCGCATGGCATTTGTTGACCGCGGTCTCGATCAGGTCCTCCTCGGGCTGGCGCAGCCGGGCGCGTGCCGCTTCGACCAGCTTCACGCCGGCCCGCCAGGTCAGCATCAGGAAGGCGACGAGGCCGGCGAGCAGCAGCGGAAACCAGCCGCCCTCGAACAGCTTGATCGAGTTCGCCGAGAAGAAGATCAAGTCGATCGCGAAGAAGAAGCCGTTGACCGCAACGACGAGCCAGGGCGAAAAACCCCACTGGATCGCGACCAACGCGGCCAGCAGGGTGGTGATCGCCATCAGCAGCGAGACCGCGATGCCGTAGGCGCCGGCGAGGGCGTCCGAGGAGCCGAAGCTCAGGACGGCGCCCAGCGTTGCGGCGGCGAGCAGCCAGTTCACCAGCGGCACGTAGATCTGGCCGATCGCATCGCTGGTGGTGTGGCGGATCTGCATGCGCGGCAGGAAGCCGAGCT